>JAQTQU010000021.1 GCA_028712095.1 Candidatus Peribacteraceae bacterium
CAATGGGGGCAATGATCTGCGTATCGGTGTAATTGGCACTGGCACGCGCCGTATCTGCACGGGCGGCCTGCCAGCGTGCCTCAGCGGCATCGATATCCGTCTGTCGCGGCCCCGCCCGCTTCAGCGCGAGATTCGCTTCATCAATCCGAATGGCGATCTCCAAAGACCGGATATCCGCTTCCGCTTTCTCTTTTGCGCCTTTTGCGGTCGCAAGATTGCCTTCCTCCGTAGCGATGCGCGTGTCGTACACAGCGGACGCGTCCTTCAGACCCTTCACCCAGGTATCGAGTTCCGTCAGGGTTGACTGGGCAGTGCTGCGTTTCGCTGCGAGCGTATTCTTATACGTTTCCTTGTCCTCTCTGGCAAGGGAGCGGGTTTCAGGAAGCGTGATGAGAAAATCATAGGCGGTCGACAGGGCGTCAACGGATCCCTGAATAGCGGCATGTGCCTGATCCATGAGACTCAACGCCGCGCGATAATCGGTCGGATTCTGCTCTTGTTTGGCTGCCATGATAGCAGATTTGGCAGAGGAGACTTGAGCACGGAGAACACCGTCAGTTGAAGAGCCCATGAGGATGACAACATCTGAAACACCATAGGAATTGAAGACATCATCAATTCCATTGAGAGCCTGCTCCACCGTTGTGAGTTTCTGCGATGCGACGGAACCCGCCATACCGACTTGGCTCGAGAGACTGGTATCTGCCTCTTTCTTGAGTGCTTCCAATTTGGCTTGCGAGGCCGCAAGGCTCTCCTCTGCCGTACTCAATATCGTCTTTGCCGTATCCAAACCCATGCGCTTGCTGTCGAGTTGTGCTTCCGCGATGGTGATTTCCTCGGGACGGGTACCTTCTTGGAGGGCGCGAAGTGCTGCTTCCGCCTCACGTGCATGGGCTGCCGCAGCCGAGACACCGGCTCCGATATCTCCGGCCCGGAGAGCGGCGAGACGCTGCCCTGCAGTGACGGTGTCTCCCTCCTTCACCAGAACCTCCGAAACGATGCCGGAAGAACGAAACTGCAATCCAAGATCATTCTCCGAGATAACAGTGCCGACCGCTTCCACAGACCGATGGATATCCCCCCGCGTGATGACAGTCGTTTGGTACGCATTGCTCTTCGGAGACACCGCTGCATAGGTCACACCGATTGCAGCGATAAGCAGCACGATGCCAGCCCCCAATCGGAGGCCGTATCGGGAAAAGATTTGCCGCGTGTTGTGGAGGAATGCAGAACTCATGGCGAAGGGGGGAGGAAAAGAATTTACGCAATCTGAGAAGATCGTTGGATCTCATTGAGGAGCCGATTGAGAATTTGCAGGAGGTGACGCTGGTCTTTGGAAGGAATGCAGCTGATGAGGCCGTGGATAACGGCTCTCTTCTCTGCTCGGTTCTTGCTGAGCATGCGTTTCCCCATTGGCGTGAGACTGAGCAGAACGAGCTTGCGGTTCTTTGGATTAAACAGTCTTTTCACCCAGCCGGCCTTCACGAGTCTGTCTATGAATGTCGTTGCTGAAGGGGATGAGACATGCAATGCCTGTGAGAACGCTTTCATGGTGATGCCAGGATGTTCTTCTATAAACGCGAGGGCATGGAGCTGGAGGAGGTTTCCTACGCCCTTCCTGCACCCATGCGATATCTCCTGCCGGAGCGATCGGCTGATGTCGAGGGTGAGCGAGACGAGCGCGGTGGCAAGGTTGTCTTCCATAGGTAGAGAATGGAATGATTAGGGTAGCTAAGTATAGGAAGGGATAGGGAGCATGTCAAGGGTGCTTCCTCTATCAAAACCGGGAATCTTTTAGGAATGGCAGGAGAACAGCATCGGCATCTCCCGATGTATCCATTCACTCTTTTGATCCGGCTCAATTCCGATGTACGCATAGACAAACCCATCCTTCCCAAGGGTGAGAAGACGTCGCAAGAAACATATAGATCGACCGCTTCCATCTTCGATATACCACTTCGCACCGTCTTCGGACGGAAGGGCTGGACGAAGTATCAGAGCCCATTTTTTCGGATAGGTGGTGGGATCTTCCATTTGTTCAATTATCTCGTACCACGTTGTTTTCCTGTGCGGCCTCCATTCTTGGAATTCCTTCTTTGTGCTCAGAACAGAGAGTAGCCGTTCGGGAGGGAAAACATGATTCACGATCGCACACTCCAATAAATCTTTTTTGAAGAGCTTCACGTATTTCCAACATTTGTACCCCGGAATCACTCCTATTTTGAGACCATGTGATGCAAAGTGACGATCAATTACATTGGGATCGTTGATATCAATGCCCTCAAGGGATGCATACGTACCCTTCTCCCGCTCGCGGGAGAGATAGAACTCAAGGACTTCCCGCCGTGAGCATTCTCGTAGTATTTCCATAGCATGAATACTAAAGGACAACCGATGATACATGTACAATATTTTCATGAGTGGGACCGAGCTATCGATCAATCGCCATCCCGATCAATCGCCCTATAACTGGCGTTCGCTCATTTGTGCCTCTTTCTTCAAGAGCTACTGTCATGACAATGGCGTTCAAGTTTCTGAAAAGACACTGGAGCACCTCCATCAAATTGGCATGCTCTTCCCCGCGCTCCGCATCGAGCACGGAGTCGGTGAAATGCGGAAAATCACGAAGATGAAAAACGGAAGAGTGACTGAATGCTATGTCTGTGCCGATCAGCTCGCTGCCCACGCACCCCTCAGCGTAGACGAACAATCGTATTACATGAGAAACGGTCTGATGACGGGGAATACCCACGACTGGTTGAAATTTTATGAAGCGCACGGCATGGTGCACATCCCTACCTCTGAACCGTATATACCCTGGAAACAACATTGTTCTCCTGATTTCGTACGGGACCCAAATGAAGTTGAGATGTTCAGCTATCTCTACGACAGACACCAACTCTACGCCGTCAAAATTGCGCTGGAGAGATGTGGCAGATGTGACTTTGACGTCCGTCTGTCTCAATTGATACTCAACGAAGAAACCCGCCAACGCATCCGGGAGTACTACCGGTTCCTTGCGTTCTATCTGGAAACCAAGGAAATGGGTCGCTCTTGGGATACGAAGAAACAGGAACTCATCGAGCATTACCTCAAGGAAAATGAGCAGAACACGCGAGAGGCTGAGCGGGATTGGAATTCACACTTCAAAGCGGAGGAAGCGAAGAAGCTCCGCTTGGAAGCGGACGCAATCGCAAAGCGACACGGCATGACTATTGAAACCATCAAGAAGTGGCGCTCTTTCCTTGCGGATCAATCAGTGTTCAATGAATGGAGATCGAGGCGAAAAGCATTCAAGACATATCAGCGAATGGCATCCGTGAATGCCCTCATCAATGCGGAAGATTGTAATTACATGGTCTACGAATTGCAGCAGTTCCTGCTGATTTGGAAAAATGATAGAAATACACTGAAGGAAATACTCCTCGGCGTGGAGGGAATGGGATGCATTTCCTGCGTCGAATGCGGCAGCCTATTTGAGCCGTTACCGAACACGAAAAATCCGAAGTTCTGCATGGACTATTGCAAGAGAAAACACGAGGCTACCAAAAAACGCGAGGAGAGGATGCGGAAAAAGATGAAAATATAATTGGAACACAATTTTCTGCGGCGCCCGTGTGTCCGAGACAGATATTTTGGTTGGGCCTTTTTAAACTGAACCTGTTTTTCCCCTCGGCCCATGACTCACGTCATCAAACCATGTACCGCCCTCATTGTTACGGATGCTCGGATCGGTGCGCTTCGTCCCGCCTCCTACAACCCCCGCACTTGGAACGAGACACAACTCCAAACGCTCCAAGACAGTCTCTCCCGATTTGGCTTTGTCGACCCGATCATCGTGAACGGTGCCCCAAGACGTAAGAACGTGGTCATCGGGGGTCACATGAGGCTCGAGGCAGCGCGTCGACTTGGAATGAAGACTATCCCGGTCGTGTACGTGAACATTCCATCGCTGGAGCGCGAGAAGGAATTGAATTTGAGGCTCAACCGCTCGACCGGGGAGTGGGACTGGCAAGCGCTGAAGGCCTTCGATTCGGACATCCTCCTCGACGTCGGTTTCACCGCCGATGAACTCGCGGGAGCGTGGGACGGGCTCCTTGAGACGGAGGACGACCACTTCGATGTCGAGAAGGAACTGCAGAAGATCAAGAAGCCGAAAGCACGAACTGGGGACATGTGGGCAATCGGCCCCCACCGCCTTATCTGCGGGGATAGCCAAGATCCGGCAATCGTCCGAAGGCTCATGGGGAAGGAGGAGGCCTCCATGCTCTACATCGACCCACCCTTCAATATTGGCTTGAGCTACGACAAGGGCATCAGCCAGCGCAAAGCGTATGGCGGCAAGACGAACGACCGGAAGAGCGAGAAAGAGTACGGGGCATTCCTCAAGGCCATCCTTGGAAACGCGCTCGCAGCGGGAAAGAAGGATCTCCACTGCTTCTTCTGGTGTGATGAGAACTGGACGTGGCTTGTGCAGGAACTCTATCGGGAGCTCGGTATCACGCACCGCCGTCTCTGCGCATGGGTGAAGGGAAATTTCTCCCTCACGCCCGGCATAGCTTTCAACAAGGCAATGGAGATTGCTGTGTACGGGACCGTGGGGACGCCCTACCTCGCGCCGACTCCGACAAACCTCTCGGAGATCCTCGACAAAGAGGTGGGTTCGGGCAACCGCCAGATTGACGACATCCTTTCCCTCTTCCAGATCTGGGCATGCCAGCGGTTGCACTCGACGGAGTACCAGCACCCGACGCAGAAGCCGCCAACCTTGCACGAGAAGCCTCTTCGGAGATGTACGAAACCCGGCGACATCGTACTAGACCTCACGGCTGGGAGCGGCTCCACGATGGTGGCGTGCCATCAGATGAAACGGCGGGCATTCCTTTGCGAGATCGAACCTGTGTTCACTGATCTCATCCTGGAGCGAGCGAAGGCGCTCGGCCTTTCCCCCTTCACCCTCAAGTCATGACGAAGCTCCATATTACCACAGGCACGATCATGCGACTCGGAAATCATATCCTCGGATGCGGGGATGCCACGGATACGACGTTTGTGACACAAGTCATCGGCAAGGCGAAGGTACGCCAGATCCTGACCGATCCTCCCTATGGCATCGACTACGTAGCCTCCAAGGAAGACTTTTCCGGACACAAAGGAAGGCATGTGCCCATCGTCAACGATCATCTCCAAACTGACGAGGAGTACCGCACATTCACGAAGAAGTGGCTGGAGACCGTGAGGCCGCACTTGGTAGGAAAGAACACGATCTACTGCTTCAACTGCGACCGGATGATCTTCGCGCTGCGGGAGGGCATGCAGGATGCAGGGTTCAAGCTCTCGCAGCTCCTCGTGTGGGTGAAGACTCAACCCATCGCGGGGAGGCTCGACCATCATCCGCAACATGAACTCATCGCCTACGGGTGGCATGGGACTCACGAACGCATCCGCTGCAGTGATAGGACGGTGCTCGTCCACCCCAAACCGCACAAAAGCGACCTCCACCCCACATGCAAGCCCGTGGCGCTCTTGCGTCGTCTCGTCCTCAACGGGACGCGCACCGGAGACATCGTCTACGACCCCTTCCTCGGTTCCGGCTCAACATTGCTGGCATGCCAAGAGACGTCACGGCGATGCATCGGCGTGGAACTTTCACATGAGTACTGCGGGGTTGTCTGTGAGCGTTTTGAGAAAGCAACGGGAATCGCCGCGAAGGTCATTTTCTCCCCCTCCCGACCATGACGAACCGTCACGTAACCCACAAGGCCGTCGTGGACGCACGGAAGGCGCAGGAGCAGGCCTTGCTCCTCGAGCAGTTTCGGAAGATGCCCATCGTTCAAGTCGTCTGTGAGAAGGCGGGTATCAGCCGCGCCACGTACTACCGCTGGCGGAAAGAGGATCCTGCATTCGCCGCGTCCGCAGACGAAGCGCTCCAAGACGGCACGAGCCTTGTTTCCGACATGGCCGAGAGCCAGCTCCTCTCCCAAATCCGGGACGGCAACCTTGGTGCTGTCATGTACTGGCTCAAGCATCGGAATGCCAACTACAACAACAAACTCGAAGTGACGGCAAAAATCAAAACAGAGAACGATGTGCTCACGCCCGAACAGGAGGCCGCGATCACCGAGGCTTTGAGACTCGCGTCTTTTTCTGATGAGGAAATTTCGACTTCTCTTCCCCCTAATATCCATGGACAACCCGCGGACTCCCCGCCTGCAGCGGCTCCTGCAGCTGATGTTGCATGACAAGAAAGCACGCCGCCATCTGACCCGCGATCATCACGAACTTTTCTTTCACTGCTACTTCCACCACTACGTGAAATACCGGACAGCGTCGTTCCAGAAAGAAATGTTCCGGATAACCGAAAATGACGGACTGCAGACCATCGTCATCACCGCATTCCGCGGATCTGCCAAGTCGACCATCATGAACATGTCGTTCGTTCTCTGGTCGATCCTTGGGACACCGGGCAAGAAATTCATCCTGCTTGTCGGGCAAACTCAAGCCCAAGCGAGGCAACACCTCAAGAACATCAAAGAGGAACTGGAAAACAACCCGCTGCTCAGGGGCGATCTGGGGCCGTTCCGAGAGGAGGAGGACGAATGGAGGAATAGCTGTCTCGTGATCAGCAATTACAACGCCAAGATCATGGCGGTCAGCATCGATCAATCCGTCCGAGGGTTGCGGCACAAGGAGTACCGCCCGGATCTGATTGTGTGTGATGACATCGAGGACTTGCAGTCGGTGAAAACCCGCGAAGGCAGGGACAAGACGTATGCGTGGGTGAAAGGCGAACTGATCCCCGCTGGCGATACAGGGACGCGTATCGTGTTCGTTGGAAACCTCCTTCACGAAGACTGTCTCCTGAAGCGTTTGCAGCGGGAGATCGCGAACGGGAACCTGCAAGGGATCTATCGGGAATACCCCTTATTAAACAAGGAGGGAAAGTGTCTGTGGCCGGGGAAATACAGAACAATGGCGGCGATTGAAGCCGAACGGCGACGCGTCGGCAGCGAAGCCGCTTGGCAAAGAGAATATATGCTCCGAATCATTCCGGACTTGGAACGCCTGATCCAAGCTTCATGGATCACGTACTACAGGGAACT
Source organism: Candidatus Peribacteraceae bacterium (assembly GCA_028712095.1). Taxonomy (GTDB): domain Bacteria; phylum Patescibacteriota; class Gracilibacteria; order Peribacterales; family Peribacteraceae; genus Peribacter. The sequence goes on from JAQTQU010000021.1 coordinate 7,104, forward strand.
CCCTACCGGGGACGAAGATTTCCGGTTCCGCAAAGTCGCAACAGGGATCGATCCGGCAATCTCCAAGGAGGATTCCGCCGACAACACCGCGATGGTCTCGGGACGGATGTACGGATTCGGCGAGAACATGCATGTCTACATCCTCCCGAATCCCGTGAACGAGCATCTGACGTTCCTCGAAACGATCCAACGTGCTAAATCTCTCTCACTCGTGCTCGGAGGTGGCGAGAAAACGACGCTCCACGTCGAGGACGTTGCCTTCCAACGTGGTCTGATCGAGGAATTGGATGCGGAGGGATTTCACGTCATCGGCGTCCCGACCAAGGGGCAGGACAAGCGGGCAAGGCTCGCGCTCGCCTCGCACATGATCCAATCGGGACGGGTGCATTTCCCAATGCACGGCTGCGAGCGGCTCATAGAGCAACTCGTGGGCTTCGGGAGTGAGCGCTACGACGATCTTGCTGACGCGTTTGCCACTCTCATGCTCCCGCTTCTGGAAATTAAAGGACATACGCATCACTCAGACATTTGGAAACTCAACGAAGGCCTCACGAAGTCCGCTCTCGCGGAGGAGCGCGAGCATGATCGATTCTTTTACCCCGACCACAGCGGTGATCGTGACAATGGTTCTTATGGAGACATCCTTCATATGGAATTCTAATTCATTCCTCTTTTGCCATGCCTTCTGACCATTTGACTCCGGATATCCTCTCGCGCGTCCTCAAAGACCAAAAGTTTCGACGTGGTCTCACGCGGGAGAGCCACTTCTATTTCTTCCACGTCTATTTCGGGCATTACGTGACATGCCCGACGGCACCGTTCCAGTATGAGATATTCGATTCTACCGAAGATGATACTCAGCAACTCACAGCGATCACGGCATTCCGTGGATCTGCTAAGTCAACAATTGTGAGTCTCTCTTTTCCGTTGTGGGCGATTCTTGGAAAACTGGAGATCAAGTTCGTGCTGATCCTCGGTCAGACGCAATCCCAAGCCCGCCAGCACCTCAAGAATCTGAAAGACGAAATTGAACGGAATCCGCTTCTCAGAAAAGACCTTGGACCATTCGATGAGCGTGAGGACGAATGGAACTCCTCCTCCATCGTCCTGCCGCTCCTGGGGGCACGTATTACAGCTGCATCCACAGAGACAAGCGTTCGCGGTATCCGGCACGCGCAGCACCGCCCCCAACTCATCATCTGCGATGATATCGAGGATTTACAGTCGGTGAAGACCAAAGAAGGAAGAGAGAAGACGTACCAATGGCTCATGGGCGAGGTGATCCCGGCAGGTGGACCGAAGACGCGCACATTTGTGATCGGAAATCTCCTCCACGAAGACTGCCTGCTGAAGAAATTCGAAAAACATATTCAAGACGGCTCCATGAAGGGGAAATACAGGGAATATCCGCTCCTCGATGTCGATGGCAAAACGCTCTGGCCGGGGAAATACCCGACACAGCAAGCAATCGATGACGAGCGCACGCGCATCGGGAGTGAGGCGGCATGGCATCGTGAGTTTCTCCTGACGATCCTCTCCAATGCCGAGCGGGTAATCCATCCGCAGTGGATTCAGTACTACGATGAGTTCCCCAAAGAGCAGTCCACCGGAAGCGGCGGCAACAAAGTGCATTTCATGCACACGGCGACAGGAATTGACCTCGCAATCTCTCTCAACGACAGCGCCGATTATACGGCAATGGTTTCGGCACGGCTCTATTACATCGAAGGCAAGACTCAAATTTATATCCTGCCGAACCCCGTGAACGAGCGACTGACAGCCCTCGACACACTGCAACGCGCGAAGCAGGTCGCAGAGGTAACGGGGAACGGTCAGGAATCCAAGCTCTACATCGAGGACGTCGGTTATCAGTCCTCTCTCGTGGAGCACTTGAAGGAGAAAAAATGCGACGCTGAGGCCGTGAAGGTGAAGGGACAGGACAAACGCGGGAGACTCGCACTCACCTCCCACGCAGTGCAGTCGGGACAGGTGCTTTTTCCGAGACAGGGAGCCGAGGATCTCATCAATCAACTCACGAACTTCGGCATCGAGAAATATGACGATTTGGCTGATGCTTTTTCGCTTCTCGTCCTGAAGGCACTGGAGGAGAAGATGCAGTCCTTCGGCATCTGTTTTATCGGAGACGATGGCTCCGTAACCGGATGGGACAGTATCCGTGGCGAGATCAACGAGCCGGGCGATGGCGAGGGTCGGCATTGGGACATTCTTCAGAGGATGTAAGGAGAAAGAGAGATTTGAGGGGTTCCAGACGGAAGGCAAAAGGGTCTTTTGACTGGATACGGAGGGGGTGCTGCGGCATTGCTGTGTATAAGCCATTCCCAACAATTCTATGCACTTCTGCGTCTACATTTTCATCCCCAAGGAAGGAGACATCGAAGAAGCGGTCGCCAAGGCACTGCGGCTCTACAGCGACGAACAGGAAGTACCCCCATACAAGGAGTATCTGGATGCAGGTGAGATCGCGGCAATGGCAAAGCACTACGGGGTGAAGAGGAGCAACCGGAAAGCGCTCACATCCTGTATGGAGGATTGGAAAGGAAGCCTCGGAGGGATCGACAAAAAAGGACTCTTCTCCATCAAGACTTTCAATCCACAAGCGAAGTGGGATTGGTATGAAATCGGCGGACGGTGGGGGCATTTTCCAAACGATGTCATCGCAGCTGCGACGCTTCTTGATAAGAAAAACCTGAAAGAGATTTTACCTGCAGCCATGGTGACGCCAGACGGGTGGTGGCATGAGTGGGAAACATTCATCGTGGAAGGATGGATGAAATGGCGAACCGAACGGAAGAAAGACAATCAATGGCTTCGAGAAGTAAAAGCTGCGCTCAAAATTCATCCTGAATCCCGTGTCGTTTGCGTCGATATTCATCGATAGCTCGTATGCCTTTCCACCCCTCACCAGCATGAATACCGCTACTCCCATCATCACCGAGGAAATGTTAATGGCCTACGAAGAAGTCAGAGCATCCGGCGTCACGAATATGTTTGATCTTCCCGTGGTCTGCCATCACTCTGGCCTATCGCGCGAAGAGGTGCTTGCGATCATGAAAAACTATCGCGCCCTCACCGAGAAATACCCAAACGTGAGGGTGCCATAACTTTGCCTATTTCTTTCTTCATTCTTCATGACAACTACTACATTGAGCCGAAAAAAGGCTCCACAAACACCAACCGTCATAGCGTCACATATCGATCTCACTCCTCCGCCGGAGCAGATCCCCGGAACGGTTCGCTACTGCCTCTACGCCCGGAAATCATCCGAGGACGACGAGCGGCAAGCACTCAGTATCGATTCGCAGATCAAAGCGATGCTGGAACTCGCCAAGAGAGAAGGCTTGGAAATCGCCGAAGTGCGCCGTGAAAGCCATTCTGCGAAGGCATCGGGTGCGCGGCCTATATTCAAGCAATTGCTTGGCGACATTCGGGAGGGCATGTTCTCGGGCGTGCTGACATGGGCAGCTGACCGTCTGAGCAGAAACGCCGGGGATCTGGGTTCAGTCGTCGACCTGATGGACCAAGGTCATCTGATCGAGATCCGCACACATGGACAGAGATTTACCAACAATCCGAATGAGAAATTTCTCCTCATGATCCTTTGTTCGCAAGCGAAGCTGGAGAATGACAATCGAGGAATCAATACGAAACGGGGTATGAAGACGCGAGCGGAGATGGGACATCGTCCATGTATCCCTGCGCTCGGCTACGCACTAGAAAAGCGCCCGGAGGACAAAAAGAACCGAGTCGTACCTGATCCGATTCGAGGAGCATTCGTGAAGCAGGCCTTTGAGAAGGTGGCCTATCAACACACGTCGGGGCGACAACTCCACCGATGGATGCAGGAAGTGGGATTCACGACGAAGCTGGGGAGGACGATCACGCTCAGCATGATCTATAGGATGCTGAGAAATCCCTTCTATACGGGAAAATTCGAGTATCCGGTCGGGAGCGGCAACTGGTACAAGGGAGATTACGAGCCGCTCGTGCCTCAGCATCTCTTTGAAGAAGCAGGGAAAGTATTGGATCTGGCACCGAAGAAAGCATGGGGGACGAAGGAGTTCGCCTACACGCGAATGATGACGTGCGGAGGGTGCGGCTCGGGGATCACGGCGGAGGAGAAGCATAAGAAGCTCAAGGATGGAAGCATCAAGACGTACATCTACTACGTCTGCTGCGATTCCAAGACCCACGACTGCCATGAACCTTCGATCAGGGAAGACGTGCTCCTCGAGCAGCTCCTTGCCCTCATCGATACGATCGATCTCGACAAGGTCGGCATGAAGAAGAAGCTGCAGGAGGAGGTATCCCGCTACGAACGGTTCTCGAGCGGTATCCTGGGACAGAGCATGGGTGTGAAGGCGCCGAAGGTGGACGTGCGGACATATGCGAAATACCTCCTGAAGGACGGGAAGACCGAGGAGAAGCGGGAGTTGCTCGGGTGCCTGCGAAACAAGCTCATCTTGAAGGGCGGGAAGGTGTCGCTCGCAACAGAGAGTAAAGAGTAATCAGCGCCCTCCTTTGATGCGAGGATCTTTCTTCGCTCGCCGCTGCCGGTCACGCTTGAAAGCCATCACATCGCTCTCAAGAAACATTTTACCAGCGAGAGTGTCTTGATGAAGTAGCTTGCCTTGCCGGATAAACTCTTCCACCCGGGAGCGGGACACTCCAAGGATGCGTTGCACTTCGCCGATGCTGAGGATTTTGGGGAACTGGGTCATACGAAAAAGCGCACAATACTTGACTAGAAACGCTATATCGTTTGTATCGCCTTAGGTAGTGACGTGATTGCTACTAGCGAAAGCGTTACTATCGAGTACAATTGCCCTGGCCTTTCTGTGAAGTTCCGCCATTCCTTTGGGCATATCTCCTTCCCTTCTCCTTATGAGTCTACCGTTCCCTATCACCGGCAAGAGAGCGATCGCTGCTGTGATCCTCTCTATCACTCTTCTCTTCCCAGTCTTCACCTTCGCGGAAGGCGAGCAGGGCACCGTCACGCGCGTGGTTGACGGCGATACATTCAAGGTACAGCTTGCTGTCGAAGAAACAGTTCGCATCATCGGCATCGATACCCCCGAGACCGTCGACCCGCGCAAGCCCGTCCAATGCTTCGGGAAAGAAGCGAGTACCAAGCTCAAAGAACTGCTGGAGGGAGAAGATGTGATGCTGGAGAAGAATCCTGCCGAGGAGCGGGACAAGTACGGACGGCTGCTGCGGTACGTCGATCTGGATGGCGAGGACATCGGTGCCACGATGATCGAGGAGGGGTACGCCTACAGCTACAAGCAGTACCCGCATCCGAGATTGGAGGAGTACAACGAACTTGAGAAAAAAGCGCGGGAGGAGAACCGAGGTCTCTGGGATAGCTGCAACGGAAGCAGCAGCGCAACCTTCAGCGACGTATCTTCTTCACATCCCTATGCCCAAGCAATCCAGTGGGGCAAGGAGAGCGGCGTCTTGAGCGGCTATCCCGATGGCACGTTCGGACCGGACAGGACTGTGAACCGTGCCGAATTCCTCAAGATCGTCCTAGGAGCAAAGGGTAGCGATGTCACTTCTGTCTCCGACCCAACGGGATTCCAAGATGTGGATGAGAATGCGTGGTACACGCCCTACATTCGCTACGGAAAACAGCAAGGGATCGTGCAGGGATATCCAGACGGCTCCTTCAAGCCAGAGCAGCCCGTGAACTTTGCGGAGGCACTCAAGATGGCCTACGTCGCACTCGAGATCTCGGGCGACGTATCCGCCAGCGGAGCGTGGTACGAGCCGTACCTGAGTCACGCCAAGAGCAACCAAGTGCTCTTCAGCAACAACGTGAATGTCGGTACAGGGATGAGCCGGAAAGATGTTGTATGGATTGTCTGGAGGCTTCTGGAGGAAACCGATGCAACAGACACACCCGAACCTGAGCAGTCTCCTGCACTGGAGGAGGAAGAACCAGTGAATGATTCCTGCGAGATCAAGGGCAATATCTCCAGCAAGCAGGAGAAGATCTACCATGTGCCTGGTTGTGGGAGCTATAACCAGACACAGATTAATGAAGCTGCAGGGGAGCGATGGTTCTGCTCCGAGCAAGAGGCGGTAGATGCCGGTTGGAGGAAGGCGGAAAATTGTCATTAGTAGCCTCCGACTTATTGCGGTGTCTGTAGCCTATGTTCGTTTTCTTCCAGTATTTTATTGAGCATGTCATCGCTCAGGACTAATACCTTACCTCCATTTTGTTTACTTGTACTCGTCAGTAAATCTTTGAGCATTGTGAAAAAAGATTTCTTTGCCCGCTCATCATCATCGATCTGTTGCCGATGATCGAGGAAATGCTGATAGATGGCCAGAAGATGCTTCGATTGTATATATGACACTTTCACCCTCTTCTTTTTAACGATTCCCAATGCTGTGGAACGGAAAGAAGTTTGCTCCATTTTGTTCGAAACGAAGAGAAGGCCTTTCCCACTTTTGCCGCGAATGACAGGCTCGGTATAGAGTTGCGAAACATATTTTTGGCTCTTCAGTGGTCCACCGATTTTGGACCGTCTTTCACTTGTGAACTTCGTATCCCATGCAAAACAGCCCTTATCAATTCCAATGCTTGGAAAATACGGGAAAACTGAGCGTCCATCTGGCACGGCTTCCCCTCTGCTTTTTGTCCCAAGCCAAATCGAGGAACCAAACATTGCCAGCAGCAGCGCATGGCAATCCGCTTCAAACAGTTCTGCTCCGAGATTCTTAGCGATGCGATTCTTCCTGAGATAATAATCATCGCTCTGAAGATGTTCAGCAGCTTTCTCAGCACGTTGTGCTATGCGTCCCGAAACATTCCTGCGGATCTTCTGACTACTGCGAGTGAGCACCTGCTTATTCTGGACTTCGAGATCATGAAAAATTTCAAAAAGCCTGATGGCGTGAACATTGACAGCTGAAAATGCATCGATGTTGTCTTTGGATGTAATAATGCATACATCGGGATATCGAGCCGAGAGCACTTCAAGAAAATGCTCGTTCGGCGAACTCGTGATCGGCATAAATATCATCTGTTTATTGCCTTTCACGATTTCAAGAATAAACACGGTTTTGGAGAGGATTTTTCTCTTCACAATGCGAATGGCATTGAATCCATGCTGCTTCGCTTTCTTACGAAGCCATTGCGCAATGTGCTCCTCGCTGATTGAACTTATGGTGATATCGTTTTTGTCGCAGAGAGGGTACCCGCAATCATTACAAAAGCCTTGTCTCGCATCTTGTGATTTGTATTTCATCTCGCACGATCGGTTGAAGCAGTGGGAAGTGATTATCTCCTCCTCTAGTTCGGGTTCAAGAATGCCCAGCTCAGCAAGTTTGGCATACAAATCCCATGCCTTTTTTGTGCTATCCAAGCGGACACCGATGCGTGCAGTCTTTCTCCGTACCTCATTCTCAAGAAACAACTGGCAGAGTTCCTTTTCCGAAGGTTCCTGATAACGAATGAATGCCCCTATCGGGATGCCGAAATCCTCTTGGAAATCCTTGCGAATGCCTTCTCGCTGATACGCTCGGAAATTACGATCTCGGAAGTTGAGAATGATGGCTCCGATCACCCGCGCATTACGAAAGGTACTGGCATAGATGGCAATTGGTCGTTGCACTAACTTGCCACATGTGTGCTTCAACAGAAGCTGATCGAGCTGATCGGGGTTTTTCAATTTCCCAAGTATAGTTGATGAGCCAAGGGCAGCGGAGCGCTTCCCCGAAAATTTCCGTCGCACGGAAACAACAAAATCCCCACTAACAAATCCCGTACTTTTCAGCACAAAGTGTTCGGATTCTCCACCCTGTTGAATGAACTCCATGAATTTCGTGAAATTGGCATTCACCTCCATGCTCCTGAGATAAACACCGAAGATTTTTGCAAGGTGGGACCGAATGATTATTTGTTCCAGATCAGAGGCACTGATCTTTGCGGCAATTACATCAGTTCCTTTTTTCTGCAGTTGTACGAAGATATATGATTTCCAGTCCGTTGTCTTGGTGAGTGGATAAACTGTCCATCCTCTGTACTCTATGGGATCAAGGGCTCGATATTGCTTATTGAGTGCGCGGGAGAGGCGACGTTGAAGGCGCTTCACATCAAATGCATTCAGACCAACCGTCGCAGGAGAGGCAGACACATATTCATTACCTTCTCCACGGTGATCAAGTTGACGAAGAATACGTATGCCTTCCATCTGTCGGCGCACGTCTTCGTGGTCTCCGTTTTCAAAAAATTCCAAGACTTTTAAAAAGGTTTCGTTGACGTCTGCGGTACCGAGATACGCCTGCAAGACATCTCGATTGCCAACGAAGAACTGATTGAAGCGCAACATTTGTCGTTCAACTTCGCGGAAGACTGCGAACGTAGCCTGCGCTTTATTCACAATCTGCTTATCCACTCCGACATTCGTGAAGCTCCGTCTGACGGATGACCACCTATATTTCCCGATTCTGCGATCATTTTGATTAATCCGGCTTGAAAGCTCCTCCCAGAAGTGAGTCCAACGTTGCGCATTTAAGCGTTGAAATTTCACAATTCAGAGGGAGTAACGATACTAATACGAGGATCTTCCTCTACCCGGATCGTCCCGTTGAAGGTTCCTTTGTATACTCCTGGTGGTATCAGCTGCACGGCACCGCAGATGCAAAGCGTAGAAGGTGCAGGTGCACCTTCCTTGATCTCAAGCTGCTCACCTTCGGATAAGTTCATCGTGATGGGCAGAGACTCGCCACATTTTGGACATCGCATGCAGAACTGTTCCATACGTACAGTATACACGATAGTATTAGCCCATGGATCCACAGCAACTCCACGAACTGCGACAAGAATTAAGCCGTATCAATCAACTACCACGTGACGAACAGGAGGAGGCAGTTGAAGACCTTCGTCAGCAGTATAACCATACTGTTGAACTTGCAGAACTTGGGCCTGACGATGTGGCTGACGATTTCCCTGCGTTCGCTCACTGTTTCGACCTCCACAAGAATCCAATCATTTTAAAGAACAAAGAGAAGATTTTTTCGAATCACGGATTCCGCAATGACGGAAGATATAAATGGGGCTGGAGCTGGCGGTCATTTTATCCAGTTGCTTACCACTTCATGAAGAAGGTGGCAGAAAAGGACATTCAAGAAAATGATGTAGTGGCCTATCTGGCAGAACTAACTGATGACATCCGCGAGATGACAGTCATCCATATGGGAAAGATTCGTATGGGAAAAATCATTTCAAAATGGGGACGTGGACAAGCGGGCAGCAGCACAAATATCTGGTGTCACGATGCCCTTCATGTACCGGACACTTATGAGAATAAAGCAGAAGGTATTTCGGTGGCATATTTCCGACCCAATAGAAAAGAGATTACGGACTACTTCCTTCGCGGCTGTAGAGAATAGTCTTTCTGCAGAAGGGAATTGAGTTTATCGATTCGAATTCCTATCTCTCTTGCCTCAGGCGCATTAATATTGCCGCTTTCGAGCAATAGGAAATGTATGATTTCGAGACAAGGAACGACTACCGTCTGCAGGTGCCCTTCGGAAATTTCCCATAGCTTGGGGACAAAGTGAATGAACTGGTTGCGAAGGCTTATTAGTGTCTCAACAGCGCTGTCGAAACGTGGTGAAGCGGGCAGAGGCTTTGAATCGATGAACTGTTTCATCTGGTCAGACTTCACACGGTGATAGAGTTCTGCGAAATCTACAAGCATCCAGCAGGAATGGAGCATCTCCGCGAACTCCGCTTCGGTCATCCCACCGGTGAGTTGCGCTTGGATTTGCGCAAGCTGATCCAAGCGGCGATCCACCCTAGAATGCGTGCTGATCCTCACTTCCTTCGCAACATGGTCTACTTCCACTTTCCCCGCATCCCAATTAGAGCAGAGCACGAAGCGATAGCCCTTTTTCTTGCAGAAATTCCGTGTCACGTTGTGAAAATCCGTGTTCTTCAGACAGACAACGAAGAGAGACTGGAGGCTCATAAATAAGGTGAGGATCATCCATTTGAATTCGTTCTGATTTCCTTGTCTGTACGCGGAAATGCTCCGTTCGAGATGATCGAAATTATCAAGGAAGTCCTGCCATTCATCCGTGATGAAATGCGCCACATATTCAGTGTATCCTCTCGACAAAAGAATCGCCCGGCAGAGAGCCGAACCCACCGGGTCTGGAACCGCATTTTCCGGTCATGCGAACACCGACTTTTTGGCTTCTACAAGCGGGTCTATAAGCACGCGCACGTAGTGGCAGCCCCACGGGGAATCGAACCCCGATTTCCTGGATGAGAACCAAGTGTCCTAACCGTTAGACGATAGGGCCGGAAAGAACGAAGAAAACGCAGGCGCAGTATACGAGGGCATCCGGCTGATACGCAAAGGAATCAACTGCTTTCCCCTTACTTCCCCGCCACCACCTTCGCATCCAGAATCGTCAGATCCTTTTCGGTAACCAGTACGGGATTCAAATCAATCTCACGGATCTGCGGACACTCCTTCACCAGACGCGACACGGTCGAAACGAGCGCAGCAAGCGCGTCAATGTTGAGCTGCGGTTTGCCGCGAAGCCCCAGAAGGAGCTTCCAGCTCTTGAGCGTCGTGAGCATGCGGTACGCCTGTTCGACCGACACGGGCGCCACACGGAAAGAGGTATCCTTAAAGAGCTCGGTGTAGATGCCGCCGAGACCGGCCATCACAAGATGGCCTGCGGTTTCGTCCCTGATCGCCCCCACGATGAACTCATTGCCCGGCGGCAGCGACTGCTGGATCAGCATGCCGGCCACGCGCGCTTTGGGTGCCTTGGACTGCACACTCTTCATGATCTTTGCGAAGGCGGAACGCACCTGCGCATCACTCGTGAGGTGGATGATCACGCCGCCTTTATCCATCTTATGCAGAATGTCCTTGGAACTCACTTTCGCAACCACGGGATAGCCGATCTCCCGCGCGATCTTCACGGCTGCATCAGCCGTCTTCGCCACCCGTCCCTGCGGGAGCGGGATCTTGTAGAGCGCAAGGAGCTCTTGTGTCCGCTCTTCATTGAGGAGCCCGTTGCTCCCCGCAAGAATGCGTCCGGCTTTGGCCGCGCGCGCCGCGTTCGGTGGAACCGGCCGCTTGCCGGGAGCTTGGTGCATCTGTCTGAGCGAAGCAAAGACGTTCATGGCGGATTCAGGGCACGAAAAATTGGGAATGCCGTGCGCGTGCAGGGTCGCGATGGCCTCCCGCACACCCTCTCCGCCCATGAAACACCCGATAACGGGGAAGAGCGGGTAGCGCTGCTCTACGCGAATGACCGCTTCGGCCACTTCTTTGGCCGGCGTCATGATCTGCGGCGTGAGGATCACCAGCGCACCGTCGATATTCCGGTCCTGCGCCACTGCGTTGAGCGCGTACTCGTAGCGGTCGGCCAGTGCATCACCGAGGACATCAACGGGATTTTTCACGCTCGCCGATGGCGGCAGCTGCTTTGCAAGTGCGGATGCGTGTTCGGGAGAAAGAGAAGGAACGAGGAGCCCTTCCCGTTCCGCCGCATCCGTGGCCAATACTCCGGGCCCGCCGGCATTCGTGACAATCGCAATACGATCCGAAAGTAATGGAGGTTGCTGCGAGAGCGTGCGCAGAAGATCGAGGAACTGGCGCGTGGAGTGCGCACGCAGGATGCTGGATTGTGCGCAGATCGCCTCGACCGCGGCATCCGTTCCCGCCAGCGCCCCCGTGTGGGACGACGCTGCCTGCCGGCCCTTCTCGGTGATCCCTCCCTTGAGGAGAACGATCGGCTTCGTGCGCCCGATACGCTCCGTGAGCGCGAGGAACCGCGACCCGTCCACGATGCCCTCAAGGTAGAGTCCGATCACTTTGGTCTCGGGGTCCTTCTCGCAGAGTTCCAGAAAATCGCATTCATCCATTGTCACCTTGTTGCCCAGACTCACGAAGAAAGAAAGTCGGAGTCCGATGGCAGCGGAACGATCAATGAACGCATCGGCCAGCGCGCCCGACTGGCTGATGAGCGCGACGGATCCCGCTTGTGGCAGACGATTGGCGAAGGAGGCATTGAGTCCGATAGATGGTCGCATGTATCCGAGCGAATTGGGGCCGACGAGGCGCATGGCATACCGCTCCGCGATACTCTTCAGCTTTTCTTCCACAGCCTTACCATCCACGCCGATCTCGCGAAACCCGGAGCTGATGACGACGAGCGTTTTCACTCCCTTCTTGCCGCACTCCTCCGCGAGCGCGCAAACAGCGGCTGCCGGTGTGGCAATGACGGCAGTGTCCAGTGGCCCCGGAATAACGCTGATCGAAGCGAAAACTTCATGATCGAGAATTTTCCCGCCCTTCGGGTTCACGGCATAGACTTTGCCTTTGAATCCCTGTGTGAGGAGATTTCTGAAAATCATATGCCCGACCTTGTGCTCTTCGTGCGAGGCACCGATCACCGCGACCGAATCGGGACGAAGGAGGGACATCACGAAGATTGTAGGCGCCTTTCTCAGTCCATTCCATCTCACGACACGACCCGGAAACACAACAACACACAAAAAACAGGAACAAAAACACATACGTCCGTTGAGCACAGGAAAGCCACTACCAAGAAATACTTGTCATCACAGTGGGGTGTACTGTGAGGAGGGTAAAGGGGGTGTCGGGGGGCTGAGGGAACCGAACAAGGTGCCCTAGCCTCCCGACAAAAAACATTGGTCGCCGGATAAAGGTGGAAAAAAGATGCATCTGTGACGCATCCATCAGAACCTCTATACTTCTCCCCGTTCTTTCCCCACGTCTCTATGTTCGACCTCACAGGAAAAATAGCCCTCGTCACAGGAGCGATGCGCGGCATGGGAAAAGCCGATGCCATCGCACTGGCAACGCAGGGCGCAACGGTCGTCGTGACGGATATCGACCTCAGGGCATGTGAAGAAGTCGTCAAAGAAATCGAAGCGGCTGGAGGCAAAGCGGTGGCCTTCGCGCTCAATGTGACGGACAAGAAACAAATAGATCAGGTCTTCGACGCGGTCATCAGGCAGTTCAAAAAACTGGATATTCTCGTGAACAATGCCGGCATCTTCCGCCCCAAACCGACTCTCGATCTGACGGAAGAAGAATGGCAGCAGACAATCGACGTGAATCTGAAGGGATATTTCCTCTGTGCGCAGCGTGCCGCGAAGGAAATGACGAAGCAGAAAAAGGGCCGCATCATCAACATCTCCTCTATCGCCTGCGGGCAGGTGGGAGTCGGCTTCATGGGCTCGGCCCACTACAGCGCGACGAAGGGAGGCGTGATCGGCATGACCGAAACGATGGCGCTGGAATGGGGAACGCTAGGAATCACGGTCAATGCCATCGGTCCGGGCGCGATCGACACGCCCATGGTCGCCATGATCAAAGGTGATCCTGCGTCCATGAAAGCGATCACCGACCGCGTGCCGATGAAACGGATGGGCAAGCCGGAAGAAATCGCGGCAGCCGTCGTGTTCCTCGCATCGGATGAAGCGAGCTACATCACCGGTGCAACACTCTTCGTGGATGGCGGATATCTCGCAACCTGATGCAACCTGCGCCAAATCACTGGCATACCCTGACCGTCGATCAGGCTCTGGCGACGTTGCGTACGCCGATCCCGAGCGGTCTGAGTGAAGCAGAGGCGGATCGCAGGCTACAGGAGCACGGACCGAATGAAATCAAGACGGTAGACGGCATCTCACCGTGGAAGATCCTGCTTGAACAGTGTAAGAACGTGCTCATCATCATCCTGATGATTGCCATCGCGCTCTCGGCGGTGCTGGGGCACGAGGTGGAAGCGATCACGATCGCAGTCATCGTCATCTTCGCCGTGCTGCTCGGCTTCGTGCAGGAGTACAAAGCCGAACGTGCCATCGAAGCACTGCGCAAAATGGCTGCTCCACTGGCGACCGTACTGCGCAATGGAAAAGAAATTGACGTACCAGCCAGAGAAATTGTCCCGGGGGATTTGATCCTGCTTACCGCCGGTAACCGCGTTCCCGCAGACGGACGCGTCGTGAAGTCGGTGAACCTGCACGCAGATGAGGCGCCGCTCACGGGCGAATCCATTCCATTGGTGAAGAACGAGCAGCCCATCGCACAAGTGGATCTACCCATCGGAGACCGGCACAACATGCTCTTCTCGGGCACCGCAATCACCTACGGACGCGGAACCATGGTAGCGACCTCCACCGGCATGCAGACGGAGTTCGGAAAAATAGCACTTATGCTGCAGACGGTCCGGGAAGGCGCCACGCCGCTGCAACGCAACCTGGATGAAGTGGGCAAGCGGCTCGCACAGTGGGCAGCTGGCATCGTGGTACTCATCGCGGGAGCAGGTATCGCGCGGGGTCAGCCCGTGCTCGACATGGTGATCTTCGGGGTGGCGCTGGCCGTGGCGGTGGTGCCGGAGGCGCTTCCTGCCGTGGTGACGATTTCCCTCGCCATCGGCGTGCAACGGATGGCGAAACGCCACGCCCTCATCCGCCATTTGCCGGCCGTGGAAACTCTGGGCTCCACCAGTGTGATCTGCTCCGACAAGACCGGGACACTGACGAAAGACGAGATGACGGTGCGCAGAATCTGGACAGCCGGAAAACAGTACGACATCACGGGAAGTGGTTATGAGCCGAAAGGTGCATTCCACGTGCAAGAACAGCATATTGATCCTCCCGCGGCACTGCGCGATCTCCTGCGTGCCGCCGTGCTTGCGTCGGATACGCGCCTGGTGCGCGGCGAAGGCGGCGTGTGGGAAATCAAAGGCGACCCGACCGAGGGAGCGCTCGTGGTCGCAGCCGCCAAAGCTGGAATACGGAAAGACCATGAAGACGAGGAATCCCCGCGACTGGCCGAAGTGCCCTTCACCTCGGAATCGAAACGCATGGTGACCCTGCATCGCACGCCGCACGGCATGATGGCCTATGCCAAAGGCGCACCCGAGATGATTTTGGAATTCTGTACCACTATGCGCACAGCAGAAGGCGTGGTGCCGTTCCCGGTGGAAGAAAAATCCAAAGTGCTGGATGTCGCGCGTTCCATGGCAGACGACGCTCTCCGACTGATCGCCATCGCGATGAAAGCGACGGATGACATCGGTGGAACGGAGGACGGCATGACCTTCCTCGGTCTCGTCGGCATGATCGATCCACCGCGTCCGGAAGCGCACGCAGCCATACGCCGTTGCGAAGAGGCAGGGATCCGCGTGGTGATGATCACCGGCGACCATCCCATCACGGCACAAGCGGTTGCCAGGGAACTCGGTATTCTGCGCGGAAATCGCGTGATCACCGGCAATGAACTGGATACCATGAGTGAAAAAGAACTCGAATCTATCATAGGAAAAATCGACGTGTTTGCCCGGGTCTCGCCGACGCACAAACTGCGCCTGGTCACCGCCCTCCAGAAACACGGCCCCATCGTGGCCATGACGGGGGACGGTGTGAACGACGCTCCCGCGCTCAAAAAAGCGGATGTGGGCATCGCCATGGGTATCACAGGGACGGATGTGAGCCGCGAGGCGGCGGATATGACGCTCACCGACGACAACTTTGCTTCCATCGTCGCCGCGGTGGAGGAGGGACGCGCCATTTTCGGGAACATCAAGAAGTATTTAATGTTCCTTCTTTCATCCAACATCGGCGAACTGCTCCTCATGGTCGGCGCCAGCGTGTTCGGCACGGGACTCCCGCTCGGAGCCGTGCAGATCCTCTACGTCAATCTGGTCACGGACGGTCTCCCCGCACTCGCACTCGCTGTGGACCCGCCCGAGAGCGACCTGATGCGACGTCCTCCTCGCAATCCGAAAGGCAATATCTTCAATCGTCCGGTGGTCTTTCTCATGCTCCTTGGAGGAATCTGGTCTGCGATTACAAATCTCTCACTCTTCGTCTGGGCTTCGGCCTCGGGACGTCCGGCAGCGGAGGCGATGACCATGACCTTCCTCTCGCTCGTGCTCATCCAGTTCTTCAAGGCATACGTCTTCCGCTCGGACCGTCATCCCATCATCCGCGGTGTGTTCGCGAACCGCTGGCTCAATCTTGCCATCGCCGGCGAAATCCTGCTGCTCGTCGCAACGGTGTACTGGCCGGTGCTGCAGCGGCCGTTCGGCACGTTCGCCGTCACCGTGCAGGACTGGACGATCATCCTCCTCCTCGCTGCCTCGGTGATTCCCGTGCTGGAAACCGGCAAGTGGATGATCCGTCGGGGCGTCTTCGGCCTCCGCACCTGAATCACGCATGATGATAGCCGCTCCCCTTATTGATCTCTGTTGCCCGGTAGAGCTGCTCCAGAAAGATCAGGCGGCAGAGCTCGTGCGGGAACGTCATGTCCGAGAGTTTGAGGAGACGGTTCGTCCGCTTGCGGACGGCATCAGTGAGTCCGTACGCGCCGCCCAGAACGAAGATGGCCGTGCGGCCTGCATCGCTCAGCGCGCCGAGGGAAGACGCGAAAGCCGGTGATGTCATGGCCTTGCCGCGCTCATCCAACACCCAGATGTCCCCTTCTCTCTTGTCGATGGCTTCGAGCAGACGAACGGATTCTTCCGCCTGTTGTTTCAGAGGATCCGTCTGCCTGCTCGCGGGAACTTCGACCACTTCCATCCGGATGGCATGACCCAGCCGTCCCGAAAAGTGCGCGCATCCTTCGGCGATCCACTTGGTCCTGATCGGGCCGACGCAGAGGAGGGTGACTTTCTGCATTAGTGGATTGTAGCGGAAAATAGTTCCATCACTTCCAAAGGCAGCTCCCCCTCTCTGGGAGGGGCGCGCGGTGTGGGATCGGAGAGGGGGTAAGGGGGGTGAGGCAGTGCATTTTCTCCACAATACCGCATTTCGAGAATTGACAAGCAAAATTGTCAAACGGACAATACCCGGCCGGCTTCGACTTTTCGAGGCTGGATGATCTTTGGGTGCCGTTCGGTTTCGGGTGCCTGCATTTAGAAGAGTGTGGGAAGTTTGAATTTCTTCATCCTCGTTTTCTCCAAGGAGCATGTTCCGTTCAGATGACGGAATCTCTTCCTGCAATCAGTGAATGG
>JAQTQU010000057.1 GCA_028712095.1 Candidatus Peribacteraceae bacterium
CTCGCCAGTAATTTCCTAGGACAGGGCAGGAAGGTTTGTTACGTGACATTGGAAATGGCTGGGGAGCGGATAGTGGTAAGGATTCTTCAGGCATTCTGGCATGAAAGCGCGGAGAGGGTACGTGCTCATGTCGATGACATGATGAAACTCCCGGCAGAGCTTTTCACTGTCGCTCCGGGGCAATCCATCGAAAAGGTTCTGGCGGCCCTCGCCTCTTGCCTCGAGGCAGACATCTTCATTGTGGACTACGTCCAATTGATCTCCTCGAAGCAGACCAACAATTACTTTGCGAATCAGGAGCTCATCAGTAACCAGCTCAAGGGGTTTGCATTCGAGCATAACAAGGTTCTTATCGTACTTTCGCAGCTCAACAGGGATATTGAGCGTGACCGCAGGAACCGTGAGCCGGGACTCAGTGACATCCGCAACACATCCGCCCTTGCGCAGGATGCTCATGTGGTCGCGTTCCTCTGGGATAAGAATGCGAAGGAAGATGAAGCGGGGCAGGAACAGGAAGAAAGCGCAGAGATCAGAGCCAAGAAAGAGAAGCTGGGTATGGTGAACGTAAAAACGCAGCCGACCACTGAACGCGAGAAGGACATACGTCTCGTCATCAAGAAAAACCGCAACGGAACCATCGGGAAGATTTATCTCGACTTCGATCCGACGACCATGCGCTTTACCGAGGACCCAGACCCTTCGTTCCGACTTTGATGTGAGCGAAAGTATCCATCAGAAACATCCGGCCCAGAAACATCACCCACTTACAGTGGAGGAATGCCGTGCGATGATGGGATGGCACGATATGCCGGACCACGAGATCGAGGAGTTTCTCGCAGGGCTCCGGCGCTTCATCGGTCGATACCTTGATGAGTATTTCCGTGATGCCACAGGTGGCAAAATGTTGTAATTATCTGTTTACATATGTATATGAGTGATATGATATCCAGCATGGGCATAACGAAGACCACACAGGAGTTCTACAGCCTGAGCGAGGTGGCCAAGCGCTTGGGGCTGAGCAAAATGACGATCTATCGGTATGTGAAGGCGAAGAAGCTTTCCGCATATCAATTCGGGCGCGACTTCCGGGTCCGCGCAGAAGACCTCGAGCGTTTCATTCAGAAATTCAAAGTATGAAGAAAGCCGTGATCTATTGCCGGGTCTCCTCTGATCGCCAAGTGCGCGAGGGGCATGGTCTGGATGGGCAGGAGAGTAGCTGCCGCAAATACGCGGAAATGAAGGGATACGAGGTGGCAAAGGTCTTTCGCGATGAAGGGATCTCCGGCGGTACTATTGACCGTCCGGGTATTCAGGAACTGATCGACTACCTCGCGGCGAAGGGCGGGAAGAATAAGGAGATGGTTGTCATCGTGGATGACCTCAAGCGCCTTGCGCGTGACGTGATAGGCCACCTGCAGCTGCACAAGCTCATCCGGTCGCACCACGGGGTGCTGGAGAGCCCGTCACACACCTTCGAGGAGTCGCCGGAGGGGTCGTTCGTGGAAACGTTGCTCGCTGCCACGGCACAGCTGGAGCGTGAGCAGAACAAGCGCCAAGTCATTCGCAGAATGAAAGCGCGTCTGGAGGCGGGGTACTGGTCTTTCGATAATCCCCCCGGTTACAGATACGAATCCGTGGAAGGTCACGGACGGTTGCTCGTGCCTGACGAGCCGAAGGCGAGTCTCATCCGGGAGGCGCTGGAGGGGTTCGCAAGCGGTCGTTTCCTGACGCTCACGGAAGTACGTGATTTCCTGGCCTCCAAGGACTTCACACACCGAGGGCAGAAGGGAAGCGTCTACGTCGAACAGATCAAGCGGCTCATCACGCGGGTGCTGTATGCTGGGTACGTCGAATACCCCAAATGGGGCATTGCCCTCCGCAAGGGACATCATCAACCGTTGATCGATATGGAAACGTACGAACGCATACAGGAACGGCTGAGTGGGCGCAGGAAGCCGCGCATCCGCAAGGATATCCACGACGACTTCCCGCTGCGCGGGTTCGTGCTGTGCGCAGGGTGCGAGCGTCCCTTCACCGCGAGCTGGAGCAAGGGCAGGAACAAGCGCTTCGGGTACTACCGTTGCATCACGCAGGGATGCCCCTGTCAGGATAAGAGTGTACGCATGGAGAAAATGACCAAGGAATTTGAAGCACTCCTCAAGCCGCTCAATCCGCGCCCCAACATCCTCAAGGTGCTCACGCACGAGATGATGGTGCACTGGGAATCAAACATCATCGATGTGGATGCCATCAACAAACGACGCGCGGAGAAACAGAAGGACGTCGAGAATGACATCAAGTTCTTCACCGATCGTCTCAAGGAGACACGGACCCCCGCGCTCGTTCATGTGTATGAGGAGAAGATCCTGGAGTTGGATGCGGAGCGGACGCGTCTCGGGGAAAAGGTCATGCCGAAGAAGAAGCCTGATTTCGACTTTGGAACCGCCCTCAATGGGGCAATGGCATTCATCAGCGAGCCCTATACGATGTGGAAGACGGGGGATCTGTCTCAGAGGCGCCTCGTCCTTCGCATGGTCTTCGAGGAGCCGTTGGTCTATGACATGGCGACTGGCTTTGGAACCGCAAAATTCTCACTCCCAATTAACCTTGCATGCATAATGGAGCTTGATGCGTTAGAGGTGGTGGAGATGCCGGGAATCGAACCCGGGTCCAACGTGTAGTGCAGCTGCTTGTACTGTCGTGCTTTTCTCGTACTCGCAACCCTAAGAGAAGAGCAGAGAAAGGTGCGAGGGATGATGCCTATGTGACCGCGTCACCGCGACATCAGACGGTGGCGTTGCCTCGCTGATTACGCCTCATCCCTGTAGCGAGAATCGAGGGTGAGACGTGTCCGCATGAAGCGGACTTAGGCGACTGCAAGGGCGGGCACCAACGAGAAGTTGGCGAACGCCTTCTTGAAGACCGCCGGAACATCTGCAGTGGCAGATATTGTGTGCAACAGTGGGTGCGGGAACCGTTGCCATCCCGAACAGAAGCGAAACCACGCCAGTATCACGCTGTCGATACCAATTCATCCCCACAAAATAGATGCGCTCAATACCGGAATAGAAATGCAGGAGACCCTGAGCGCAGCCGAAGGGTCGAAACCTGTCATCCCCACAGGTGAATTCGAGCCGAGTGCGAGCCCAAAGGGCGAAGCAGGAGGCCGAAGATCCTGTGTCCCGAGCGTAGTCGAGGGGCACAAGTGGACGAGTCGAAGGGCCCATGCTGTGAACGATCGAGAGTGCCATTCTACGCTTTTTCGGAGTTTCCTCCTACTTCTTTCCCTTCATCGTTCTTAATCTCCTCTCTGCTAGACTGCCCCCGTGTCAGCCATCATCCGCGCAACAGCGGTGACCAAGAAATTTCACGACTTCACGGCTGTGGACCACATTTCGTTTGAAGTGGAACACGGGCAGATCTTCGCCTTCCTCGGTCCCAACGGCGCCGGCAAGACCACGACCATCAAGATGCTCACGACGCTGCTCACGCCCACGAGCGGCACCATCGAAATCAACGGACATAATCCGGTCACCGACCAGAATGCCGCTCGCCAATCCTTCGGTATCGTCTTTCAAGATCCCAGTGTGGATGATGAGCTGACGGCGTGGGAGAACATGGAGATTCACGGCGTGCTGTATGGCATTCCGAAGAAGCTCCGGCGCGAGCGCATTGAACAATTACTTGAGATCGTCGAGCTCTCGGACCGTAAGAACAGTCTTTTGCGCGAATTTTCGGGCGGCATGAAGCGGCGGCTCGAGATCGCGCGTGGGCTGCTGCATCATCCCAAAATCCTCTTCCTCGACGAGCCGACCATCGGGCTCGATCCCCAGACGCGCAATCACATGTGGGAGTACGTCATGGCACTGAACAAGACCGAGGGCATCACCGTGTTCCTCACCACGCACTACATGGAAGAGGCCGACCGCGTTGCCGATACGATCGCGGTCATTGATCACGGCAGGATCATCGCTCACGGCACATCCGCAGAGCTTCAGCAGCGCACACAGACCAAGAGTCTCGAGGAGGCATTTCTCTCTCTTACCGGGCATCAAATCCGCGAAGAGCAGCTGGGAGCCGCCGATCAGTTTCGCATGCGCATGCGCACCATGCGCCGTTAATTCCCTCCATCATGTTTTCCACGCTCACCATCCTCTGGCTGCGGCAACTCAAGCGCTTCGTGCGTTCGCGCGCGCGCGTGATCGGTTCGCTCGGCCAGCCGATCCTCTTTCTTTTCGCGCTCGGCTTCGGGCTCGGTCCCATGTTCCAGAAGTCCGGCGGGGGGAATTACATCCAGTTTCTGGCACCGGGCGTGATCTGCATGGCGATCCTGTTCACCTCCGTGTTCACGGGTATCGAGATCATCTGGGACCGTCAGTTCGGATTTCTGAAAGAGACACTCGTCGCCCCCGTCTCGCGCATGAGCATCATGCTGGGACGGACGCTGGGCGGCGCCACGGTGGCCACGATTCAGGGGCTCATCGTGTTCCTGATCGCCCTCGTTGCCGGGTTCCGCCCCGAGTCCCCGTTCTCCGTAGCGTTCGCGCTCCCCGTCATGTTTCTGATCGCTTTACTCTTCACGGCGTTCGGCACGGGGATCGCCTCGGTCATGGATGACTTTCACGGTTTTCAACTCGTGATGAACTTTCTCGTCATGCCGCTCTTCTTCCTCTCGGGGGCGCTCTTTCCGCTGGAGGACCTGCCGCCGCTCGTTGCGATCATCACCCGCATCGATCCGCTGACCTACGGAGTGGATGCCATGCGGGGCATATTCATCGGCGCATCGCATCTGGGCATGCTGACCGATCTCTCGGTCCTTTCGCTCTGGACGCTGCTCTGCCTCTTCATCGGCAGTTACCTCTTCTCGAGGATCCAGATATGACTTCAGCACTTCATCAAAAAACCACCCCGCTCTCGCGATCGGGGTGGCAATGCAAAATACGAGAATGGGATTACTGCGCCTTCTTCATTGCCCGCGTCGCCCACAGCATCTTCGAGAGCTCACCGCGGGTGATGGGGCCGTTCAGATCGGCATTCGCCGACAGTGCGCCGCCGGCGATGAGAGCTTTCACATAGTGGGCGGACCAATCTTCGGAGGGATCGGTCGTATCCGTTGCCAGCTGGAACGACTTGGCCAGTGCCTTGGCAGCCTCGGCGCGTGTGACGAGGGCATTTGGGCGGAAGGTGCCGTCCGTAAAGCCGCGCATCACTCCCGCGCGCATGGCCGTGCACAGGTCGATGCCGTACGAGGCGTCCTTTTCGACATCGCGGGCGAGCAGGGAGTAATCGGATTCCGAGAGCCTGACGAAGCAGCGTTCCGAGGGCTTGAAGAGCCGGCGCACGATGGCAGCCACGAATGTGGAGCGCTTGATGGTTGCGTTGGCAT
>JAQTQU010000058.1 GCA_028712095.1 Candidatus Peribacteraceae bacterium
GGGAGCTTGCTCCACTGGTGCGAACATCACTTCTGCTTCTCTGTTCATGAGGACGCCGCTGTGCTCTGGTGCGCCATCCGCGGTCCGTAAGGACCCAGAAGTGAATTCCCCGGCGTAAGTCGGGGACGACTGTCCCTCCGCGTTAGCGGAGTTACCAGACCTCCTCTCCCTGCATTCGTGGGGAAAGGAGGTCGTTTTTTTCTCCCTTTATCCAAAAAGTCCGCTAAGCTCGCCCCCTTTATGCCCGAGACAAGCTCCAAGACAGCAGAGGCACATTTGTATGCAATCGAGGAAAATTATCCCAGGCAGCTGACGTCGGCCGAGATCGATGCGATCCGGTCGAACACCTACGAAGAAGCCCTGCACGTGATGGGCGGATCCGCTGAGCCCGCGTGGGCGAAGCAACCGGCCACACCCGAACCCGTCATCCGTGTCCCCAATGAAAGCCGTGAAGTCGCCCGCCGCCGGCAGGAGGCAATGCGGCGGCAACTCAATGTTTCGGTCCGGCACATCGATGAACTTTTGGAAATCGATGATCAGGTTTCGGGGAATCCCGATCGCGGCACACAAGGCATCCGCCTGCCCGTGCTCCGCCTCGGCCAGCGCGGCAAACATCACGCCGTCATCCGGACGAAGAACACCTGGGGCAGCATCCCGGTGGAGGAGGACATCGAGCTCCAGGAGCGCCTGAAAGCGCAGTGCACGCAGCCGGATGCGCAGAGCGTTCCCCGGTTCGATGAAGAGGCGTACCGCAAGGCGCTGCGCCGGTATCGGCGCGACCACGCAAACGCGGATCTCCCCGTACTCGGAGAAGACGACCGCGTGGATATCTTCGACGCCAATGAGGAGCATATCGGCAGCGCCGTGGTGCGAGATGTTGTAGGCGACACAGTGCGGCTGCACTTCCACGCATCTGTACGCCTGAAACAGGGATGTTTTCTGCGCAAGCGCAGCAACCGCCGATCACTCGAAATTTACAAGGAGTACGTGCACGAGTACTGCACGAAGCTTGGATGTGCCGGCCAGATGACAAACCGCGCGGGTGAACTTATCTGGGCGGATGATTTTGATGAGCATGCCGAACCGGTTCCGAAGAGAAAACGGAGAGGGATGCAGAGCTCCCCCATGAGAGATGACGATGACCGTTATGCTTATGACCGAAATCCGTATGGAAGATATGACTATGATCGCCACGGAGACAGAGATCCATACGAACGCTCGCTGCCCGAGCAGTTCTTCTTCAGCGAAGAAGGCAGTGACGATTGCGACGAAGCCCTGTCTTCCAGAGTACTCGAAGGGCTCTTTGAACAGGAAGATATTCCTCGCGAGATATTGGATGACACGGAGCAGTGCAGCGCCTTCGCGCTGGGAGCCATGGGGCACCCCTGCATGCTCATCCAGGGCCCACCGGGCACCGGCAAGACGACGGTGGCGAGCCTCCTTGCCAAGCACTTTCAAGAAGAAGGCAAAAAGACTCTCATCCTCTCGCACAGTAACAGGGGACTCGACACACTCCTCTTCGCTGCTCGCAAGAAAAGAGTCGCCCTGCACCGCGGCGGTACCGAAGAGAGCTCCTGCGACCCCAAACTGAGAGACGCATTCATCCGCAGAGGGCTCAAGTATCCACGCAGGGTGGAGTTTTTGGTGCTGGTCTTCGACTACGAGGCATTTCGGGCGGCACAGGCTACCCACGACCCCTCCTCCGGCAAGCCCGCACCCGTGCGCGAGGACTTCACGCACATGGAGCTCGATAGGGAGCAATGGGATGCGGCATGGGATGTCTTTGAGGAGCAGAAGAGGGGACTCCTCAAAAAACTCCGGGAGGAAAAGGGGCTCACCGTCGGCGTGACCTTGAATTCGCTCATCTCGGACGAGATCATTCAGGAGCTCGATTTCGACGTGGTGATTGTGGACGAGGCTTCGAAAGGATTTCTCTACGAATTCCTGCCGGCACTCAGGAAGGCCGGTATGCAGATCATCTTCATCGGCGACCACAAGCAACTCGGCAACATCGATATCCCGCCGGTCCTGAAGAAGCACCTGGAAGACCCACCGGAACAACAGGAGCAAACCGTGGAAGAAAACCCGAACGCCATCCGCGAGGCGGATACCGATATCTTCGAAGGCGGGCCGTTTAAAGACATGGCGGAGCACGAAGCCGTGCCGCAGGTCATGCTGCGCACCAACCGCCGTTCCCTCAAAGATCTGGTGCGCGTGGTGAGCTTCGGCGCCTACGGCGGCAAACTCAAAGCCGGACGGAAGGACCATGTGAACCCGGAGAACACCGGACGCCTCCTCTGGATCGATACGTCGGGGCGGCCGGACCGCGGGGAAACATCTTCCGGCGTCTCGCGGGTGAATCCTCTCGAGGCGCGTCTCGTCGCACGACGGCTCATGGAT
Source organism: Candidatus Peribacteraceae bacterium (assembly GCA_028712095.1). Taxonomy (GTDB): domain Bacteria; phylum Patescibacteriota; class Gracilibacteria; order Peribacterales; family Peribacteraceae; genus Peribacter. The sequence goes on from JAQTQU010000058.1 coordinate 2,401, forward strand.
GAATTCGAGCGCGGCGAACTCTCACAGGGAGATTTTGGCGTGATCGCCATGTACCGCGCGCAGGTGAATTTGGTTCTCAGCCGCGCGCGAAAAACGCACCCGAAGCGCGGAGGAGCGCGCGATCAATTCCTCGATACACTTCGTGGTAATGTCGCCACGGTCGACAGTTTTCAGGGATCGGAACGGGATACGATCCATCTCGCCACTACGCGGAGCAACGATGAAGGGACTGTGGGATTCCTGGATGACGTGCGCCGGACGAATGTGGCGGGATCGCGGGCCCGGGACCGTCTGGTCGTCTACGGGGATCGCAAGACCCTCATTGACGAGAATCCCGACCCGGAAAGCGCGGCATATTTCCGCGTGCTCTACGACATCTGCGCGCGGCACGGAAAGATCGTCTCCGCATTCTCTACCCTGCCGGGTCAGGTACGACCCGAAGAGCAGAAAAATCAGAGCAGAAACGCACGGTGGAAGCGCAAGCGACGGGCGAAGCGGCGGGCGGAGAAAGAACAGACATTGGGGAAATGACATGCTCCAGGAACAGGCTCTTCCCTCTCCTTGGGGAGAGGAGTGACGCCTGCCTCTTCAAACTCTTGGCTTCCCCAAGGGCTCCCTTGACCATTCCTAAAAAGGCCAATTTGTGGTACTATGTTCTGATATCCAAATAGAATCTCTCGGCCTGAACATGAGATATCTCACACTGCCCTCACGGCCCCTCACCCTACCCTCTCCCACTGTGGCGGGAGAGGAGATGCGGAAAAATAAAGACCGCTGTGGTTCTCTGTCCTGGTCCGGGCATTCATCCATTCCTTGCCTTTATTAGTATGGTCTTGCTTCTCTCCGGCGGCACCGAAGTCTCACGCGGCGTCATCGTGGATCAATTCCTCGCCGACCACTTAGACTGGCGGCACCTCGCACTCGAAGATCTGGATCAAACGCAGGACCCCGATGACATCATCGGCATGGGCCCGTTCTTCGCCCTGCTCGTCGCCTGCGAGTGCGCCAAGGAGGCGCTGAAAGAAGGGTACAACGTGGTGATCACCTGCCCGGCCGCCGAAATGCTGGATACCGTGCAGGAATCATTCCCCAAAGACTTAACCTCGGTCTATCTGGGCAAGACCCGTGCGAAAGCCGCCTACGACCGCGTGATCGATACTGCGAAACAATCCGTAAGCGAGACGTGCGCGGTGCTGCGCAACCTCGTCGCCTGATGGAGACGCCTCGCTTCCTCATCGCGGATGATACGCCGGGTAAGCAGAATTATCTGCGGGCCCTGCTCAAGAAGAGCGGCTTTCCCGCCGACGTGGTGATCGCGAGCTCGACCAAAGAGAGCGAGGACCTGATCGCGAAGATGCCGAATATCGTCGGAGCGTTCGTGGACTATCGCATGCCCCAGACGGGAGGCATTTCCGTCGTGGAACTGCTCCGCAGAACACATCCCGGCGCACGTATCGCGCTGGTGACGGCATCCACGGGGGATATTCTGGAGCAGGAGGCCAAGACCGCCGGAGCCGACACGGCTATCTCGACGGCGTATCCCGAGAGCTTCGTGACGGAAAAAATCCTCGCACTGCTGGAGACGTGGAAAACGCATGGGTGAGCGGCATACGATGATTTCCAGACTGTCATTCTTGCCTTGCCAACGACTTCGTGTGAGGATGTCTTTCCCGTGTCACCCAGTGAACAGCCCTGTCACCCCGGCGATCACATCCCCTCCCCCGGAGAGGTCATGAAGACTTTCCGTTCACTGGCAGGATTGTCACGGGAAGACATGGCCCTGTTGATGAGCGCATCTCTCTCGACAGTCAGCCTGAGTGAGACGGGAAAACGACAGGTTTCTCCGGAACTTCTTATGGGCCATTACCAGGCCACGGGAATGCCTGCGTGGCTCCCGATGTTTTTGCGTGCTTACCAGATGGAACGTGCAATACAAGAAGCACCGTTACCATCAGATCCAAATTTGTCTGATATCGTTCAGGGATTGCGTGAGTTGGAGGGACACATCATGGAATGTGTCGTCGCGAGCATCACCAGAATGAAGCGTATCCTCGCGGAAAAACCAAAAACTTCGAGGGGGACACGCCGGGAACGCCGGGAACGAATGCTGCAATTGCTGCAGCAAACGCAGAAGTGATCAGAAGCAATGATTTCTGCTGCATACTGCTTGCTGCTTGCTGCATACTGCTGACCGATGAGAATCCTCTTTACCCTTCGACTCCTCAGCTTCGTTACACTCGGCTTCGTCGCTCAGGGCAAGCCCGCTTTCTTCTAGAGCATGAGAATTTTATTTACACGATTTCCATTGGAAAGCCGCTACGGCGGAGCCGAGGTGCAGACCATGGCGCTCCTGCGGGGTTTTGCCGCCCGGCATCATGCCGTCGCCTTCCTCGGCAGCTGCCCCACGCTGCTGAAGCTCTGCTGGGATGAAGGTATTCTTGCAGCGGAGCTGAAGATCGGTGCACCGCCCGTCACCAAGTGGAGTGCGCTGAGCTTTCTCTGGCGCAAGCGGCGCATGCAGGAACGGTTGCAGTCCGCCCTGCGGGAATTCGGCCGGATCGATGCCCTGATTATGCTGAGCCTGAGCGAAAAACTTCTGCTCACCCCGTTTGCGCTCGAACGCGGTATTCGCGTTTTTTGGATGGAGCATGACGGTATTGGCC
>JAQTQU010000022.1 GCA_028712095.1 Candidatus Peribacteraceae bacterium
GTGTGATCGTGGCGAGCACGCCGTTCTTCATGAGCGTCTGCACCAGCATGGGCACCTGAATGCCGGCCTTCTCGGCAAGCTCTTTCACGGTAATATGCGCGGGCAGAAAGACAGTGCCCTCTTTTTTCTTGATCTGCTCCTGATGGGAAGAGGCGATATCGCGCTTCTCAAACGTCGAGCGCTTGCGCTTGTCGAACGGCCGCCGCTTATGCGCGGCAGGTCTTCGCTGCTGCAGCGCATTCGCCTCGCGGGCGATCGCCTCGCGCGAAACATCGTCGAGCGTGAGCTTGCGCAGGACATTGACGCTCTTGTTCGCGCCATCCTGCTCCGCGTGACCGGCTTCCGGCGCCGGTGTTTCCGCGGCAGCGGGAACTTCCGGTGCTTTCTTCTGCACCTCCTCATCACCCATCGACATGCCCTGCAGCGCTTCCATATCCACCTCTTTGCCATGCTTGCGCGCGATGAAGCGGATGATGCCCTGTGCGAGCGTGTCGGACACTTCGCGATCCGTGGGTTTGACGCCGAAATTCACCTGCTCCAGCTCGTGGCGCAGCTGCTGACCGGTCATACCCAATGCTTTCGCAACCTGAACAAGTCGCATACTAATGAGAACACAGAACGGGAAGAGAGGGCTCGCCGACCGTAACGCAGCCATGACCCGAGAAAAATGGGCCCACCTTCGCCAAGGCTACGGTAGGCAGCCTCCACTGCGCGAAGGCTGGTAGGGCTTGCCCTGAGCGAAACCGAAGGGCGAGGGCGTACGAAGAATCCACAATCAAGTTCATGCTTTCGAGCAAGAAATACAAGTAATAGCCGCTTTCAGTGTAGCGCCGATGGCAAAGAAAGCGAGAGAAAAACTATTTCTCTTCAGTCTTCTCTTCTGCCTGTTTGGTGCCCGGACGTTTCTTCGCCTTCTTCTTCGTGCTCAATTCCTCCACGATATCGAAGGAGGATTCTGTCCGGGGAGGCTGTGCCGCACTTCCGTTCGTTCCTGTAGCGGGCACGGGGGCGGAGGGGGCAGCGGATGGCAGCATGCGTTCCGCGGCGGGCAGACGGTCCGTCTGCTCACGCTGGCGCGCCATCCCCTCACGGATGCGTGCAACGGCCTCCAGCGCCGCCAGCTGAAAATTCGTCGCCCGCGGCAGACGGAACCCCGCTGCGCGCGGATGTCCGCCGCCCTGAAAGAGCTGTGCCGCGAGGACATTGGCATCAATGGCCGGTGACGAGCGCAGGCTCGCTTTGATCTCTCCGTCTTCCATTTCCACAAAAATGACGTGCACGTCTGCATCGGGGATGGTGGAAATGAGTTCATCCAGAATGCCCGAGACCTCCTTGCTCTGCGCCCCCATCTCGGCGAGATCCTCCTTGCTCACGGTGGACCAGGCGATTTTGGCGTTGTCATCCACCTGAATGCGGTTCAACGCGCGCCCCCAGATCTTGAGCGTCGTGAGCGGCTTGGTCTTGTAGATGTGCTGGATGATCTCCTGCTGCCGTGCACCGAGATCCAGCAGCTCCGCAGCCACCTCGAGCGACCGCGGTGTGGTATTGGGATTCTGGAAGCTGCGCGTGTCGGTGATGAGACCTGTCAGCAGGAGCGTGGCCAGATCGCCCGTGATTTTCTCGCGCCAGCCCGGCACGTGCGTGAACCAGTGATAGAGCACCTCCGTCACGCTGGCCGACGTCGTGTCGATGAGCTGCAGTTGTCCGTAGCGTGTATTCGAAATGTGATGATCAATCGCGAGCACGGGCACCTCGGAAAAAAGATCCACGTGCTCGAGGTAGAGGGAACCCAGGAGCGGCAGGTCGGCCGTATCCACCACGACAATCAGGTCGTACCGCTGCTCCCCTTCTCCAAGGGAGATCTGCTGGGGACGGATGCGTCCGTTCTTGGGCGAAACGATGATGTTCACGCGATGGTCTTCCACGGTGTAGCGCAATTTATCCACTTCCACCCCCTCCGAAAGATTGACCGTGATGATGAAGTTCTGGGAATCGGCGAGCTCCTCTTCCACCCGCTCGAATCCCGGAAGAAACCGGAGCGATTCCGGCGGGGAATCGGGGCAGACCACCGTCACATCCTTGCCGAGCGACCGGAAGAGCTCAAAACATGACAGCGCCCCCGAGAGGGCGTCGGGATCGACGTTGGCGTGGCAGACCACGAGGATGCGCTGGTGCTCCTCGATGGCCCGGGTGGCAGCCGATAGCTCTTGGGGAGACAAACTCATGTTAACTTGATATTGTAACATAATTTGTATCTTTTATCAACTGCCCCATTCTGCCGTCCTTGTAGACCTGTCATAGGCATAAGGGGCGTATGGAAGCACATTCGGTAATGCGGATCAACCCTTTGGCGTCTTCCACGCGATTTCGGTCCAGACAAAGACAGAAGCTATAAGACCTAAGCTGGAAGCAAAAGGAGCAAAATGAAACAGTTATTGGCGATTAAGGGATTTTTCGATTGGCGATTGGATGATGATCGCTCGCTCTCGCCGGCAGATTTGTCTACACTCCGGTTCATCGGGGCGTAGTTCAGTTGGCTAGAACGCTTGCATGGGGTGCAAGAGGTCGCAGGTTCAAGTCCTGTCGCCCCGACCAGATTATGGAAAATCCCGCATCTCAGATCGCCGCGATCCTAGAACGCAACCGCCGCGTAGAGACCGACAAAGCCTGGGAGGTGAGCTGGACGCGGCGCCTGTTCATCACCGCCCTCACGTACGGCATCGCCGTGCTCTTTCTGCGGCTCATCGACAATCCGAGCTTCTGGCTCAATGCGGCAGTCCCTGCCTTAGGCTACTGCCTCTCGACCCTCTCTCTGCCGTGGATCAAACAATGGTGGATGAGGCACCATCGCGCCTGAAATAGGCGAACACAAAAAACAGAACAAACTCACAAACCGGCGCATCGCAGTGATGAGTCACTATGAGTAATGCGGCTGTCAGCTGAAGGAGGTTTACTGTTAGGAGGGTAAAGGGGGTGTCGGAACCGAACAAGGTTCCCTGGTCCCCTGACAAAAAGAAACAGGGTCATACGAGCCTCAACGAGGGAATGATCTCCGCTCTTCCCGACACAAGGTAGAATATCCCTCAGAACGGCGACACATACTTCGCCTTGCTCCCCAGCTCCTCTTCAATGCGCAGAAGCTGGTTGTACTTGCACACGCGATCCGTGCGGCTGGTGGCGCCGGTTTTGATCTGCCCGGTGCCGAGCCCCACGACCAGATCCGCGATGGAGGAATCCTCGGTCTCGCCCGAACGGTGCGAGACGACCGCGGTGAACCCGGCAGCGCGTGCCGTCTCCACGGCATCCACGGTCTCCGTGACCGTCCCGATCTGGTTCAATTTGATCAGAATGGAATTGGCCGCCTTCTCGGCAATACCGCGCTTCAACCGCTCCACATTCGTCACGAAGAGATCATCCCCGACGATCTGGACATTCTTGCCCAACCGCTTCTGCAGGATCTTCCACCCTTCCCAGTCATCCTCGGCCAGTCCGTCCTCAATGGAAGCAATGGGATACTGCTCCGTCCACTGCTCGTAGAAATCAATGAGCTCCGCACTGGAGAGCGTGCGTTTCTCCCGCTCCAGACGGTACGATCCTGCTTTGAAAAACTCGCTCGCGGCTGCATCCAGAGCAACCACGACATCTTTCCCCGCCCGGTATCCCGCCGCCTCGATGCCCGCGAGGATCACGTCCATCACCTTGCCGTTGCTCCCGAGGTTCGGCCCGTAGGCGCCTTCGAACCCCACGTTGACGTTGAGCCCTTCCTTCTTGAGCACGTGCGCGATCGCCTGGTAGACCTCATCCCCCCACCGGAGCGCTTCGGAAAAATTTGGCGCCCCCACGGGCATCACCATGAATTCCTGAAAATCGGAACTGTCATCCGCGTGTTTGCCGCCTTCGAGCACGAGCACCATGGGAACGGGCATGCGGAGCTCCGCCTTCCGGGATGCCAAACCCTGGAAATAGAGGTACAGCGGCTGCTTGCGGCTGGCCGCCATCGCCCGCGCGAACGCGAGGGACGCGCCGAGGGTGGCGTTTGCGCCGAGCTTGCCTTTATTCGGCGTGCCGTCGAGCGCGATGAGCGTGGCGTCGAATGCTCGCTGGTCAAACTCCTTCCCCTGTACCGCTTGGAAAATTTCCGCGTTCACGTGCGAGAGCGCCTTCAACACGCCCTTGCCCCCGAAACGCTTTGGATCGCTGTCCCGCAACTCCACCGCTTCGTGCCTGCCCGTGGAAGCGCCGGACGGCACGGAGGCCCGCCCGAATGCTCCGTCGGAGAGCACGCAGTCCACCTCGACAGTGGGCGTTCCGCGGGAATCGAGAATCTGACGGGCATGGAGAGATTGAATCGTCGGCACAGGAGAGAGGGAGAGAGATACACTGACTATCGTACCAGAGACCAACGAATAACGTTGCACGTTACACGTTGGCACGTTACAGGACGACTGCTCGCATATGGCACAAACATGTAACGTGTAACCTGCAACGTGGGACAATCCTTCGTCCTCATCTCTCACTCCTAACCCCTCCTCCGCGCCCGATCATGCAGCACCCCCGTGTACCCCGCCAGCATCAGCAACAGAAACGCTCCAAGTTCAGGACCCGAAGAGGGTAACCTGGCAGGCTGGGTTTTTGCTTCGTTCAGCTGCGTACCGCCCCACATGCTGGACTGGGACGAAGCCGTGCGCGCGATCAGCGATGCAGCGGAGAGACTGCTGCCACCGGCCGCCAGACGCTGCTCCCGCGCTTCCCTGCGTCGCTGCTCTGCCTGCCGCAGCTTCTCGCGCCATCCTTCCTCCCCGGCATCGCTCGAGGCACTCAGATTCTGCTGCGTGGGCAGCCGACCGGCCAGACGGATGCCGAGCAACTCTTTCCCTTCCAGCTGCGTAAGCCACTCCCCTCCCCAGAGCACAGCAGCGAGCTGACGGTCCCAGTGCGTGGTCTGCTCACTGGCAAGCGCACCCCCCACGAACGGAATGAATGCGAGCAGCAGAAGCGTGACCCGCGTGACTCGGCGACGCACCACCTGCAGGCAATAGCTGAGCAGCAGGATGAACGCGACCGTCACGGCACCGAGCGTCCAGCCCCATGTGAACCAGTTCATCACGAGCAACGCGCGTGGCAGCTCCAGAGCGAGAACTTCGATGGCAAGCCACAGCAGAAGCAGTAGGGCCGGCATCCAGTGCAGAAGCCGGAACGCATGGTCGGCACGGCGCCGCCTGAAGAGAGCGAAGAGCGAGAGCGGATAGAGAACGGAGAGCGCGAAGAGGATGGCCCACGGCACCGCGCCCGCCGGCAAATCCGGAAGGGTCGGAAGCAACAGCCCCGTGAGGAGGATGGCGACGCCGAGGAGGAAGACGAAGAATGTTTCCGTAGCGTGTTTGAGAGGCATAAAAAGGGATTGATCCTCTCGAAGCCGGGCTGTGCTGTCAAGTTCATTGAACACCAAAGGAGATCGTTCGAAGAGTTGCGCTTTTTCGCTTTGAAGATTTGCGAGTTACGATCTTAAAAAGACAGGGCATTACATGTAATACAGCTTGTTTTTCGACAAATCGCAAATCGTAAATTTATCAATCGCAAATCGCTATTTCTTGCGCCTCGGCAAGTACCGGTCCCGCGGGTCATTCGAAACCTCCGCGGGAAGTTTTTCGTAGTAGCGCATCTTGAAGAAGCGCAGCTGAATGCCTAGGTACAGCGCGAGCACGATTCCCCAGATGACCCACCACAGACGCATGGCGAGAAACCCGATTCCCTCCACCCGCGACACGACGAAGATGAGCCCCAGCAGACCGAACCAGAAGGCTGCGGCAGACCACGAGCGGCTGAGTTTCTTCATCACCGGGTTCCTCATCCTGCTCCGCCAGAAACGGAACACGAACGAGAGCACCACCAGAAGCGCACACACGACAAGCGGTATCAGCATGCTGGAACTGCCGTAGTGGGCGTTGCCGGGATTCGGCCAGAAGAGGTAGATGAAGAGTGATTGAAAGGTTGCCATGGCAGAAGGAGGAAACGATCAGTCTTGTTTGGCATGTTTGCCTGAACGGACTTTGTTCCCCAGCAGCTTCGCGGCGAGGGAACGCACCTGCTCCTCCAGCGCGCGCTCATGGATGGTCCGCGCGGGCCGGATGAGCAGATAGAGCAGGAACCCGACGCCCGGGAGCAGGGCCGTGAGTACGATGCAGAATGCCATATACCAGAACGAGTGGGTGCGCAGCAGGATATCGCGCGTGACGAAGAATACGAGGAAAATCACGACGAATCCGATAAACAGCAGCCCCCCCTGCATCATCCGGAGCAGCGGATCTTCCGAGAGAAACAGGAGGAACGGATCGAAGAAAGACTGGAGAGATGTGAGGAATGGCATAGTGCGAAAGGAACTTACAAGTGCGGGTACCGCCGCCGGTGGACCACAACGTACACGACAGTGGCCAGAAGCGCCAACACCGCGAGAAACTGACTGAACCGAAGTTCGTGCGTCTCAAGAGGAAGTTGCGAGCGCAGCAGCGCATAGCCGCCGAAGAGGAAGAGCAGCGCACTTTCGAACAACAGGAGCATCCTGCGTGAGAGCATGAGCTCGACCACGGCGAAGACGCCGAGGCTCACGAAGAGGGAGATCAGGATGATGAAATCCACGGTCGTGGCAAAGACCGGGATGGTGAAATCACCGCGAAAGTACTCAAGGACAAAGGTGCCGACGCTGGCGCAGATGATGCCGATGAGCGTCTCGGTACCCGCCCGCGAACTGTACTTGCGGATGATGAGCAGCAGAAAGGTCAGCAGCAGGGAGAGAAAGGCATAGTAGAGTTGCACCGGATGGATAGGCACTGCATAGCGGACGTTGATGGAGTCGTACGTCACGCCCCAGAAGACATCTGTAGGCTTGCCGTACGCGTGACCGGCGAAGAAGAGCCCGAGCCAGCTGAACACCGATCCGAGCATCGTTGCCGGCAACAGGACATCCAGCCACTGCAGGAACGTGGCACGATGCGTACGCGTGGCCCAAAAGAGAATGGTGCCGATGCCGATTGCGCCGCCGAGAAAGCTGAATCCCCCGTCCCAGATGACGAAGATGCGCGGCAGATCATTCCAGTACACGCGGTACTGCGTGATGATGGCGAACGCCCTTCCGCAGAGCAGGAACCCGAACAGGTACCACCACGCGTGATCGCGGAAATGCTGCAATGAGAGGTTCGCGCTGCCAGCGAGCCGCAGGAAGAACTCCGTCGAGACGACGATGCCGATGAGCAGGAACACAACCGACGTCCAGACGAGGAAGGGACCTAAGGGGAACGCTTGGAACATCGGAGAGAGGATAGCAGAGACTGGCCTCACCCCCCAACCCCCTCTCCCTGCCAACTCCATTCGCCAACCCGCCTTCGCTCCTCGCTTCGGCTCGGAGCTACGGACGGGCAGGCGGGAGGGGGGCGTACTCTTTCTGCTTGCACGCCAAAAAAGAGAGAATGCTCTCCCCTCTCCGGTTGGCGTTGGCCGGAACGGAGAGGGGTCGGGGGTGAGGCAAAACACAAACATCCCCCTGCTTGTAGGTCTACACTCCCCGTATGCTTCTCCATCCGACCCGCCTCGGCGAAATGAATATTCTGCTGTCTGCAGTGCTCTGGAGCACGTTCCCCGTCATAACCATCCTGAGTTTTGGAACCGTGCCCCCTCTCTTCTCCGCCGGAATCAGTACGCTCCTGGCCGCCCTCTTCTTCGCGTTCCTGCTCACGCTGAAACATGAGTGGCCGCTCCTGCTCAAACACAAAGCGTGGAAAGATATCCTGCTCACCACGCTCTTTATCGGCATCGCTTTCTACGGATTCCTGTTCCTGGGCCTCAAGCACACCTCTGCCGGGAACGCGGCCATCTTGATGCTCATGGAGGTGTTCTTTTCGTTCCTGATCTTAGGGCTTCTCTTACACCATGAACCTCTGCTGCCCCGCACCGTGATCGGCGGAGCCTGCATGGTCCTTGGCGCACTGCTGGTACTGCTTCCCAAGGGGGCGGAAGGATGGCAACAGGGCGACCTGCTGATCATCATCGCCACGATTTTCGCCCCGCTGGGGAACCGCTTCGCCCAACGCGCGCGCAAGGTGGTCACCACGAACGTGATCATGTTTCTGCGCAGCATCGGGAGCGGTGCGTTTCTGTTGCTGCTCGCCTGGTACCTCGAACCCCATCCCACGGGTGCTGATCTTTCCGGCTCATTCGGATTTGTGCTCATCAATGGCATTCTCCTGCTCGGTCTTTCGAAGATCCTCTGGATCGAGGGCATTCACCGCATTCCCATCACCAAAGCCATCTCCATCGACAGCATTACGCCGCTCTTCACGCTCGTCGTGGCGTACTTCATTCTGTTGGAGCAACCGAACGTCCTTCAGGTCGCCTCACTGATTCCCATTGGAATCGGAATGGTGCTGCTGACGAAGTCTTCACGAATACTCCCCTCTCCCTGACCCTCCCCCGATGGGGGAGGGAAGCTCATACTGTTGTCTTGCTTTTCGCAAGGATGGATTTCTTCCAGTGACAGGGTCTCCCCTCTCCCCGGGGGAGAGGGGCAGGAAGAGGGGGTGAATAAACCTCGTCACCCGATTGAACACGTGAGCCGCCGAAGCCGGATATCCTCCGTCGTCTTCTCAATGAACTCCTTGAGCGGAACCGAGACCTGCTTTTTGGTGACGACATTCCGGACCGCTACGGCGTTGTCGGCGACTTCTTTATCCCCCACGACCAGCAGATACGGCACGCGCTGCTGCTCGCCTGCGCGGATGCGTTTGCCGAGAGAATCCGTCGAAGGCAGGACCTCACAGCGGATCCCCCGCTCCTTCAGTGCCTTCTCGACGTGCCGCGCCGGAACTTCGTGCGGCTCGGCCACGGGGATGATCATCGCCTGTACGGGGGCCAGCCACAGCGGGAAGTGCCCCGCAAAGTGTTCGATGAGGAACCCGATCATGCGCTCGTGTGTCGACAGCGGCGCCCGGTGAATGCAGAGCGGAACTTTTTCAGAACCGTCCTTGTCGGTGTACTTTAGGCCCATCTTGCCCGGCACATCGAAATCCACCTGATTCGTGGCCAGCGTGAACTCGCGGCCGATGGCACTCCACACTTCCACATCAATCTTGGGCCCGTAGAAGGCAGCCTCATCGGGAACCTCCACGTACTCGATTCCCTTCTTCTGGAGCGCTTTGCGCACCATCTCCTCCGTTTTCTTCCAGAGCACCGCGTTATCCACGTACTTCTTGCCCAATCCCTCGGGCGAATGGAGTGAAAGTCGCATGACGTACTTCTGGATGTCGAAAATCGCGAAGTACGTGAGGTAAAGATCAACCACTGCGTTGAATTCGTCTTCGAACTGCTCCTCCGTCACGTACATGTGCGCATCGTTCATCGAGAGCGACCGCACGCGCATGAGCCCGAACAGGGCGCCACTGTCTTCGTACCGGTAGCAGTGCCCGTACTCCGCGAGCCGCATGGGCAGGTCGCGGTAACTGCGCGGACGCGAAGCGAAAATCTCGTGGTGATGCGGACAGTTCATGGGCTTGAGGTAGTACTCCTCTTCCCCATCCAGTTCCATCGGCGGGAACATGGAGCTCTTGTAGTGCGCCAGATGCCCCGTCCGCTCATAGAGCGCCCCCTTGGCGATGTGCGGCGTGCGCACCCGCATGTAGCCGCCCTTCTCCTCCATCTCTTTGGCGAGCGCCTCTATCTGGTCCGCGATGATCGTGCCCTTGGGGGTCCACAGCGGCAGACCCGGACCGACCATGTCGCTGAAGGTGAAGAGATCCAGCTCTTTGCCGAGCTTGCGGTGATCGCGCTTCTTCGCCTCCTCCATCATGTGCAGATACTCCTCCAGATCTTTTTTGGATCCGAACGCCGCGACGTAGATGCGCGTCAACTGCGCGTTCGTCTCTTTGCCGCGCCAGTACGCTCCCGCGAGGCTCGTGATCTTGAACGCATCCGGAGGAATCTCTTTGAGCGACGTGACGTGCCCGCCGCGACAGAGATCCGTGAACATCTCCTTCCCGTTCGCATCCACATTACGCTCGTGCGTGACCTTGGTCTCACCATCCTTCGCCAGGTCTTCCACAAGCTCGACCTTGAATGTCTGCCCTTTGCCCTTCCAGTACTTCACGGAATCGGCGATGGAGAACTCGTCCACTTCGAAGGTCTGCCCCGACGCGATGATCCTGCGCATCTCCTTCTCGATCGCGGGAAAGTCGGCATCGGAAATCGGCTTCGCGAAGAGGAAATCGTAGTAGCAACCCGTGTCGATCGGCGGACCGATGGTGATCTGCGTTGCAGGCCAGAGCCTCTGCACCGCCTGCGCCAGAACGTGCGCGAGCGAGTGACGCATGTTGTGCAGGGATTCGGGAACCGCGTTTCCGGTGGAGTGCTTTGCCATAATGATGGGAGGGTAACAGAAGGAAACCTCCTTCGCACTTGCGGAGGAAGGCAGTGGGATGAATGGTCAGCGCTACACCCCTTCCTCAGCGGGAGGTCGTGGTCGTCGTGGTGGTGGTGCGCTGCGACATGACGACAAGACAGTACGCTCCCATCTGCGCTGCCACAAGAGAAAATGATCACCGCACAACCGGCCGGCCCGCAAGAACGGCATCCACCAGTTGCCGTGTCTCTTCCCGGACACTCTCGGGAATGATGCTGACCATGTAGATGAAGAGCATGCTGCGCAGCACCTGCTCGTTGCGCACAAATGCACCACCGAGCTCCCGTCGCAACACATCCATTTTTACGAGAAACGCATCGATGGAATCGGCGCAGAAGAGCTCCTCGAGCTTCCTGCGGGCATCGGCGCGCTTGCGAAGAAGCCACGCAGCACAGAGTGCCTGCTGCTCCGGCAGAGAGAGTTGTCTGATCCACTGGGAAATCCTGGTTCCCCAGGAATCGAAGCTGCTTTCGGGCGCACGATCGGATGCGGAACTGCTCACGGAACAATGATACAACTCCGATTGCCCCAGTATGATGAAATGCCACTTTTTTAGACAACGCCTAATTCCTGCTCCATCGCACGAACCTCCCTGAGTAATTGCGGATCGTTCTGCATCTTCCCTTCGATCTTCTGGCACGCGTTCATCACGGTGGTGTGGTCGCGGCCCGAGAAGACTTCGCCCAGACGCACGTAGCTCATGCGCAGATGTTTCTTGCCCAGAAACATCGTGATCTGGCGCGGCATCAGGATCTCGCGCACCCGCGAGGCGCCGATCATGTCCTGCACCGAGACCGAGTAGTACCGGCTGACACACTCCAGCACATCCTGAAACGTGGGTGCGCGTTTGGGCGGCACATCGAACCCCACCTGCTCCTCCTCCGCATGCGGATCGCGGCTGAGCTTACGCATGATCTCGGCAATACTCTTGACCGTGGGCATGCGCGATTCGAGCTCGTACTGCGCCACCGCCTGCATCAGAATGCCTTCGAGCTCGCGGACGTTTCTGGTGGTGTGCTCCGCGATGAACTGCAGCACCGTCATATCGATCATCAACTCGTACTCGCGGGCCTTCTCGACCAGAATGGCCAGACGCGTCTCGTAATCGGGGACGGAAATATCGGCGATCATGCCGCGCGCGAAGCGCGAGATGAGACGATCTTCGAGCTGCATCTCCTGCGGGGGCCGGTCGGCCGAGAGGATGACCTGCTTGCGGTCCTCGTAGAGGGCGTTGAACGTGTGGAAGAACTCCTCCTGCGTGCGCTCCTTGTTCGCGAGAAACTGCACGTCGTCGATGATGAGCACGTCCACCTGCCGGTACCGGCGCCGGAAGTGCTCCATCTTCTGCTGCCGGATCGCCTCGATGACCTGGTTCGTGAAATCCTCCGTGGTCGTGTAGACCACAACCGAGCGCGGCATCTGGCGCAGAATGGCGTTACCCGTGGCCTGCAGCAGGTGCGTTTTGCCCAGCCCAACCCCCCCGTAGAGAAAGAGCGGATTGTAACGGCCGCCGGGCGCCGCCGCCACCGACTGGCACGCCGCGTGTGCGAGACGGTTGTTGGCTCCCACCACGAAGTGTTCCAGCGTGTAGCGGGGATTGAGGATCTTGCTGATGACGCCCTCGGCCATCTTCACCTCCGGCTTGCCCGGCAGCTTCCGCCGCTTCTGTTCGGGGAAAACCTCCAGCAAGTCCACCGACCGCTCGCGGTTGTCTTTGAGTCCCCCGTCGACGGTGTAGACGATCTTCTCGATGGAAGGATCAAGCGAGCGCGCGATCTCGAGCGTCAGCACGCGGTAGTGCTCCATGTGCCACGAGAGCGACATGGGCAGCGGCAGGCCGACGATGAGCGTACCCGCGTCCTTGCCGAGAATCGCCGTATCCCTGAACCACGTGATGAAGGCGCTGCGCTGCAGTTTCTCATCCAGCTTGCGCAGGATGGCGATCCACAGACCCTGGTCCACGTACTCAGCCGGTGGGGCGGCGACGCTGCAGGCCGTACTAGAAGAGACGGATGATGTCATAGAAGGTGATCAGAATGATGAGCAGAATGAGCACCGAGAACCCGAGAGCGTTCGAGTACGCCTCGAATTTCCGGTTGAGGGGCCGCCGCGTCACCGCCTCGACGAGCACGAAGAGCAACCGGCCGCCGTCGAGAGCGGGAAACGGGAGAAAATTGAGGATCGCAAGACTGAGACTGATGAGCGCCACCAGACGCAGGTACGTCATGAACCCCGCCTGCACCGAGGAGTACGTGAGCTGGGCGATACCGACAATGCCGGTGATCCCCTCCGGCACCTGCCCGCTTTGGGCGAGGGATTGAATGAGGGTGCCGATGCCGAGCACAGTCTGCTCCGTCATGATTTTCGCTTCACGCAGCGCAAGAAGAGCTGAGGTACCCACTCCTCTCAAGGGAGCCGAAAGCGTGCGCGGGAAGGTCGAGATGACCACGCCGGATTTGCCGTCCTTGAGCGCAACGGTGTACTTCTGCTCCTGCGCCTGCTCCCCCTCCCCGACGAGCACGGTGTACAAGACCCTGCGCTTGCCCTCCTGCATCTGCCCGACCTGCTCCGCCAGCGTGACCGGGATATCGTTCACTTTGAGAAGCACGCTCTTCTCGGGTACGCCGGCAATCGCCGCCGGTTCGCCGCTCATGACCTTCTCGATGACGACACCCGTCTCAAGCGCGATGATGCCCTGACGGGAATGCTCCAGCATGTCGGACATCTCGAAGTAGGTGGGAATCCACCGCCCGACCGAAAATCCGAACACGAGCAGCACGAAAGCAAGGACGAAATTCATGAAGACCCCCGCCGACAGAATCACAACGCGCGACAGAATGGAGGCATGGTGAAAACTCCCCGGCTTATTACGCTCATTCGGACTGGTGGCCGACTCACCTTTCAGGCGCACGAACCCGCCGAAGGGCACCCAGTTGAGCGTGAAGACGGTTCCGTTCCGCTTAAAGAGCGTACGTGCCTTCGGCGGCAGGCCAAAGCCGAATTCCTCAACCGTCACCCCCGCCATGCGCGCCGCCGTGAAGTGCCCGAACTCATGAATGAGGATAAGGAGCGTCAACAGAACAACGAAGGCCACTGCTGTGAGGAGCACAGTCATAGAAGTGCAAGACCGCTATCCCCTCTCCACCTGAACAGGGGGAGAGGAGGGTGAGGGCGATAGGATAGAAGTGTCATCATGATGATGTGTGACCGGAGTCACAGGTTGCGCATGCTAGTCGCTCGGTGGAAACTTAAAAAGTTTTCCACACCCACTTCGCCTTGCAGTGAGAGAACAACGATGCGGAATGTATGAACGTCAGATCAGCTTGTTTTTTGTCACCATCGATTGATCGTAGTCCGAGTGCAACGAGGACGAAGCCGGGCACTCTCTAAGTTCTTTTTTGGTCGTGAGCAACTACCCACCCTTCCACACGCCGAACACCCGCCTCCTTGAGTGTCCTTGCACATGCATCAAGCGTCGTTCCCGTCGTCGAGAGATCATCCACGAGAACAACAGAGGACGGCGGGTGATCCGCCGTACACCGGAATGCCCTGTCCATTGCGGTCAGACGATCACCGCGGCTGCGCAGAGCCTGCGAGCCCGTCCACCGGATACGCCTGAGGAGCGGCAGCATCGCAAGACCTCTCGCCTCGGCAAGCAGACGTGCCAGACGCTGCGACTGATTGAACCCGCGCTGAAATCGCCGCATCCAGTGCAGCGGCACCGGGCAGAGCACCGGCTGCTCCTGTTCGAGAACGGGCAGAGCCTTGAGCAGAAATTGCGCCAGCTCTTTATCCAGCGCCGCAATTCTGCCGTACTTGAATGTGCGGATCGCTTTCTTCAGGAGTGGAGAATCCGCATAGGTGCTCGCGGCAACGAGACGATCCAGACTGCGGATGCCGCGCCGACGCAGATCTGCCGCCTCTTCGATGACGGGATGAGGCACGAGTCTGCGCCGTTCCTCTTCCGTGATCCACGCGCCTTCACTGCCCGTAAGGGACCGGCGCGGGAAGAAGAGATCGAGGAAGAGCTGCCACACGCCAAAAAGTGTACCCTTTCTGGAGCTGGTTTCTATCGGAATGGTGGGCAGTACCGGAGCAGGTTAGAACTGTGTCTCCCTATGGCTCCTGCAGACGTCTTGGATTTTTCCGATGAGTTCAGGATTAGCATCAGGACCCTTTGCAAGGGTGAAGCGTGCACTGAGAGGTGGATCTTCCTCAAGTATGCCAAAAGCACACATTTGACTGCAGTAGATTCGAATCAGGAAAGGATCGAGCAGGGTTCTTCGCTGAATGATCATGGCTGATATTATTGCTGTGGGATTATCTAAAAATGATTGGATAATCAATCCTGCTTCAACATCTATTGGCCAACCTGCGCTATCAAACATTCGTCCTATATGCCATTTTCGTAATTGATCAGGAGAAGGACGCTCAAAGCCTGGTGCAAATCTTCTGAAAGGGCTTTCTTCCATGGTCGCTCATCGTAGCATATTGGGCCCTTCTTTTCGCGAAGTCGTGGCCCGAGGCCGAAGGCCGAGGACCATGAGCGAGCATCCCGAGTGTAACGAGGGACGCGAGTCGAATGGTGGGCAGTACTGGATTCGAACCAGTGACCTCCGCGATGTCAACGCGACGCTCTAACCAACTGAGCTAACTGCCCGTTTAAAGCCAACAAAGGGTACCAAGAGAGCTCAAAGGTCACAAGCAAGTCAGACGTGATCCCATCGGGCGGGGCGCACCGCTGGGCACGTCAGTCATGACTGACGGTGCCGGGGGGTGAAGGGGGAAGGCCCTGTCTGCGTAAGCGCCGACGAGGCGGATCCGAATCCTTGGAGGATCCGACGAGGAGGCACAGGGCCGGGTGGAGGGGCGTCGGTGCGCCGGCGCTTTGGCGCCACCTTTGTCGCCGGACAAAGGTGGCAAAGATCGCAGTCGCAAACATGACAGAAGATGAACAGGAATTGCAGATTATTTGGCTCTAATAAGCCGCAAAATCAAATAATTGTTTAAATCATAGTTAAGAGAATCGGCAACTCCCCGCCATGGGCAAAATGCCGTTTTTCCGCTAGAATAGAAGGATTTATACACACCCATATCCCATGCCCGATACACACATCCTCATCAGCTGGACCGCACCCGAAAAGCCCCCCCACAACAGAGGCATGCGCTGGTATCTGTGTGCAGGATTGTTCGCGGCCCTGCTCCTTGCGTACGCGGTGTATACACAGGCATGGACATTCGCTTTCGTGATTGTGCTGCTTGCACTGATCTACGGGCTCATGCACAGCAAACCCCCAATCACGCATACCGTACAGATCTCGAGCCAGGGGCTGCAGTGGGACAGGCACCTGTATCCGTGGAGCGATTTAAGAAGTTTCTGGATGCTGCAGGGGCCGGGATACGTAGAGCTGCGCATCGGCAGAAACAATCGCTCTGACCTGATCGTGCAGACAGGAGACTGCACCCCGGCGGATATCGCTGCGGTCCTGTCGCAGTTCATCACACCGGTTTTCGACCGGCGCGAAAGTATACTTGACTACTTAATTCGTATTTGTAAACTTTGACATGCTGAGCCTCTCCGCTCTCATGCGCTTTGCCCTCAGCCGCTCTCCCCTCCGGGAGCAGCGTGAACTTCTGTTCGCAAACAGTGATGCCAATAATCCGCTCAATCCACCGGTTTTCGGAAACGAACAACATGAAAATGGGAGACAGCCGGAAACGAACCGCACGTTCGACGACGAACGTCTTGTGGAACGCGAAACAAAGGACACAAGTGCGAAAATATCCTCGGTGATCCGCGCGCTCGACAGCCAGGAGATTTTTGATCGGCTGGGAGAGGAATTGAAACATGGAGAACTATTTGACCGTCTCTTCACTCACGAAGAGTCGACGGGCGGCGTTGATCTTGCCTCGATCGCAAGACGATCAGGCATGGCAATTTACATGTCGGAACGCGAATCCCTCCTTCCCGAGGGAAATCCGCGTGAAATCTTCTCCGCCATCCTCGATTTCGATACGACGCAGGGATTGCCGATCGAAACGAAGCGGACGTTCATCGAGATGCTCCTGCGGGCATCCCCCGGCATCACCGCCGCCTTCGCTCGCTCGACCATCACGCGCATCAAAGACTATGAAGAGCAGCAGGCAGCCATCGAAACCGCCCGCAAGCGCTTCGCCGATGAAGAGATGCTCGGCAGGATCGGCGCGGAGGGCATGGCCGTGGCATCGCGGTTGAGCCTCGGGGAGATCGCCAACATCCAGGCTGCCGTGAACGAGATCGGCTCCAGGCACCCGCTCACGATGGATCAGGTTCGTGAGCTCTACCAAACACTCGACAACGTGAGCGAGGCGATGCGCAAATCCCGGGAATTCGGCAACCGCTACTGGGGAACGGCGGAAATGCTGCCGCCGGAACAAGATGAGAAACGCAAGCTTGCCTACCTGCGTCATCTCAAGGAACAGACACGCGATCTCTCACGACTCCTCTCGATCCAGCTCCGTCTCGGCGCACAGGAAACGGTGCAACGCCTCGAGGAAGGCGCGGCGGCGGCCATGAAGCAGCCAAAGGCGCAAGGCATGGAAGATTCAATTCAGAAGAGCGCTGCGGACCCGGGCATGCGCGCGCTCCGGCTCCTCGCAAAGGTGGATGATCCCGAGAACGACCTCGTGCAGGATCCCGACAATGCGAACTTCACAAAACTTGCAGGCGCATTCCTCCATGAGTCGGAGGAGCACCTCTCGATTCTGGAGTCTATTCAGGGAGACACCGCGCAGCTCTTGCAACGCTGGAAGAGTCCGGAGGGACTGCGTGACGAAACGCGTGACCAACAGGAGCGACGCGCATGGGCGGAGCGCTGCATCCCCATGGTGGAAACGGTGCTCACGGATCCGGAGCTCTCACTGGGAACACGTGACGTTCTTCAGAAACTCCGTGAAGAGTTGAGCGATCCCGAGGCACTCGCGTCGTTCAGCGAAGAGCAAATGGCGCGCGAGGAATACGTGCTCACAACCCTCGTAGAACGTGGCGAGCAATTCTACATGCAGGCAGAGCAGGAATCGGCACACATCACGCAAGGAACCACACAGGCACTGCAATCCAATGGCATTGAAAAATGGTCGAAAGAACGCCGCACAGAAATGCTCACGCTGCGGGACGAACTCACTGCAAAGCTCACGCATCCTGTCTGCGCCGAGCTCAACGTTCCGTCGCAACTGCAGGAGTACGCGCAGTACGTGGATCAGCAACTGACCTTTCTGACGAATACAAAAATTCCCGAAATGCAGAGACGGGACATGGCGAACCGGGTCGCAGCGCAGATCCAACACTGGCGTACGGCTCTGGAGCGCGTCCGCGCACTCGAGCAGGCGACGCAGAGTCCGATCCCGCCCGAAGGGAACACGCTCGTCGTCTTCCTCGATGACGCCCAGTACCGAGCAAAAATCCAGGTGGAGAACTCCCGCGCCTGCTACAGGGAGGGAAAAATCTTCATCCGCAAAACACCGCAACTGAACGCGCAGGATATCGAACGGCTCGTGCAGCACGAGAAAGCGCACGCGCTCTTGGATATTCTCTCGGAGCAATCGTACCTCCTGCCGGAACTCATGGAGTCGGCCTTCGGCGAACTCACTGCCGACCAGTGGTCGCTCCTTGAACAACAGGGCGAACGCTGGGGCGTGCCGACAAAAGAAGAAGTACGCGCCGAGTATCGCCGCCTCAATCCCGCTCTGCCCGAAGCCCTCTTAAACGCACGGGCGGATGCGCACTATCGCCGCCTGCTCCAAAACGAGGCCGCGGTGAGCGGCGCGCTGGCAGCACCCGGGCACGCGGATCGCACGATTCTCGATCAGATAAAGCCCTCAGAGACGGACCGCGACGTCACCGCACCCCAGTTCACCCTGCACGAATTGGATGAACCTGTGCCCGGCGCCGATACCAAAGACATGGAGCAGGGAAAGCAGAGTCCTGCTGCTGCCTACGATGCCCACGACGACCTCGAGGAAATCGAACGAATGGTCACCAGCATCCAGACATTCGGCGATGCCTACGGAAAACCTGATCCGAGGGGAACGAGCCGTCACTACGATCCAAATCTCAAGCGGCAAGCCGATGACATCGTGGGCAGCGGCACCGGCGACGGAGGATACCATGATGTTCTCAACGAACTGACTCACATCTGGCTTACCGGCAAGACGCGTGCAGGACAGTCAGTGGAACCCGATCCACAGCACAACCAGACCTACATCGAGACTGTGCAGCGTTTCAAAGAGCATGTCAGACAAACGGCTGAGCAAGTCGACAGGATGGATAAGGAGTTCGCGGAGATCACACAGGAACCCGCGGTAAAGAAGAAGACGATGTCACAGAGACTGGGAATCCAGTGGCTCTGCATCCTCGATGTGATGCGCATGTACAAGGAATTCCAGGAAGATATCTTGGGCATCTGGCACTCCATTCAGGATCAGAAAACCGCCGACGCCAAGGCGGGACTGACGAAAAACATGCCCGTCTACATTCCGGGCACCAACATCAAGATCCCCATCATCGGCAAGTACACGGAACGCCTGCACCACTACACGGAACGCGCCCGCAACAGCAAAGAGCTCGAACGCGTGAAGAAGTGGGAAGACGCGTTTACGAACCTGGATGCCGAGGAGTTGCTCGATTTTATCGGGCAGACGCCGACGCGCGACCAGCTGCGCGGTTCCATCCAACTGCTCGTGCAGAAGGGGCGCATGAACTGGGGGGATCACCGCGTGTGGAAGGCGCTGAACGAGAAATCGAAGTACAGGATGCCGTTCGGTCCCTGCGACCGCGACGAGACACTGCGCGACAAATGGCTGCACAAGCTGATTGCGGATATCTGGACCGACAAAGACATGTTCAATGAGTGGATAACCGGCAACAGCGGCAACTTCGACAAGCACAAGCAGAACTACACGCACGAAGCGGACAACTTTGCGAATATCGCCGGCAAGACGGCTTATGAACTCCACGTCATGCTCAAAACCTATGTCGAGTGCACCAATCCTCACAACCCCAAGCCCCTCCCCGAAGAAATCAATCCGCACCACTACGAAGAGCTGCTGCACTACTCCATGCGCAACGGCAAGATGAGCATGGAACAGAAAGTCTACTTCTTAATCCAGGGCGTCGCCTCCGGGTTTCTGCCACTGGAGCGACTGCGCGTCATCGCCGGCGAGAAGGGCGGCGTGCTGCTCAAATTCCCCTTCCTCGATTACTTCTACCAGCGCCACAACACCCTGCCGGAGATCAGAGATATCGCCGAGCGCATCACGGAATACGGACCGGATGGCAAGCCGACCTTCAAGCCCGGAACCAAGACAACGATGTTCATGCGACTCGTGATCCTCCGCGACCAGAAAGCCCGCGAACGTATCTCCAAAGCACTCGACAAAGGTGCTGAGGGCTTGGACCACGAGGATATCCCCTACCTCGCCACCGAGATCGACTGGGTGAAGATGGATAGCCTCCTCGGTGTGATGAGCGGCGCCCGGTCAAAAGTCTCGAAGGAAGGCTGGAAGAACGCCTACGTCGGCTTCAACGAGAAATTCAAGGTCTATGCCGATCTCGCCCGCCTCGCGCGCGAGAAGAAAGCCATCATGACCGAGAGCGACGTTCGTGATCTCGCGCAATCCATCGGCGCCTACATCGTCATGGATAACCAGATGATGCGCGCCACCAGCCTAAAGCCGGGGCAAGTCTCACTCTCGAGTGAGGCACTCGAAATCGAACGGCCGGTCTCGTGCCCCTACGTACACACGGGGGCATTCCGCACCCGCACCCGCGATTTTGTGTGGGATCTGGCACGCGCTGTCGGCATGCAGGATAGCGACGTAGGGGTAAAGGGCATCACGATGGCACAGTTCCTCTCGAACGAAGAGCGTGACCGCAATCCGGTCTCACCCGATCTGGTGGGACAGCTGGATAAAGCCCGGGACCCCTTCATCCGTGCACTGACACAGAAGATCCTTGCAAATCCGGATACACTCATCCAGGTGCTGGCACAGTTCGAAGAGGGATCCATCGCGGAAGGCAAGAAGTTCCTCGATAGCCAGGTGATAGACGAGCGGGGAACGGGCATGATGACCTACAAGGATTTCCAGGATCGCTACGATGCCGTGATTGGTAAATGAGAGAGTGATTTCCTTGCTCCTGTTTTGCGTTACGCGCATCCTGATGTCATGCAGGTCACCATCCAGCCTTCGCCCCGCAAGCGGGGCTATCCGTCGCGGCTCGGCCGCGCCGAGACGGGCGGTCGGCAAGTCAACGCATCTTTCTCTCTTTTTCGATGAAAGTTCAGATCGTCCGTGTCGACCAAAATCTTCCCCTCCCCCGCTACGAATCAGCCGGGGCGGTCGGCTTTGACCTGATCACGCGCGAAACGACGGTCATCGAACCTAACAAAATCGCCCTCGTGCCGGGTAATGTGATCGTGAAAGTACCCGAGGGCTACGCGCTGCTGATCCTCCCCCGCTCCTCCCTCCCGAGGAAGAAGGCGCTCGTCTGCCCGCACTCGATCGGCGTGATCGATTGCGACTACCACGGGCCGGAGGACGAAGTAAAAGTGCAGGTGCAGAACATTTCCGATGCTCCCGTCACCGTGGAGCGCGGCGAGCGGATCGCACAGGGCATGTTTGTCAGGGTCGACCGTGCCGAGTGGAGCGAAGTGGACGGGCATGGGGCCCAGACGCGCGGAGGATTCGGGTCGACGGGAACGCATGCGTGAGGGACTTAGGACTTGGGACATGGGACAGAGGAACACCGAGTCGGTATCCCTCTTATTACTACCCTAAGTCCTAAGTCCTCTGTCCTCTGTCCTATTTCGAAATCGGCTTCCTCATGAACGCCGGCACCTCCAGCTCCTCTTCGGTGATCCCGAGCGTACTCGTCTTGGCCGGTTCGAGGAACGACGGACGCGTGGCCTGTTCCGACCGCTCTTCGTTGGGCGTTGAGTAGCGGGCAGGCGTGTGGACGCCGGGCTTGAGGGTGCGCGCCGCACCGATGGTGGGCAGACCCTCCAGATGCGCCTCGTCGAAGCCCGTGGCGATGACGGTCACCTTCACCTCGCCCGTGAACTTCTCGTCGATCACCGCGCCGAAGATGATGTTCGCCTCGGGATCGGCGGCCTCCGTGATGATGCGCGCCGCCTCGTCCACCTCGAACATGGAAAGGTCCGTGCCGCCCGTGATGTTGAAGAGCACGCCCTTTGCTCCCGAAATGG
>JAQTQU010000059.1 GCA_028712095.1 Candidatus Peribacteraceae bacterium
CGGAGTTCACCGCCGGCATGTGCCGCTCCTATATCGAACACGGCATGCAGCAGCTGCCCCAGCCGGTGGAGCTCTTCGCCATCGGCCCGTGCTTCCGCCACGACCGGCCGCAGAAGGGCCGTTTTCGCCAGTTCCACCAGTTCGATCTGGAAGTGATCGGCCTCAAAGACCCCAGCATCGACACCCAGCTCATCCACGTGATCACCAAGATCTTCGCGGACCTGCGGATTCTGGACCGCCTGACGCTGCAGATCAATAACATCGGCACGGCCGAAAACCGCGCCGCCTACGTGCAGGCGCTCAAAGATTTCTTCATCGGCAAAGAACGTAACCTGCCCGAGGTGGACCGCGAGCGCCTGACGACCAATCCCCTGCGGCTGCTCGATTCCAAAGAGGAAGACACGCAGGTGCTCCTGAAAGGCGCTCCTCTCTTCGAGCAGTTTTTGAGCGAGGAGAGCAAACAGTACCACGTCACGCTGCTCGAGTACCTTGATGCGCTGGGCATCGCCTACGTGCCCAATCCGCACCTCGTGCGCGGCCTCGACTACTACACCCAGACCGTCTTTGAATTCTGGGACCAGACCACGGGCGCACAGAACGCCGTCGGCGGCGGCGGGCGCTATGACGGCCTCATCGGGCTTCTGGGCGGCAAGCCAACGCCCGGTGTCGGATTCGCCGGAGGCATGGAGCGCATCATGTGGCACATGAAAGAGGCAGGAGTATCGGCCCCGCACAAGGATCAGGTGGATATCTTCGTCGCACAGCTCGGGCCCGAAGCCAAGAAGACCTGCCTGCTCCTGATTTCGGATCTGCGCGAGAAAGGCGTGCACACCGTCGGCGCTCTTGGCGAAGCCAGCTTGAAGAGCCAGATGCGTCTGGCCGACAAGTTCGAAGCGCGCTTCGCGCTCCTGCTCGGCAAGATGGAGGTGAAGCGCGGCACCATCATCCTCCGCGACATGCAGAAGGGCCAGCAGCAGGAGGTGCCCTTTGAGGGCATCGTGGACCGCGTGATCACCCTGCTCGGCGAGAAGAACCTGGATACGTATACCCTGAGGGACCAATTCAACGGACCGACGGACGATTAATGCGGGGCGTAGGAATAGGGTGTAGGGCGTAGGACGTAGGGTCACAAAGATTGCGTGTTTCTTTTCATGCCCTAATCCTACGCCCTATCCCCTACGCCCTAAATATCTAGATTCTTCACCGTCTTCGCCCTCGTCTGAATGAACTTGCGACGCGGGGCGACCTCGGACCCCATGAGGGTCGTAAACGTGGCGTCGGCCAGCTCGGCGTCGTCCATGGTCACGCGCATCATGCTGCGGCTCTCGGGGTTCATGGTCGTATCCCATAATTGCTCGGGGTTCATTTCGCCCAAGCCTTTGTACCGCTGGATGCTCACGCGCGCCGACTTCTTGGGTTCCTCTTTACCCGCCGTAGCCTCGGCGGAGGAGGGCTTCTTCTTGGCGTCTTTCGTCAGCGCCTTCATCTCCTCTGGCTCCTCTGCTTCTTCTGTTTCCTCTGCTTCCTGCATATCCTTCTCCCCCACTCCCCACACTTTCAGCGTCTTCGCCTTTTCGTCGTCACCGTAGGCATAGGCGATTTCCTTACCACGCTGGATCTTGTAGAGCGGCGGCTGTGCGATGTAGATGCACCCGGCCTCGATGAGTTCGGGGAAGTAGCGGAAGAAGAGGGTTAAGAGCAGGGTGCGGATATGCGCGCCGTCCACGTCGGCATCGGTCATGATCACCACGCGGTGGTACCGGAGCCTGCTTAAATCCTTCACTTCGCCGATGCCCACCCCCATGGCGATGATCAGCGCCTTGATCTCGTTATTGGCCAGCATCTTGTCCAGCCGCGCCTGCTCGACATTGAGGATCTTGCCACGCAGCGGAAGAATCGCCTGAAACTCGCGGTTGCGTCCCTGCTTGGCCGAGCCGCCGGCGGAATCACCCTCGACGATGAAGAGCTCGCACTCGCTGGGGTCGCGGCTGGAACAGTCCGCCAGTTTGCCCGGCAGGGTCATGCCCTCCAGCGCCCCCTTGCGGATGACGGAATCACGGGCGGCGCGGGCGGCGAGACGGGCGCGGGCGGCGAGCGTGCATTTGGCGACGATATTCCTGGCTTCGCCGGGATGTTCCTCGAAGTACTCGGCCAGTTTCTCATTCACCACCATCTCGACTGAGGTCTTCATCTCGGCATTGCCGAGCTTGCTCTTCGTCTGTCCCTCAAACTGCGGTTCTTTGAGGCGCACCGACACGATCGCCGTGAGTCCCTCGCGTACGTCATCGGCAGAAAGATTTTCGTCTTTCTCTTTGAGCAGACTCTGCGCGCGTGCGTAGGCGTTGATGGTACGCGTGATGGCCGCCTTGAATCCCGTCAGGTGATGCCCGCCCTCCGTGGTATGGATGTTGTTGGCGAAGGTTGCAACCATCTCCTGAAACGACTGCGTGTACTGCAGCGCCACCTCCACGTAACCATCGGGCGTATCTTTCTCGAACCAGATCGGCGTGCCGATCACGTCGCGCGACTCGTTCAGGTGCGATACGTACGCCGCGATCCCCCCCTCGAAGTGGAACCGGTACAGGCGTGACAGCTTCTGATCCTCTTCCGACCTCTTTTCGCGCTCATCCAGCAGTGCAACCGTAATGCCGCGCGTCAGGTAGGCCTGCTGGCGCAGCCGGTTCATCACGGTAGCGAGCGAGAACTCCAGTGTGTCGAAGATCTGCTTGTCGGGCCAGAAACGGATGAGGGTGCCGGTCTTCTTCGTCTCACCCTTCGCCTTTACCGCTGCCAGAGGCTTGCCGCGCTCGTAGTCTTGCACCCACGTCTTTCCGTCACGATAGACCTCGGCATGCATCTTGGCGCTGAGGGCATTCACAACGGAGGAACCCACGCCGTGCAGACCGCCGGAGACCTTGTAGCCGCTGTCCTCGCCGCCGAATTTGCCGCCGGCATGGAGCGTCGTCAGAACGATCTCCAGCGCGGATTTCTTCATCTTGGGGTGGATATCCACCGGAATGCCGCGGCCGTTATCCTCCACGCTCACCGACCCGTCCTCCTGCAGGATGACCGTGATCAGGGTGGCGTGTCCGCCCATCGCCTCGTCAATGCAGTTATCCACGATTTCATAGACAAGATGATGCAGCCCCCGCTGATCCGTGGAGCCGATGTACATGCCGGGCCGCTTGCGGACGGGCTCCAGGCCTTCCAACACCTGGATGTTTTCTGCGGTGTACTGCTGCTTTGCGCTTGCCATAGAAAGATTACTCAAGAAAAGATCACATACAGAAATGCTAATACGTATCTTGGTGGATTCTAGAGAGAAAAAGACGGTGAAGCAATGGGGGGACGTAGCAGCGTGCCGCCGGCACGCCGCTACGTGTCGATTTTCCTTGCAAACGCCTCCCCTCTCCCTTACCCTCCCCCCCGCAATGGCCATTCACGCCCACAGACACGGCGACGAATCCAATGACCGCCTTCAGCAGCGGTTCAAGGGGCAGGTGCAACGCACGGGGCTCTTAAAGCTCCTGCGCGAACGCTCCCGGTTCAAGAGAGCGGCCAATAAGCGCATCCTGCGCAAGCGCGCCCTCAAGCGCGAGGGGTACAGAGCGGCAAACCGCAAGAAGAAATTTTACTCGAACATGTAAAAGGCCGCTCTCTGCGGATCTCGCCCGGAGCGGCGCTTTGGTGCGTGCCATCTTTTTTTACCGCGCCTTGAGAATGGAAATAGCGCGCGTCAACTGATCATCGCGCTCCCCTGCGGGCACCAGCACATCCGGCTTCACGCCGATTCCATCGATCTTGTGCGCAAGGGGTGACAGCCACTCGGCAATCGTGAGCTTGAGGCTGCTCTTGTCACTGAATTCCAGTACCTCCTGCACCGTGCCTTTGCCGTACGTCAGCTCGCCCACGATGGTCGCCCGTTTGGCATCCTGCAGGGCGGCAGACACGATCTCGGATGCGGAGGCGGATCCGCCGTTCACGAGGACGACGACCGGCACAGACGCATCGATCGTCGGCTCATCCTCCGTCCGCTCCGTCCGCTCTCCCGAACGGGAGCGGATGATGGCGATCCCCGATCCCTTCGGAAGGAAATTGCTCGCAACCACCGTCGCGGCATGCAGCAGACCGCCGGGATTATTGCGCAGATCGAGGATGATCCCCTGCGGATGCTGATCCTGAATGTGCTGCATCTGGGGACGCAGATCCGTCTCGGAAAGTTTGCCGAACTGCATCAGCTTCACCACGGCGATCTCGCCCTGCCACTTGATATCGATCTCGGGCACCTTGATCGTGTCACGCGTCACGACGACGTCAAATTCGTTGCCGTTACGAAGAATGCGCAGTGTTGCCTTGGACCCCTTGGGACCACGCACACGGTCCACCATCTCCTCGTAGGGCAGATCCAGAATACTCTCGCCATCGACGCCGATGATCTGGTCATTGGGTTTGAGCCCCGCTTTTTCAGCCGGAGAATTCGAGAGCGGTGTCGTAATGGTGAGCACACCATCGCGATCCTCCACCTGCGCGCCGATACCCGATACCTCCCCCTGAATGCGCGACTGAAACGCCCGGGACCCCGCCGGACGGTAGAACGTGGAGTACGGATCATCCAGACTGTTCACGATGGCCTCCGCCGCATCGTACGCGGCGTCATCCGCACTGATCTTGTCGTCATGCAGGTAATCCTGCTCGATGATCTTCCACAGCGCCTCGAGAATCTGCGCCTTCGGCAATTCACTCGCGGCCGCGGTTTTCGGCGTGCTGGTCGTGAAGCGGGTCTCGACTGTGGTAATAGAATCTGTCTGATCGATTTGCCCGCCTCCCTCCCCCAGTACCTTGCGCAGGAACAGTCGCGCCTACTTGCCTGTCAGCACCTCTCCCACGCCGACGAGTGACGCGGAGCGGGGCTGCATCCATCCTTTATCAACAGCCAAC
>JAQTQU010000023.1 GCA_028712095.1 Candidatus Peribacteraceae bacterium
CACGCTGAACCGGGCGCATGGGCACGAGACAAGAGGAGAGAAGCCTTTCTGCGCAAGCAGGGATTCAATGTACTTCGATTCGAAGATTGGCTTGTCATTGAGGAATGCGACGAGGTAGTGGAGAAGATCGAGAAAGAGCTTGGGCTTGATTGAAACACCCTGTTTGGAAGCCCCTCTCCCCGGCCCTCTCCCGCGGGGAGAGGGAGGTTCAAATGAGGCTCTCTCACAATGGGAGAGAGCATCTTTCGTACTTCTGAGACTTCGCAGGCAGAATGGCCCCCTCCCGACGGGAGGGGGATCCTCCTTCGCCAAGGCTTCGGAGGACGGGCAGGGAGAGGGGTAAGGGGTGAGGTCGGTTTACCTCGCCCTGTACGTCAGCACGATCTCCCCGACGTACGGCTGATTGCCCGAAGTGGTATACGCTTTCACGGTGATGAAGACGAATTCATCCGCCGCGGGGTCGAAGGAACCTCCGTCGCATTCATCCGTGTAGTCCGTCCAGGACGTATTGAAGAGTCCCTGCCCGTCCGCCGCCGTGAAGGCGTCGTCGCCGTCGTTATCCTCGATGAGGAGATCCACGGTGCTGTCGGCGCTCGTCGAGCCGGTGGTCTTGTACGAGAAGCGAATGTCATTCGCGGCGCCAAAGTCCACGAAGTCGCTGGGGAGTTTCACTTTGACCTTGAGCGTCAGGTCCTGCATCTGCCCCGACCCCGTCTTCACCGTGTAGTACTGGTGATGATTCGCTCCCGCATCGCTGCCCGTGAAGAGATTCGCGCCGTTGTCCGTTCCGTCCGCCTCCACGGTGACGTCATTCATGGAGACGGCGATCATCCGTGTGCGCAGTGCCAAGTTTCCCGATCCGACGGAACCCCACGTGAGGTGACCGGCGCCGTCGCTCATGAGTACTTTGCCCGACCCCGACGCATCCGACGCGGGGAAGGTGTAGGTGACGTTCCCGATCGTGATGGTCGAGCCGAAGGTGACGGGACCGTTCACTTTGAGCGCGCCGGAAGCGGCCAGATTGCCCTGCGCGAACAGGCTTGCACCGGAGAGCATGCCGCTGACTTCGAGCTTGGTTTCGGGCGCGGCGGTGCCGATGCCGACGTTGCCGACTACCGTTAAGCCATCTGCGTTGCCTTCCGGATGAACATAGGCGTGGCCAATGGAAACAGACCGATCCTGGCCGATGGAGAGAGCTGTTGTATTATCTCCCTTTGGTCGAAAATCCATATAGGCGCCATTCCCACCTCTGGCATTTGCACCGATATAAAACGTATTACTGCTTAGTCCGAAGTCGATATCTGGCTGCCCCGCTCCAGGAGTGTATAAATTGATTCGGGCTTGACCGTCGTTTTGAACGGAAAGCTTTGCACTTGGACTCGTCGTCCCGATGCCAACATTTCCCGTCGTCTGATCCGTGTAGATGAGCGGCGCCGCACCCGTCCCCGTCACTTGGAGCGACTTGCCGGACATGGTTCCGGTCGCCTCAAGATCACCCATGATGCCCAGGTCATCGGAGAGTTCAAAGCGCTCTGTCACATCATTGAACTTCAGAGTCTCTGCCAGCGCGTCGTTCCCAAAGGTGAGCACCGCATCGTGCGCGGCGTTACTGTCGTTGATCGTCAGGCTGCCGCTCAAGGAGAGTGAACCGCCCGTCGTGAGCACGGGAATGGAGCCTGAGCCCGTGCCCGTGTCGCGCTGGTCGAGGAACTCGGCGTTGCGCGCGAAGGGGAGCGAGAGGATCGACGTGCGGTCGACGGCGGTGTCGCTCGTGTTGCTATCGAGTAGGTCGTAGGTGGAGTCCGCGGCACCGGATACCTTCACTTCCACTTGCAAGTACAGGCTCTGGAGCGTTGCGGGCGGGAGCGTGGTCAGGTCCGGAAGCGCCGTGATGGAGCCGAGCTCCACCGCGAAGGATCCGTCGGTTCCGGGAGTCACGGTGTGCTCCTCCTCCCAGTTCACGTAGTTTGCCGCAGCGGCATTGATGGAACCGGTTGCCGTGAGGTCAGAGGCGGTGAAGTCCGCGCTCTTCCATTCGCTGAACCGGATGGTGACTGCCGTAGATACGGCGCTGCCGTCGCTGTTCAGGAGGTGCCCCTGGTACCACCGGTTCTGCGGAACGGTGGTCGCTGCGTTCGCGGGGGCAATGTTCGAGAGGAGGGCGAGGAAGAGTGCGATGCCGAAGAGGATGATGAAGAGCGTCTTCCGGAGGAACCGGATGGTTCCGGGATGAGCGTATGTACGTGTGTTGCTCGCATTGCGTGTGTCTGCGGCCAGCCACCAGGAGCGGCTGATGACGCACGCGAGGGCGAGCAGCAGGAGGCTCGTCGTCCAGTACGCCGTGACTGGCGTAGCGGAGAGAGGCGGATGGACAGGCGGTGTCGCCGCTCCCTGTGCCAAGCTCGATTGCTGTTGTGTGGAGGAAGGTCCGGGCTCCACGCGGATCCTCTTTTCCGCAGGCGGCTTCGCGGCGGGGATTGCGACATGCGCGCCGAGGTTCAGATGAGGGAGCGCGTCGATGGATTCCCCGGACTCAAGCTGCTGCGGCGCGGCGGGGAGAAGCGGGGAAGACCCGGCGGAAGACGCTTCGGCGGCAGTGGAGGACGATGATGCGGCGGGGATCGTCCGACGCCCTCCTCCCGTGGTCTGGCCGCCTTCCGTCGTCGTTGAGGAGGAGGATGAAGAGCTTTCGGAAGTGGAGGAGGACGATGACGAGGGTGTTATTCCCTGTGGCGTGATCTGGAACACAGCTCCTTCCGTCACCTGCGACAGGTCCGAAAGCGTTCCGCCATTGATGATGAATGACGAGCCATCGAGTGTTCCGCCCGCTGCGTCGAGTATCGGCTGCAATTGGTACGTTGACCCTTCGAGTGCGCTGGCTGGTTCGGGGCGGGCGAGCAGGCCGGCGCCCGTCGCGGCGAGAATGATCGCCGCTGCCTGCCGTCCCCATTCCCGTTGGTCCGTTGCGCTGTCGCGCTTCGCGCGGTGCGCGGACGTATCGGCGAAGTAGAAGCCGTGGCGGCCGATGACACGTCCCACGGTGGATGCGGAGAGGGCGATGCCGTGTTCCGCGCGCAGACGTTCGCTGATCTTCTCTTTACTGAGGAGCGGTTCATGCGTGCGGTAGCCGCGGATCAACGCAATCGTCCGCTCGTCCGTTTCCGGCTGCGGCACATGTTTGGGGGCTTTCGACCGGTTTTCGAGCGACGCAGGATCCTGCAGGTCGGCTTTCTTGAGCCAGTTGTAGAACGTCGCGCGCGAAATGCCGAAGCGGCGCGCGGTGACGGAGGCGTTCCTGCCGTGGGTGACGTAGTGCAGCAGACACTCCAGACGCACGCGTGCTTCTGCGCTGAGTTCAAAGACGTCTGCTTTCTTGAGAAGATGCTCGACGTCGCCGCGTTCATAGGGATAGGATTCCACTGTGCAGTTTTGTGTTTATCGAATTATTATAGCGAAAATATAAAAAAGTGTCCATGATCCTGCTGAACGTGGCTTCAGGACGAGCGATGAAGCTTCCTTCGATCTTCGCAAGGGAATTGCAGGAGATGACGGTGATCTTTTGGCTGAAGAAAGGGGAGAGTGTCCGGTCAAAACTCCGCCAGCACTGGAAGGATCTTTGTGTGGCAGGGACTGAAGTCAGCATGTGCATGCTCCCGGTGAACTTTTGGCTTCATCAAAAGCAGCAGTATCCGTCCAGGGCAGATCCGTATGTGTTCTGCATGTTGCGGAGCGTTTGCGATGGTTCTGCGTCACGGCATGCGCATGCCGTCATTTCCGGTACTATTCCGTCACGGAAGCGTGCCAGAGAGGTTTCTCAGACAACCTGCGTTTCTTCCTGCAGCCGTTCTAAGAGCTGATCATTCTTCGGGAGTTTGCCTAAGGGGCAGGCGCGGCGGGCGAAGTGCGTGCGCAGCAAATTCAGGTAGCCTTCCTCCGCAAGGAGCTTCTCGACGAAGGGCAGCGCGGTTGCACGGAAGCGACTGAAACGCAGGTGATGCGCCATCTCGAAGAGTGAACTCACGAACGCGTCTTCACCGCCTCGCACTTCGGCATGGATCTCATCTAAGACGGCATGGAGGAGGCTCTCGGTATCCAGCCCCGCCATGAGTTCCAAGTCTTCCGCTTTGGCGGAGGGGAAGTACTGGTTCAAGCCGAGACGCCGAAGCGAGCAGGGGAGAGCGAAATCGGCGATGATGTCCGCCACCTGCGAAGCGAGGCCCCCTTCGCTGTTGTGATCTTCGGCCACGATCAGACGACCGGTTTCGAGCGCGGCCTTCAGGACCGCTGAGGCATCGATCGGCCGGATGCTGCCCACATTCAGCACGCGTACGCGGACTTTCTCGGGGTTGGCAAGCAGCCGGTCCGCGGCTTCCACCGCGCGGTGCACGGGGATGCCGGTGGCAATGATCGTCACCTGATCCAAAACATCATCCGATCCCCGAATGAGATCTGCCCTGCCATCAAAAACATAGTCCGCTCCATAGACGATTTTGCCCTTCGCGTCTTTGAGCTGTTCATGGCCTGTCCGCGGAGAGAAGACGAAGACGGATTGGTGGCCCTCTGCGATGAGTTCCATCGCCTTCTCCGCCATGGCGGCCGCCTGGTTACTGTCTGCCGGCATCCACACCTGCGTGTGACGGAAGGGGAGATTGAAGTGGTTCTGCTCCTGGTGGGTTTCGCCGTCCTCGCCCACGCTCAGGCCCGCGTGCGTGCAGTCGTTCAGGATGCCGCAGCGCGTGTGTCCGCAGTTGATGTCGATGAGCCGCGCGTTCGCCCGCGCCTCGTTCGTCCCGAACGCCGCGAAGGTGTAGGTCACGGGGAGCAGGCCTGTCTGGCGCATGCCGGCGGCCATCATGAGCATGTTGGCCTCGGCCACGCCCACGTTGATTACTCGCTCGGGGAATTCCTTTGCCACGTCATCAAACCCGCCTGACCCCGCGAGGTCGGCGTGCAGGACGAAAATGCGCGCGTCGGCTTTCATGAGGTTCTTCAAGTGGGTCGCGCCGAAGTCTTTGCGCGCGGCACCTTTCTCAGCGGTGAGTATCCGCTTGTAGCCCTTGAGTTTTGCTGTGTCGAACGTGAGGGGCAGATCGGTCTCGGTGCGACCGGAACGCTTCTTCCACTGTGCGCGGAACGGTTCGTAGTCTTTGACGAGTGCATCGAGCGGGGGAAGTTCCTTCAAGGCGGTGGCGGCTTCCTCTGTACTCAGTGGTGCGCCGTGATAGTTCTTCTTGCCCGAATTCGATCCTTCTTCCATCAGTGGGATGCCGTGTCCCATGGTTGTGTAGTAGCACACGAAGATGGGATGGCCTTTTCCGATCAGCGTCGTGGCCTTCTCGATGCCGGCTTTCACCTGTGCGGGGTCGTTGCCGTTCTGGACCTCGATCACGCTGAAGCCTGCGGCGTGCACGATCTCAGCGAAGTCGGCGGCCACGGTTGCGCTCGGCAGGCCTGAGAGTTGCACGTCATTGAAGTCGCCGTGGACGATGAGGTTGTCGGTCCTGAGGTGCGCGGCGAGCCGCACGGCTTCCATCACCTGACCTTCCTGGCTGTCGCCGTCGGCGAGAAGGACGTCGACGATGGGAGGAGTTGGGCGTAGGGCGTAGGGCGTAGGGGATTGTTTGCGGAGGTATTGCAGTCCGAAAGCGGCGCCGAGAGCATTACTCATTCCCTTGCCCAGCGGTCCTGTGCCGAAGGGAATATCACCGATGCCTGCTTCGATGTGGCCGGGCAGGCCTGAAGGTGTGCGAAAACTTTCAATGATGGCCTGCGGCGATGCCAGTCGTTTATCAGCACCTTCCCGTCCAAACAGCCACTGCAAGCCGTACGAGAGCAACGATAAATGCCCCGCGCTCATGCGCAGCGGCTGGTCGACCGCGGGATCGCGCAGCGCACTTAAGAAGTAAGCGAAGGTGAAGGCCGAGAGCGGGCCGCCGGGATGTCCCGATTTATGCTTGAGCGGAGCCTGCACGGCCAGATGACAGAGGATTTGCTCGCCGAGTGTGTATGCCTTCAATTCTTTCTCGGGCAGAGGAGGCGCCTCCTTCGGTCCGACCCATATTCTCTCGCCGCGCTGTGTACTTTTCATGACACGCTGCAGTGCCATCGGCACATCGTTGACCGGTCTTCCAATGAGTGATTGCACATCAGGTCTGGCTGTTTGCATAGGATCGGGAGAGGAGGTATCAGGAGTGTAGATTTCCCGGGTGGATCAGTAAAGCCGGGTACAAAATTTGCTCAGAATCAGAATGATGTTTTCGTAGGTGATCAAGGGCAGTTGATTGCCCTCGAGTACCCTCATCCCTAGGCTCCTCCCGACCTCTCATTTTTTCTCCTCTTATGCGTTATCCAATCAGGAAGAGAACGTCCGGTTTTCCATTCATGGGCATCAATATCTCTGTCATCATTCTGTTGAGTTTGATGATGCTGACGGCGAGGTGAAAGGTTTGAGAGGTGGCAATGGTTAGGGAAGCCTGAGAGGGTTTTTTACGTACCTCTGCAACATTTCAGGCCTCTCTCACCTCTACAACTTTTCGACGACGAGTATCCGTCTGGCTCCTTTTCGTATCTCTTCTTTCACCCCCGTCCAGTCGTGGATGGCATTCAGCAGGGTATCGAAGCGGTACACGTAATCTTTTCCCCGTCTGGTTCCGACGTCGTTTGTGACGAAGAAGAATTCGTTATAGCCCGTGAGGACGAGCATGTGGTACCAGGGGCCTTCGCCTGAGAAGTAGGGATTGCCGAGGTCCCGTCCCGCTGCGGGGACGATCACGGGGTGACCGTCTGCCAGCAGGCTCTTCAGATCATCCACCGTCGGATCTTCTATGACGCGGGAACGGTAGCCAAAGTACTCCTCGGAGATCTTTCCTAATTCTTGGACAGTCACGTCCTGCGGGTAGCCGTGATCCTCTTCCCATTGCGTCAGTGCAAGGAGTTCCGATTCCGCCTGATCCCGTGGCAGATCTGTCTTATTCAGAAAATGATGCACGAGCAGCACACTCATCTCCTCACACGATTCCTCGTGAAGGGCGTCCCAAATCGCGAAGGGAGCTTGGGGGGAGAAAGGAACGGAGAGACGCAGGGTGTAGGGCGTAGGGCGTAGAAGGGAGGACGAAGAGAAAGATGATGAAGCAGAAGAAGCAAAGGATGCAGAGGAAGCAGAAGAAACCGACGATGCCGAGCGCAGCCCTTCGCGGCTGCGGGAAGAAGACGAGGAGACCGAAGAAGCCTCTTTCGGTTCTGAAGAACAGGCCGTGAGGAGGCAAAGAGCCAGAAGAAAAGGGAACCGTTTCATCACTTGCATTGTGCAGGGGAGGGGATTAACTTGTCACCCATTTTCCAATCAATCCTATGTCCAATGGATGCAATACGCTCGTGTGTTCCGGTCCGGCATTGCCGGACTTCGAACAGGAAAAGGATCCTCTTGGAGAGGTGCAAACCCCGCTCGAATCGCAGGTTCCTGAATTGGATCTGAAGGCGCTGCGCGATCAGGCTGAAGCTGCACTGAAGGATTCACGAGAATAATTTCCCCTCATTTCCATGGTTCCCATTGAACGAGAAAACCGGTCCTTCGTCGGTTGCGGTGATGAGGAGTATCCGAAGGGCGATATCACGCGTACAGCTCCTGTGGGCTGGCCCGTTGGATGGGCAGCACGCGATGAAGTGCTTTCTCCCAGGGATGAGATACGGCAGCGGTTCGGGGAATTAATGAATGGGCATCCCGGCCATGGCGGGGAGGAGTATGCAATAGGAGATGCGAAGACTCATCCTGATTCTGATCCTGCGATTGCCAGCCGATCGGAAATTCTCGAAGAGCTACGTTTTCATCAGCTCCCTACGGACACATATTTCTATGTGAGTCGGCAGATCAACGAATATGCGACTGATTGTTCCCATGGATCTGAAAGTGAATTCAAGCGCTTGCAGGAAATGATGCGTGCACACTTTCCAGAATTTTTTCCAAAGAAGGGAAGGCTGGAAGTCTATGTGAGCCCAAAGATGACCTGTGGTGAATTCTGCGAACTCATTGGATGGGGATGCGATAGATTCCCTGTGTATCTGGCAACAGGTCTCGATGAGAAAATACTGCACAGTCTTGCCGTCTGTCCGCAGACACAGCTTCGGCATTGGATTTCGCAGCATGGGCACAATAAGTCCTCCTTTCAGGATCTGGTCGGTCCTGCTATTAGTTTGAATTTCGGATGGTGAGGGGAGTGGCGAGCAAGGTGAATAGGGCATACAATTTTCCCATGAAATTATTTCTCGATACAGCCAACGTTGATCACGTCACCGAGATCGCCTCATGGGGCGTTTTGGACGGCGTCACCACCAATCCTTCACTCGTTGCCAAAGAGGGAAAGGATTTTAAGGAAACCGTGCTGAAGATGTGTGCGCTCGTGCCGTGCGTCAGCGCGCAGGTGACTGCCACCGATGCCGAGGGTATGCAGAAGCAGGCGGTCGAATACTCCAAATGGCACAAGCACGTCGTCGTGAAAGTCCCGATGACGGTCGAGGGCCTCAAGGCGCTCCGGTTCTGCAAAGAGAAGGGGATCAAGACCAACTGCACCTTAGTTTTCTCTCTTCCGCAGGCGATGCTGGCTGCCAAGGCGGGAGCGTCGATCATCAGTCCCTTCGTCGGGCGTATCGATGATGCGGGCGGGGATGGTATGCAACTGATTGCCGAGATTATGGAGGCGTGGGAGCACTACCAGTTTTCGACGGAAGTGCTGGTGGCCTCTACGAGAAAGCCGGAGCACATCGAACGCGCAGCGCGGATAGGAGCGCACATCGCCACGATTCCGTATGAGGTCTTCAAGAAACTGCCCCTCCATCCGCTGACGGATACGGGGCTCAAGAAATTCATGGATGACTGGACGAAGACGAAGGGATAGGTTGTTGGGTTATTGGCTTGTTCGCTTGTTGGTGAGTGATACCATCACATACTTTTCATTTTTCTATGACTCAAGAAGTACTTCACAGTTTTAGAGATCTTGTTGTCTGGCAGAAGGCAATGGACTTGGTGGTTTCCATTTATGAGCTCACTCGCGGATTTCCTTCACAAGAGCAATACGGTCTCATTTCTCAAATGAGGCGCTCGTCTGTTTCCATTCCTTCGAATCTTGCAGAAGGGAGGCGCAGATCGACGAGAAAAGATTTTCTCCATTTTGTTTTCATCGCCTACGCTTCCGGTGCGGAGCTAGAAACCCAGTTGGAACTCTCGCGACGACTTGGCTTTTGTTCAAATGAACAGTTTGACCAGACCTCTCAGCTTCTTGATTCAGTCATGAAAATGCTGAATCGTTTAACGCTCTCTTTGAAAGCCTAACAAGCCAATAAGCTATAAGCTAAAAACCTAACAAGCTAACCAGCTAAGAAGCTAAAAAGCTAGCAGTGCCGCCCCCAGCGTTCCCGCATGGTGCAGCATGCCGATGGCGAGGGCGGGCGGCTCACTCTTGGGGAGCATCCACTGTTTCAGTTCCCGCTCGATGGTCGGCAGATGGGGCTTGAGCGCGCGCCCCGCACTGCCGCCGAAGACGATGATGCCTGGATCCAGGCAGTGAATGAGACTCGTGCACATCCACGC
Source organism: Candidatus Peribacteraceae bacterium (assembly GCA_028712095.1). Classification (GTDB taxonomy): domain Bacteria; phylum Patescibacteriota; class Gracilibacteria; order Peribacterales; family Peribacteraceae; genus Peribacter. The sequence continues at coordinate 9,584 of JAQTQU010000023.1, forward strand.
GATTTCGCGGATGACAGTTTCATGCAGGTGCGCGCAGGTCGGGCCTTCGAGCGTTTCCTCCGGTCGCTCGGCGGCGGGGCAGCGGCGCTTGAGTGCGGTGCCCGAGAGGTATTCCTCGATCTCTCCGCGCCCGCCTCTGAGTCCTGCGGGTGCTTCTCCGGGCTTCAGGAGCATATGGCCGAATTCCGCCGCGAAGCCGTGTTGTCCTTGGTAGATCTTGCCGTTGATGACAATGCCGCCGCCGACGCCCGTTCCCAGGGTGATTCCGATGACGACGCTCTGGCCTTTTCCCGCTCCCTGTAACGCCTCGGCAAGCGTGAAGCAGGCGGAATCATTCTCGATGAAGACAGGGAGCTCCGTGGCTTTCTGCAGAGTTTGCAGGAGAGGGAATCCGTCCCCGCCGGTGATATTGGGAATGGTCTTCACGTTTCCCTCGCGGTCCACGAGTCCGGGTACGCCGATGCCGATCGCGGTGGTGTCACCGGTGCGGAATTCTTTGATGAGGGCGAGCATTTCTTTGACGATCACCGGAAAGGTTTTTCCCGCAGTCGGAAGAACGCGTTCATCCTGCTTCTTCCAGGTTGCCGTTTCGAAGCGCGCGATGGCCAGCTTGGTTCCGCCGAGGTCTATTCCGATCACCGTTGGCATACACGGGCACTGTAGCACAGCAGGGAAATATGATCAGAGCCTCTTATTCCGTCGTCTTGCCGTCGAAGTGTTCCTCCTCAGCCTCTGCCTCGGCCTTCGTGCGGCGCACCACACCGTCGCGGTGCTCCGGCGGGGAGTAGACCGTGTAGAGCTTCATATCCGTCTTGCCGGTATTGACGATGTTGTGGTTCGCACCGGCGGGTACCACAACGGCAAACTCCGCCTCGATCGCATGTTCCACGCCATCCAAAATGGCCTTGCCCGAACCCTGCTCAATGCGGATGAACTGGTCCAGTGTATGGACTTCCATGCCGATGTCCTCTCCGGGCGGGATGCTCATGACCACTAGTTGGGAATGTTTCGCCGTGTAGAGAACTTTACGGAAGTTATTGTTTTGCTTGGTGGCTTCTTCGATATTGGTGACGTAGCCTTTCATAGCAAGGGGGGAAGATCTCCTTCAGCATAGCACGATCAATCCTCAGCCGAATGTGTGGCATCTCCTCTGGTGACCTCGTATACTGCCGTTGCGCGGAGAGGTGGCTGAGCGGCCGAAAGCACCACACTGCTAATGTGGTATACGGGTAAAACCGTATCGAGGGTTCGAATCCCTCCCTCTCCGCCAGCAAACCATCTTCATCAGACATTGGGCTCCGCTATTCTGATGGAATATCCCATGAGTCCCCGAAAGCTCTCGAGCAGTTCCATCAGTCGCATAACGGTATCTCTCTCAGCGGGGCAATGAATGACCAGTGTCCGATGGGTGCGCTCAATCAATCGGTGGTCATCCGGATGAATATCCAGTGCCAGAAGTTCGTTGCGCACCTTTTCAAGCAGGAGAAACGTTCCGAGCGGATCGGTCTCTTGCGACGGCTCTGCAGGCAGCGTGACGTTGATTGTGTGCATTGCCATGAGAAACAGACTTTAGCTCATCACATATCATGGGTGTCAAATTTTCTTCACAATTGTGCAGCTAATGTAAAGGGGTCAGAAATTTCAAATTTGGTGATCACCGAGATTTTGCCTTCATTCACGGCAAAGGTCCGGTCAAGAATATCCATGATGTCCTTCTTCACGATGATGCAGCCCATACTCTTGAAGCGCGGCTGATCATCGAACATCCGGTCTTCGTAGCCGTACTCGTGAAATCCGTAGGGCGTGCTCTCGCCCTTCCAGAACAGGCGGAGGAACCTGCCGCTCGGTCCGAAGGTGATGTGATCGCCTTTGATGTCTTTTGCCTGAATCTGCCACGTGCGCTCGGGCGTCGTGGCGTTGTAGCAGCGGCCGATGTAACAGACGCCCCGGCGCTGGCCTGTTGCCACGGGAAACTGCAGCATGCGGCCGTCTGTGTGCATGAGGAATCCTTCGTTTGCTTTGGTATCGACTGCGATGCTGTCGCCGATGCGGGGCTGCCACTTCTCCTGTGCGAGCACAAGGGAGGCAGGCGTGCCCATGGATGACGTCCAGTTGATCGGGGCGAACGCGGGGGCCGAGGGGGCCGGGCTCATCGCAAGAGAGATGCCCAGCACGATGGGGGTGAGCGGAATCAAGTGAGGTATTATAGATACTAATATATTTGTGTCAATCCTTACGCATTCTTAGCTTTTAAGCCATATATTGGCTTTGATAGGATCCGGAAATGATTCAAATCGTACAAATTTTGTATACATGAAACTCCTGCGTCGAAGGGCGCAAGATCAATCCATTGAAACGCACGGCGTCGTCACTACACTTCGGCTGTGTCTGCGCCCCACCATACTCCGGTTCTGCTGAGCGAGGTGCTCGCGATTCTCGATCCAAAAGCGGGTGAGACGGTGCTGGATGTGACGCTTGGGCTCGGCGGCCATGCGGAGGCGCTGCTGAAGCGGGTTGGAGAGCGGGGCACGCTCATCGGTCTCGATGCGGATACCCGGAATCTTGCGCAGGCGCAGAAGAGATTGCATTCCCTGCCTGGTCGTGTGCGGTGCATCCATGCGAACTTCAGGGATCTGGCGGATCTGGCGTTGCCGGGTGTGAATATGCTCTTTGCCGATCTCGGTCTGAGTTCTCCGCACGTCGATGACCCCGCGCGCGGTTTTACGTTTCGCGAGGAGGTTCCACTGGACTTGCGGTACGACCGTTCACGCGGCGTCACCGCCGCCGTGTGGTTGGCCCAGTCGACGGAGGAGGAGATTGCGCACTGCCTGCGGGTTTTTGGCGAACTGCCATCATCCGCGCGCTTTGCGCGTGCGCTCAGGGAGCGCCTGCCAACGACCACGACGGCAGTTGTGCTTGCCGCGGAATCCGTTTACCGCTGGCGGGCAAAAACGGTGCTGCCGCAGATATTTCAGGCACTGCGGATTGCGGTGAATGATGAGCTTGGCTCGCTCGATGCTCTTCTTGCGGTCGGGCCCACGTTCCTCAAGCCGGACGGGCGGATGGGGGTGATCAGCTACCATTCACTTGAAGATCGTCGCGTGAAGCAGGTGTTTCGCTCGCTTACTTCTGCTCCCAAACATCCCCAGACGGGCCAGGATCTGCATCCGGCTGAATTCACGCTTCTCACCCGTAAGGCGGTTGTGCCGTCGGATGACGAGGTGACCGTGAATCCGCGCTCCCGCAGTGCCAAGTTGCGTGTCATCATGCGAAGAGATTCTCCGCCATCGTGATTCTGTTGCCTCTCTGATACACTGATCTGTCAGCGTGCCCGATCCACTCTCAAACCTTTCGGCCCCTTTGTCCCGTGCCAGCCTCGGTCGCATGGTGAATCAGAGCACGATTCTGCTGATGGTGTGTATCGGTTCGCTCATTCTCATCCTTGCGCTCTTCATTCTCTTTCACCAGAACGCAACTGCGACGAAGGGCTACCAGTTGCGCAATCTGGAGCGGGAGCGCTCGCAACTGCTGCTCGAGGAGGAGATTCTCAACATGCAGGTGGCCGAGGCTCAGGCACTCCACCAGCTCTCGGAAGATCCCGTCGTTCAGGCGATGGTGGCGCTGAAAAGTCCCCGGTACATTCAGGAGGATACAACGGTTGCGTCCAATCAGCAGGAAATCAAATAGGTTATTACGACATCATTAACAAGTAATGCAATTTTTAGGGGGGTGAGCAGAGGAGGGAAATGTGATAGAATACTAGGAAACATGCAAAGAAAAGAACATTATCTGGCTGTAGCGCTCTGCGTCATTGGACTGGTAACTCTCGTGTCCTCTCTGCAATCAGTCGGTCGCGCGCAGGAGTCCGTGCCTCAGGAATGCCTGGGTTTGCCCTATGGATCGCCCGGATGTCCTACGCGTCCGGGGTCTTCTTCTTCCGCGCGCAGCAAGCCCCCGCATTGCGGGGACAGCCTGCTGCAGGAGGCGGAAGGGGAACAGTGCGATCTGGGCCGGTTCAACGGCTTGAGTTCGTGTTCCACGACGTGTGCCGCACTCTTCTGCGGTGATGGAACGATCACATCGTATTTGGGTGAGGAATGCGAGCCGCCCGTACAGGAGGTCTACATTCTGGATCCGAAGACCAATCTGCTCACGACGAAGATGCAGTTTATGGAGAGTACGTGCGGACGCACGTGCGTCGTTCCGCAGTGTGACGATGAGGGATTGTGTGAGGGGGGATGCCAGTGGCAGTTCAAGGCGGTCTGTCCGTCATCGTCCAGTATTTCTTCTCTGCCTGTCGCCCCGCTGACATCTTCGGGGGACACCATTGCGTCCGCTTCTTCGAGTGCCACAAGTAGTGATACGAGCGGTGGTATGTCCGCAAGTGCAAGCTCATCTTCTGCGGAACCATTGCACCCAGCGGATGCCGTCTCATCTTCTGCTCCGGTGTCTGTCTGCGGTGACGGGGTCGTGCAGACAGGCGAGGAGTGCGACGACGGGAACAAGATTGAAGAGGACAGCTGCACGAGTCAGTGTACGCGGCCCCGTTGCGGTGACGGGTTTGTCCAGCAGAACGAGGAGTGTGATGACGGCAACCGTGTGAATGATGATGCGTGCAACAATCTGTGCAAGTCGGCGCGCTGCGGTGACGGGGTCGTGCAGACAGGCGAGGAGTGCGACGACAACAACCGCAATAATCTCGATGACTGTCCGAATGACTGTGCGCTCTCGGTGTGCGGCGACGGCGTCATGGAGGGTCGCGAACAGTGCGATGACGGCAATTTCAACAATTGGGATCCCTGTCCGAATAACTGTCGTCTGCCTGTATGCGGCAACACTATCCGCGAAGGCACGGAGGAGTGCGACGACGGCAACCGGAACGATACCGATACCTGTTCCAACAGCTGCACGCTGCCCCAGTGCGGAGACGGCGTGATGCAGCGTGGCGAGGAGTGTGACGACGGCAATCAGGTCAATGATGATACGTGCACGAACGGCTGTCAGAAGGCCCGTTGCGGCGATGCCATCGTACAAGCGGGCGAGGAGTGTGACGACGGCAACCGTATTCCGGAAGATCTGTGCAATAACTCATGTCAGCTTGCACGTTGCGGTGACGGCGTCATGCAGCCGGGAGAGGAATGTGATGACGGGAACCGCAATGCGTTCGATGAGTGCCCCAACAGCTGCAAGCTGCCCATGTGCGGAGACGGGATGGTGGAGGGCAAGGAACAGTGTGATGATGGCAATCAGGTTAATGACGACGGTTGCCCGAATACCTGCAGGCTTCCGATTTGCGGCAACAAGGTTGCGGAAGCGGGCGAGCAGTGCGACGACGGCAACACGGAGGAAGGCGATGGCTGCAGTGCAACGTGTCGTCTGGAAAAGTGCGGTGACGGGGTGGTGCAGTCGGGTGAAGAGTGTGATGACGGGCTCTCGAATTCCGATACGCTCCCCAATGCCTGCCGGCTCACCTGCCGCAAGGCATTCTGCGGCGATCGTATCGTCGATGGAACCGAGGATTGTGACGGGAGCAAGGGCTGTACCGATGCGTGCGCATCCATTTCGCTGTTCGAGCGGTATTCCCCCATGCTCTCTTCTGTCGGTGTTGCGCTGCTGCTGGTCGTGATCAGTGCGGGCCTGCTGTTCCGCCGCCGCCTGCGGGCACTCTTCTCGTTCTCGAAGCGTGTATCCGGACCGGGGGTCTCGCTGGATGACATTCCGCTCGATGAACTGGAGATGCCGTGGCATAAGTGGAAATGAGGCGCGGGATGGCCACCTACGGTGTCCCTCCCACGAACCCACCCTTCCCTAAGCGGTTGCGCTCCAGGCAAGCGGAGCTTGCCTTCGCGCGATTATTTCATTCATTCAACGAGGATTAGGAGATTTCGCGCACCTGGATCGTGCTGACGTTGTGATGTTTGGCTGGGGCGTCCGAGATGAGCACCACGCGCATGCCTGTAGTGAGAAAGCCCGCCTTCTTGGCAGTTGTGACACCCGTTTCGATTGTCGCTTCTGTATCGTCGGTGAAGGATGCCAGTACGGGGAAGATGCCGTAGACGAGCGCGAGCTTCTGACGCACCGAGGGCGTGGCCGCGCAGCCGATCACGGGGATCACAGGGCGGAATTTTGCCACCTCCCGCGCTGTGCGTCCTGATTTGGTGATGACCACGATGGCGTCGGCTTTGGTGGAATGTGCAAGGGTAACGGCTGCCTGCGCGCGCGCCTCCCGTTCGTTGTGCACCGCTCCCTCCGGTTGTTCCTGCAGGCGCGCGATGTGTCCTTCTGTGGCACGGAGGATCCGGTCCATGGTCTCGACGCACTTGACCGGATGCTTACCGGAAGCGGTTTCCCCGGAGAGCATCGTGGCGTCAGTACCTGTCGTTCCTGCATGCGCGACATCAGTAACCTCCGCTCGGGTGGGGAGGGGATACATACTCATACTCTCGAGCATGTGCGTGGCCACGATGACCGGTTTGCCCGCGTCGCGGCAGCGGACAACGATTTCATCCTGTATGGCGGGCAGCTCCTCAATCGGAATATCGGTGCCCAGATCACCACGCGCCACCATGATGCCGTCGGACACGGTGATGATTTCCGCAAGGTTCTCTTCGGCGGCCCGCTTCGTTTCGATCTTCGTGATGATCTTCATGTCACTGTTCTTCTTCTTTAAGAGCGACCGCACTTCCGTGATTTCCTCCGCATTGCGGATGAAGGAGAGTGCCACGTAGTCCACGCCCTGCTCAGCGCCGAAGGCGATGTCATCCCAGTCCTTCCTGGTGATCGATGGAAGGTCGATATCCGCTCCGGGCAGGTTGATGTGCCGGCGGGAACCGATGGAGCCTCCGTCTTTGGCCCTGGCCACGACGCTGCCATCCGGCTCGATGGATACGATCGCGCATGAGATGGTGCCGTTGTCGACGATGATCGTATCCGTTTCACGTACATCATTGGCGAATCCGTCATAGTTGACCTCGATCACGGTACGGCCCTGTGCATCCTGATGCTGCGGGTTAGAAGAGAACACGATCTCCTGTCCGATTGTTACAGGAATCGGCTGAATCACGACGCCCGTGCGAATTTCCGCACCGCGCGTGTCGATGAGACCGGCGACGCAGAAGCCCTGCTCATTCAACGCCTGCACCCGTCGGATCGCTGCCGCGTGTTCCTCCCGGGATCCATGCGAGAGATTGATGCGGGCCACATTCATGCCGGCTTCAGCCAGCGCCTTCAATTGTTCCTCTGTCGTGCTCGAAGGGCCGAGCGTACAGACGATTTTTGTGAGCCGGAATGGCTGGGGATGGTCCGTCATGTGACGAGGCATCGTAGCAAGGTATCCTCCAAATGGAGAATGTATTATTATAGCATAATTAATCAATTTGAACAATCATCGAAAAACCCCGCACTTTTGCGGAGCAAGAGTGCGGGGTAATCGTTCCTCCTGAAGACCTTCTTCAGTAATAGTACGGATAACCGTAATCGTAGTTGTTGTAGTTTGGATAGTTGTAGTAGCTGGGTTGAGTGTTATAGCGATTGTAGTACCAGTTGTAATCGTTGGTGTTGTTGTAATATTGGTTCGAGTTATTGCTGTAATACTGACTGGAAGAATTCCAATAGCGGGGACGATAGGTGCCGGTCACAGGGTAATTACCGCAATTGCTGTATTGACTGTTGCAATTACGATTGTAGTTATAATTGTTGTAATAGGCAGGCCTGCGGGTCTGATAGGCATCACAGGTGTATTCCCGGCAGGTGCCGTTGGGATCGGAGTAGAGACAGAGACAGTCGTAACTGTAGTTCTGCGCATGCGCTCCCTGGGCGAGGAAGAGGAGCGGAAGGAGGCCGAGCGTTGCAAGGAGAAGTTTCTTCATAAAAGGGAAGTGTAAGAGGGAGGAGGAATAGGATCCCTGAGGGAAACGGGGCAGTCAAGGTGGACTGGTGGACTTGGAAAAATGGTGTGTCCTAATCAATTGCCCTTTCAGAGCCCCGGCATTTGCTGTCTTCTGAGCTGCAGCTCATATTCCGCTATGGCATTGTCATAGTCGGTCAGTTCAGCCTCTTTCAGCTTCTTGAGGCGGCTCGTTTTCTTGCTGTGGACGGAGGAGGTGAGCGAACGGATCTTCTGCAGTCGCGTGAGGAGATTCTGTTCGGTCTGTACCTGTTCTGCGTTCTCTTTGGCTTTACCGAGTTGCGTGATACGCAGTTTGCGGTTTGCCTCTTCGATCTGCATCTTCAGATCCACGTCCTTCCACGAAAAATCCTCCTGATTAATCTGGGCATCGTACCGCGCTTTCACGGATTCTTTATTGCGGTCGATCATGGTCTTGTATGCGGCAAGCTGTTCTTTGAGGAGTGCCTCCTGCTCGTTGTACAGACATTTCTGATACGCCGCTCCGCCGCTCTTCTGCAGCACGGCCGCGCAGTCCTGTGCGGCGAACGCGCTCCCGCTCAAAAGCAGGCTGCAGAGGCCGGTGAGGAGGCATGCGTTCTTCAAAGGAGCGCAGTTTTACCACCCCCGTTCACCATCTGTGAAGGAACAGGCGCTGACGAAATATGCGGTTGTGTTCTGGTGAGTAAAGTTACGATGATGTTGTTTTCGACAGGACTTCATCTTTCCGGCTGATGTATGCCCGTGCCCGTTCCCGCAGATGCGCCAGTGCCGCGTACCGTCTGTTGATCTCGGGCGTGAAATGGATGCGCACTTCCGTTTCCTGCGCCTGCAGAATGAGCGTTCCGTACCCGAAGAGATTCTGGACGATACCGTGCTGGCGCTTGTGGATATCCTGCAGCACCCACAGGTCCGTCGACTCATGGTCATCCATCGTGAGGAGGGTTTTCTTGATGCGGTGGATGCGCTTGTCCGACACCACGATCACGTAGAGCAGATAGTGGTAGAGGCGCGCGAGAAACTCGAAGTGCGCGAGCAGAAAGAATGCGGTGAGGATGATGAGAATGGTGTGACGGGTGAGGGGTTCTGCAAACATGTCACCGGTGAGCATCACGATGCCCGTCGCAACAATGAGGATGTTCCAGAAGAGCAGCCGGCAGAACGGCCAGAGTAGCCTGATCCAGTGCTGATGATAGTAGAATTGGAAGGCTTCGGCCTGATCCTTGGCCTGAAAGCTGAAGCCGGCGGCGAAAGCAGGTTCACTCATAGCCAGAGCAGCAGGTGCCCGATGATCACGCAGACCAGCAGCATCAGCGTGTGGAGGATGGCGAGCAGGCGCAGCCTCCAGACGGTGAAGAAGTGGAAGAAGACTTCCTCCCCCTGTGCGGGCAGACAGATCTCGATGAACTTGCGCCGGAAGAGCATCCACAGTATCCATTCGAGCAGAAGAATGAACGCACACCAGCCGAGGATGGGCAGCAGAACATCCATCAGACCCGTCATGGTAGCACAGGTTCAGGAACGGACAGCCAGACGTATTCTGAGAGGCAATATGCGGTCCAATATGATCAGGACAATAATTCGCAAATAATTGCAAATAGCCGATTCAGAGCATACGATGGCCTTTCCGCACCTGTTTTGATGATATTTGGTGATTTGGAACGGGTTCGCGGAAAACCCGGTCATTCGAAACAACGGCTCTCAGAGAAAGGAGAAAGTGAGCGGAGCAGGCCAGTCCGAACAGCGGCGATTGTTCCTGTAGGTTCCTGTTACGAAAGGTGTGTGTGGTCATGAAACTTCTGGAGTTGTTTCAGGAGTGGTGGCACGGAAAGCCACAACTTGGGTCTGTAGGGATCCAAACGAAGTTGAGGGTGGAACCCCTCGAGCAGCGGACTCTGCTGTCCGTTGTTATCGATGCCGTGATGACCGGTCCGGACCGGTACGGCGTCGTGCGGTTCAAGGACACCCAACCGGGCGATAACTCGGCGGTGTTCGAAAAGTTGCCCGACGGGAGCCTCACGGCCCTCGTCGACAACAACATCTCCCTGCATACGACCGCAGGGAGGACGGTGAAGAAGCTCATCATCATCGAGAAGGGAGGGAACGACTGCGCCATCATCGACTCCTCGCTGGGGTCGATTACCGTCGTCGCCTATCTCGGTGCCGGGGCGGATTACTGCCGCCAGGAGGCCAGTGGCGTCACCAAGGTTTGGGGGCAGAACGGCAGCGATATGATCATCGTCATGTCGACTGCCAACTGTTATCTGGACGGAGGTAACGGAAACGACTTCCTCCAGGGAGGCAGCGGCAATGACAGGGTGTACGGCCGCAACGGTGATGATGTCCTCGTTGGCTGCGCCGGCAACGACTATCTCGATGCCGGCAACGACGACGACTGCCTCTACGGGGGGGACGGCAACGACTCCCTCGTCGGCGGAAGGGGTGAGGATACCCTCTACGGCGGGTTCGGCGTCGATGTGTACAACGGCGGGTGCCACTATGTGGACACCCTCTATATGACCTCCGGCGAGGATAGGAACAAGCCGGAGAACGACAAACGTACGCCGGACATCATCGTCTGGAACGATCCCACCAGGATCGTCGGGCCCTGGACGCTCCAGAACGGCACGCTCACGGTGGACTGGAGCCAGCAAGGATCTGGCGCCTGCATCACCGCCGGGCCCTCGAGCGTGAATATCCAATGGAATGGATCCACCTGGTCGCTGACCGGCGTGTCCCGCTTCGTGTTCTACGGCTCTCCGTACGATGATTCCGTGGATATGACCCTCTTCGCAGGGACCACGGAGTTGCACGGTGCGGGCGCGAACGACACGTTGAAGGGCGGCCAGGCCAACGATGTCATCTTCGGTGATGGCGGCGATGACTGGCTGTACGGCGGTCCCGGTTCCGACCAGATCACCGGGGGTGACGGTCAGGACCAGGTCTGGGGGGGCACGGAGAACGACTTCGTGTATCTCCTCGATGGCCAGTTCGGCGATGCGTTCAACGACAAGAATCCCGGGGATTTCCTTGAGGGTGACGGGTCGTCGGTTTCCATGGTCGATCAGCAATACGATCCGTACGGGCAGTGGTGGTTGCTGCGAGGCACCACCGTGACCGTCACGGCGTCGTCGTACGTCGACCCGCTCAGTCGGGTCCCCGCGTACGTCGACATTGCCGGCGAAGCCCGTGGACTCCACTTCTTCGCGTCCAGTTTGCGCGTCGAGGTGCCCTCGCTCTCCGCCTTCACCATCGACACTTTGACCCGGAATTCCCTGCTCAGTGCGGGGTTCCAGATCGAAGTGATCGTCGTCTCCGGAGGGGGAGTCGATCCCCTCAATTGTTAGAGAGCCGTTGATCATTCGCGAATGACCACAAATCACCTGTCTTCCTTGCGTCGACAGGTGATTTTCTTCATTCAAAAAATATTTGCGGCGAAGCGCGGGTCTCGCGGGCTCCCGCGCTGGAGCCGCACCACTGAGGGAAAAATGGGTTCGTGGGAGAAAAACCGTAGGTTTGTCTTCCACGATTAAACAGTCATCACTTCCTGTTCCTTCTTCTTGCGCAGCTCCTCAATCTGCAGGTTCGCCTTGTCCACCAGCTTCTGGATT
>JAQTQU010000024.1 GCA_028712095.1 Candidatus Peribacteraceae bacterium
TGATCTGTTGATCTGCCATACAGAGAATAGGAAAGAAGGAAGTAAATGCGCTGTTCCTTCTTCCAGGTTTCTCAGTGGTACCGATAGCGTCTGTACGAAGGACTTTGCCACTCTACTGTACAAGGGGTGTTGAGTATTGTCAAAGGGAAAGAAGTATAATGCGGGGGTAGGGTGTGGAGCGTAGGGAAACACAGACGGATCCCACGCCCTACGCCCTATTCCCACGCCCTCGCGTGATCCCCGGAAGATCGCACACCTTCGTCGTCGGATGCACGATGTGTTCGGGGGTTTGCCCGGCCTGCCACTGCCGGATGGATTCGAAACAATCGGTGTACATGCTCGCGATACTCACGTCGGCGTAGAACCCGATGTGCGGGGTGGTCACCACATTCGGCTGATCAATGAGCTCCTTGTTCTCCGCAAAGTTCTTCTCGTGCTCCAGCACGTCCAGCAGGGCGTAGCGGATCTTGCCGCTCTTCAGTCCCTTCAGGAGTGCCTGGGAATCGATGATCGATCCGCGGGCGGTATTCACCAGAATCACGCCGTCTTTCATCCGGGCAATCGCGCTGTCATTGATCATGTGTTCCGCTTCGGGGATGGCGGGGAGGTGCAGGGTGATGATGTCGCTGCGCTGAAGCAGATCCTCGAGCTCCACATACTCCACGCCCAGCAGATCCGTGAGTTCTAAGGTGCGGCACCGGTCGAATGCGACGATCTTCATGCCGAAGCCGTAGGCGACCTGCGCGACCCTGCGGCCGATCTTGCCGGTGCCAATGATGCCGATGGTCTTGCCGCGCAGAGTAATGCCCTTGAGGCCGTGGTAGTCGAACGTTCCCTCCTCCACGCGCTTGTCCCCCTCGGTGATATGACGCATGGTCGACAGAAGCAGGGCGAAGACGTGCTCCGCGATCACGTGCGAGCCGTAGTCCGGCACGTGGCAGACGACGATCTTGCGTTCCCTGCAGGCCGCGAGATCGATGTGATCGAAGCCCACCGAGCGCGTGATCAGCAGCTTGAGGTTCGGGAGCTTTTCCACTTCCGCCTTGGAAATTTTTGAATAGATGAAACAGCAGAGGATTTCGGTGTCACTGCACCGCTCCAGCACGCCTGTTCCCGCAATGTTGTCTTTGAGGATCAGCGCATCGGGATAGATGCTCTTCACCAGCGCGGCATCTTCGGGATCGACTTCGAGAAACGTTATGGCGGCCATACATTTGCATGGTAACCCCATCAGGGACGCGTGCCTAGGCGGCGATGCCAAAGACCCCGCGCAGAGCCGCGCCCACGCCGTACGCCACCGCGGCGCACAGCAGGCCCACGCTCACGATTTCCAGAGGACCTTTGAAGATGCGCTCACGGGTGGTGATGCTTCGCGTGATGCCGAGCAGGAGCAGGGCGGCAATGGTCGAAACCAGCGCAGCCCCGAAGCGCATGGTATCGGGCAACGGCAGGAGGTAGGGGATGAGCGGGATCGCACCGAAGATCACGAAGGAACAGAAGGTCATCAGTCCCTTGAGCAACGGACGATCGTGCTCGGAGCCGACGAGTCCGTGTTCCTCGTGCATCATGGTATCCACCCAGCGTTCCTTATCCGCCGTAATCGTGGTGACGACGTTCTCGAGCAGGTCGCCGGTGAACCCTTTGGCCCGGAAAGCGCGTCGCACTTCTTCCCGCTCGATGTCGGGATCATCCTCGGTTTCCTGCGCCTCTTCTTTGCGGAGCCGGACGTACCGGTCCCGCTCGGATTTGAGTGACAGGTACACGCCCGCGCCCATCGAGATGCCGTCGGCAAGCAGATTGGCGATGCCCAGAATAATGACGATGACCGAGGAGAGATGCGCGCCGACCGTTCCGGCCACGACGGCGAACGTCGTCACAATGCCGTCGTTGCCGCCGAGGACGATTCCCTGAATGTGCTCACGCAATTGGGAGCCGTGAATATCGGCCTCTTCATGGGCGGCGAGCGCCTTCTGAAGGTCAGCGGGTGCGAGGGGCATGAGGCGGGCGGTTTACTTGCTCTTGGCGGAGGAAGAGCCGGCGCCCGGTTCCTCATCGGCATACGGACAGCCGGACCAGCCTGTTTTGTCTGCGTTGCGGAACCTGCCTCCCATCATCAGAGAGCCATCGTAACCCGGCCGCAGGCTCGAAAAACGGCGCAGTGCCATACCGCTCAGGGTGCCGGCGAGCAGGATGCCGATGATGCCGATGGCGAGAAACCATGACATCGCGGCCAAAAGCTGATGTTTCGTGGCGAAGCGCACGGCCCAGACGACCATGAAGACGAAGCCGGTGAGGAGAGTGAGACCGAAGATCGGGGCAAGCATGGAAGAGAAGGGGAAGATTTGCTGGCTACTCTACTCGCTCGGGAGCGCCAACGGAAGTGGCTGATTGCTGCTCCGGAAGGAGAGATGCGAGTTTCGCTTTGTTGACTGCATCGAGAAGGGCTCTGATGGAGGATTCTGAAATATCATTGTGTTCTGCCATGCCTATGTATTCCTTTTCCCCGACGCGGATTTTTACACAAAACGTACTGCTGCTGCGTTCGCCCTGCGCACTGTCGGTTTGTTCCTGCCACTCATGAACCACTTGAAAATCTTTCCCCAATTTTTCTCTCAGAATTTCCACCACTCCCTGAAACACGCCCTGGCCTTCCGCGGAACGCCCCGTCCATTTTTGTTCTTCATCGCGTACATTCATGGTCAGTTTCATCTCCCAGTACCCGTTCTTGCGTGTATGGAGAAATTGCTTCTCGCCGGAGTTGTCCACGGGCATACCGATGCCGAAATACCGATACACGAGAGCATGGAATTCTTCGGGAGTAACACGTCGTTCGTTGGAACCGCATTTGGAGTTGGCAAAGGCGAGGACATGATCCGCAAAATCCCTAAACTGGTCTTCGGGGATTCTGTATCCCAGCGATTCGGCAAAGCTCTGCACCGTTGCTTTTCCCGAACTCCCCGTCAATTCGATGACCAGCGATTCGTGTCCGACATCATGCGCAATACCGGACTGGTACGCTTCACCCATTTCGCGTCGAGCGTGTTCGTGACTCCCTGTACCGACGCTCCGGGGGCCTTCACCGACGAATGGTTTGAACCGTGACACGGGTTGGCCGCTTTCCTCGCCGACTTTCTTACTGATCTTCGCGAATTGTTTTCTTCTGTTCTCATCGATGTGATCCATGTGGAAGTTCGGGAATTTTTCTTTTCTGTAGTACGCAGTCATGACAACCTCTTCCAGCGGGGCATTGCCGGCCCGGTCCCCCATGCCGTTCACGGTTGCCTCGACTTGTTTCCGGGCATTGCCCATTCCCAGAAGCGCGTAGAGCGAGTTGATGGTCGCGAGGCCATAATCATTGTGATTATGGGTGCTCAGCGTCAGTGTGCCATCGCGTACGGGTGCAATTCCACGGTACAGTGCGGCGAAGAGAGCACGGAGTTCATCCGGCGTCGCTATGCCGTAGGTATCCGGCACATTGAATGTCGTCGCGCCCGCCTCATAGGCGACGGCGCCAATGCGCAGCAAAAAGTCCCTGTTAGTGTTTGTGGCATCCTCAGGGGAGAATTCGACGTCATCGACATACTGTCGTGCCATCGTGATGTGGCGTGCAATGTCATCGAGGTATTCCTGCTCGCTCTGATTGTGGAACACATGTCGCCGATGCTTTGGTGAGGATGCCTTGTAGACGTGAATGCGTGGACGGTTGGCATGCTCCACCGAGCGGGCGGCTGCTTCGATGCTTTCCTGTTTCGCGAGGCTTAGTGCGCAAATGATCGGTCTCCGGACGGCTGAAGCGATCATGGGTATGGCGACAGTGTCGACTTTCTGCCGTTCGGGAAGACCCGGGAAACCGGCTTCGATGACATCGGCTCCCAATTCATCCAGGCCATGTGCGATGGATAATTTCTGCTCAGCGGAGAACCACCCTCCCGCCTGATCGCCGTCGCGCAGCGTGGTGTCGAAGATGATGACTTGTCGTGGTTCTGTGATGGGGGATGATGCGGATTCCATAGGATGTTGAGAAAATGGAAATACAAAAAACCTCGCCTCGGCACGTCGTTCTTTGAACGACGTGCCTCGCTCGGAAGGGAGGCTCGTGCTTATTCTCGGTTCTTCATTCACGCACGCAGCCTGCCTTCCGCCGTAAGGAGCCCTTCGACTACGCTCAGGGCGGGGAGGAGAGCCAGGCCGAGGAGGAGGGTCCTCTGGTGCATGTGTGGGGAATCTTAGGCTGGTTTTTCCTGTTGTCAATTAGGAGAGCGGATAGGCTTTATTGCTCTACCGGCTGACAATCTGGTAGATCTGCCGTCGTTCGAGCACGTCGATGGATTGCATTGCGTGTTCATCGGGGATGCCGTGCTTTGCCTGCACCAGAAATTTGGATATCCCATTGTCATACTTCGGTTCCGCAAATGCCGAGATGCCCACCCGCGGAATGATGCGCATGGCCACCTTCGAACCGTATTTCCGGCCAAAGGCATGCAGGCTGCCGTGCCAGAGTGTTTGGCAATGATCATCGAAAATCAGATAGCAGTCGTCCGCCAGTTTGCAGACTGCCATCTGGTGCCATCCTTCATCGAAGCGAAGTTTGGGATCTTCCGGCCAGATGGAGAGCAGGTACATGGGGAATCCCAGACGTGCGAGTTTCTGGCAGGTGACGTTTGCGTAGTCATTACAATCGAGCAATGCGGGGTCTGCCGTTTGTGCCTTCTCTTCTGATATCCGGTAATCGCGGACGTACCGCACGGAAGCGCTCACATCGTCCGAAATTTCCCCAGCGGTATCGGACGGGCTTGCACAGAGGTTCTTGCACGTCTTCCATAATTTCGATGCGGCGGTTCCGGCCATCTGTACAGGCGCGATGCCGGGATCAGGCGGCAAGTCTTCATCTTTCGGAGTGGCGCTGCATTCTATGACGTTGAGGGGACCGAGTGCCGCGCGGCATTGGTAGAGCACGTCCTCGATGGTCTGATTGCGTGCGACTGGTGCGCGTTGCGGGTGAGGGTCTTTGTCTTGGGAGAGCTCCCCAGTTCCTCCAAGCAGCACTCCGATGATTGCGATGCGCCTCAGGATCGAGAGGTCGGCGATGGAGGACCGTTTGGGGTGCGTGAGGCGGCGCGGCTGAAGAGCGCGGAGCTTCTCCATTGCGGAAAGCGTACGCTTCTCAAACTGAAGAGAACAACGACCCTTACTTCACCGGGAACGAGAGCACCTTCCCGTTGAATGCAGTGATTTCGATGACCGGCTTCTCCGTGATCGTTCCTGCCTGTTTCGCTTCGATGCCATTTGTCTTCAGTAACTCCAGCGCTTTCTTCACGTGTTTCTCCTCCACGATCGCAAGCATCCCGCTGCCCATGTGCCACGTGCGGTATGCCTCCTCGGTCGAAACATGTCCCAGAGTAATCACATCGACGAGGGCTGCATGCGGGACCCAGAGATCCGTCAGTGCTGCGCCGAATCCGGACTTCTTCAGGACGCGCTTGAGCTTACTGGGGATGCCGCCGCCGGTGATGTGCGCAACGCCCTTCACGGGAACGTGCACAGGTTCACCGTGGCGACCGATGAGTGCGAGAATCGCAGCGGAGTAGATAACACTCGGTGTGAGCAAGACCTCGCCCCACGTCGTGCCGTTCTTCCATTCTTTCGTGAACCACTCCTTGCCATGGGCGTCCAGGAGAATTTTGCGGATGAGGGAAAACCCATTGCTCCGGGCCACGGCGCCCCGTAGGGCAATGACCACGTCACCCGGTTTCACCGTTTCGGGCTTGAGCACGCGGTCTTTCGCCACGATGCCAACGACCGTGGCGCTCCACACGCCCCGCGCCACGGCACCCGGCACCTCGGCGATCTCACCGGCGGGCACGACGATCTTCTGCTCCGTGCAGGCTTTGGCGAGGCCGCCCATCAACTGGTCAATAACTTTCGCATCGATCTTGGGCACGTCGATGGTGTTCGAGATCGCAATGGGCTCCGCACCCGTGCACACGGCGTCATCGGCCACCATCGCGGCGAGGTCGTATCCCAACGTATCGAACTTGCCCACATCGAACGCAAGGTCGATCTTTGATCCCGTCGAGTCATCGCTGATGACGAGGTAGTGGTCGCCCATATCCAGAAATCCCCCGTAGCCGTTTTTCTCCTCAACGGGCATCCCCACCATATTTTTGCGTGAGGCAAAGGTGGAAACTGCGTGGGCGTAGGCGAGTGCGGATGCGCGATCTCCCTCAGGGACATCGACGCCGGAATCTTTGTAGGTGGTCATGCGCTGAAAGCATAGCAATATTTGCCTCACCTCCCAAACCCCCCTCCCATACCCACCAACGCCAGCGGGAGAGGGGAGCACTTCCTCGTTCGCCGAACTTCTGCGGAAAGGCTATCGTACAACTATGCCGAACACCCGCACTCTCCGAATCATCCTCGTCCTCGCCCTGATCCTCAATCTCGTCTGGGCCAACATGTTTGCCTTCGCCCCGGATCTGGTGGCGCGCCTCTACGGACTTCCGATCTTCGACGGGATGCATGCGTTTCTCTCCCTCAGCCGCGCGGCGGCATTTCTGCTCCTTGCGATCATTGCTCTGCTCGCGCTCCTGCGACCCGTGCGGTTTAGGGCCATGACGCTGGTGCTCCTCGTCGCCTACTTCTGCTTCTTCCTCGTAGACGTGGTGATTCTGGCACGGGGGCAGATGACAGTCGGTGCGCTCCTCCCTGAGATGATCGCTTTCGTGCTCCTGATGGCGGGGCTGGTGCGGTTTGTTCCGTTTCAAAACGAGAGCGCCCCTTCGCGGGCGCGGGAAGGCGCAGTGGTCACGAATGAATCGCCGTAATTTTGATTTTCCGTTTCTCCGGCGGTTCCTCTCCGGAGCGCTGCGCAGGCTCTGTAGCGAGAATGTCATGCTTGGCGGTCTGGGGCGGTGATCCGGGGGAGGGATAGCCGCCTTTCGCATCCTGCACGATTGTACCGTTGTTCAGTTGCACCACTCTGGTCTGCAGTGCCGATACGAGTCCACTGTCGTGCGTGGCGAGCAGGACGGTCGTGCCGGCCTGATGTATCTGCTGAAACAGCCGGAGGATTTCCATGGATTGCTGCGGATCCAGATTGCCCGTCGGTTCGTCGGCCAGCAGGATCATCGGCTCGTGGATGACGGCCCGGGCGATCGCCACGCGAGCCTGTTCCCCGCCCGAGAGATCAGGCGGTAGGGCGGCAGCGAGGGCGGAGAGACCAAGAATCTGCAGCACGTCCGTCACCCGCTCCCTGATGGCGGCATCACTCCAGACGCCGGCCTCAAGCGGAAAGGCGCAGTTTTCCGCGACGGTGCGGTGGGGGATCAGGCGATAATCCTGAAAGACGAAACCGACCCTGCGACGAAAGAGCTGGAGCACCGGCGGGGGAATGGCTCTGAGATCGACGCCGTCCACTTCGATACCGCCGCCGGTCACCCGCTCCGCCCCGATGAGGAGCTTCAAGAGGGTCGTCTTGCCCGCGCCGCTCGGACCGACGATGCAGACGAACTCCCCCGGATTGATCGTGAGCGAAACGTGATCCAGTACGGTCTTCTTCCCGAAGGTTTTCGTCACTTCCTTGAGGACGATCATGGAGGGAAGTATAGCGCGTGATTGTAGATCGTAGAGACGCGATGCCATCGCTTCTCTACAGTCTTATGGTTTTATAGTTGTTGGTTTTTTCATAACGATGTACACCTCCCTGCTCCGGTCGCGGCTCGCGCGGGGGTTGACGATCTTCACGTCCTTCCAGTCCGCTTTTACCTCGCGCAGGAACGCATCGAAATCCGCGCCGCGAAAGACCTTCAGCACGCAGGAGCCTCCGGTTCTGAGCCATCGGGAGGCTATATCCAGCACGGCCTGATTCAGCTCGATACTCCGCCACTGGTCCACGTCCCGGATGCCGCTGGTGGAGGGCGCGATATCCGAGAGGATGATGTTGAAGGTTGGAGAGGTTGCAGAGGTGAGAGAGGCCTGAGAGGTTTGCTGCTTCACGTGCTCTTGGAGCAAGGTGTTCACTGCTTTGGTATCGGTGATGTCCGCTTGAAAGGTGACGACGTTCCCGGCGATCGGCTTGATCGGTTGCAGGTCGAATCCGATCACAAGCCCCTTGGGTCCGATGCGCTTGCTGACGTACTGCAGCCAGCTGCCCGGCGCGGCGGCAAGATCGAGCACCGTCTGCCCGGATTTGAGAAGTCTGAACCGCTCGTCGATTTCCATGAGCTTGTAGACGGAACGGGCGCGGTAACCGTCTTTCGCGGCTTTTCGGCTCCAGGCATCATTGGGGATATAGCGCTTGGGCATGTGAGAGGAAACAGAGGAAGCAGAAGAAACCGACGCCATCAACGATTGTCACGTGTCCGGAGCCAAGTGTACTCCTCGGATTCCCCGCTTTCTTTGATTGACTCGCTCCTCGCATGATTTACAGTTTGCGCATGGCAAAACACCACGATGGTCTCGGCGTTCCTTCCTGCCTCTTCGGTCGCAACGGAGGCCAGAGTCAGACGGAAATCGGCAATTTCCGTGGAGGTCTGGGAGTTCCTCCGGAGCATCTCTACCCGGAGTTGTCCCCTGAGGAGGCGCGCCGGAGGTTCCAACAGGCTCTTGCGAGTCGTGTTCCCGCGGAGGCCGAAGGCGAAGGGTAAGCGCGCTAGAGCAGAGGATGTTTTTTTGGTTCCCCGACTTCGCGCGGATACTTCTCACGCGTCTTTGCGCGTTTTCTGAAGACCAGGATCTGCCGCCTGCCCCACGTCCCTCCCAGATCGTACTCGTAGGATTTCTCCATCTGGCACGAAAGCTCGGATCGGGCGAGGAGAGAATCCTTCAATTCCTGTTCGATCTTCAGGCTCTTCCAGCAGAGGATGAATCCTCCCACTTGCGCGAACGGGGCAGCGAGTTCCAACAGCACATTGATCTCCGCTATCGCCCGACAGAGGACCACGTCGTATTGTTCGCGGTGTGCACTGTCGCGTGCCAGCTCTTCCGACCTTCCGCAGACGAGTGTGACATTCGCAATGCCAAGCGCCGTCACGATGCGCTCAACGGCTGCAATCTTCTTCTGCGTGGCGTCCATGCCGACGAATGTGCATTGGGGGAGACAGAGGGCGAGCGGCAGCAGCGGAAATCCGCCGCCTGTGCCGAGGTCGAGAAATCGAGGGTGAGGGCGTAGGGCGTAGGGCGTAGGGGCGTGAGGGAAACTCCGAAGCGGTTCGACTTCCAACGCGGCAACGGAATCGAGAATGTTCCCCGTCCAGCAGGCCTCGCGCGTGCGGAAGGCCGAGAGATTCAGTTTCGCATTCTCTTCAAGGAAGGCATTGCAGAGCGCTTCCAGCCGATGCTGTGCCTCTTCGGTGATCATGGGAATTGAGGGGCGGGGATGAACATGGTAGCGTCAGGATACACTTCCCCCTTTCTCCTTGCCCCACGGACAACGCATCGCGGAACTGCTGCTCAATATCGGTGCCGTGAAGCTTTCGGTCGACCCGCCGTTCACGTGGGTCAGCGGTATCAAATCTCCGGTCTACTGTGATAACCGCATGCTCTACAGCCACCCCGATGCGCGCAAGTTTGTCGTGGATGCGTTCATCTCGCGCGTGAGTGCGCTCACCGTGCCGCCCGATGTCATTGCGGGAACGGCAACGGCGGCCATCGGCTGGGCGGCGCTGGTGGCGGATCGTCTGCACCTGCCCTTCGTTTACGTGCGCGCCAAGGCCAAAGATCACGGTACGAAGAAGCTCATCGAGGGGGACCTCAAGCCCGAGAAGCACGTGGTGCTGATTGAAGATCTGCTCTCGACCGGCGGCAGCGCCGTCTCTTCAGTCGAGGCGCTGCGCGTGGAGGGAAAGGCAACCGTTACGGATGTCGTGGCAATCTTCAGCTATGAGCTGCTTGAGGCAATCGAGAAGGCACAGATCACACAGGTGCATCTGCATCCGCTCTCTACATTCTCCATCCTGCTCGATGTCGCGAGTGCGCAGGGAAGGATTTCAGAAGAAGATATCGAGACAGCGCGGCATTTTATCCGGGATCCTGAAAACTGGCGGACATGACGTCTGTTGCGCGATTCTCGTTGACTCGTTTCTCGATCGGGGAGCATGGCAATGTATAACGAGTAACGAGCAACCAGCTAACGAGTAACGTATAATCGTTCCATGCGCTCCTACCGCTACTTCGACTTCGTCATGGCCGCCTTCGTCGCGGTGCTGCTCGTCAGCAACGTCGCGTCCTCCGCCAAGATCGTGGATGCGGGGTTTTCCATTCTGGGACTTCGTCTCTCCTTTGACGGCGGCACGCTGCTCTTTCCGTTGAGTTACATCTTCGGCGATATTCTCACCGAGGTCTACGGATATGGACGCAGTCGCCGCGTGATCTGGGCGGGATTCGCCGCCTCGCTCCTCATGAGCTTGTGTCTGAAGGTCATTCAGATCCTGCCCGGCGAGGAGGCGTGGCTGGGGTATGCCGGCAACGGAGCCTACGGCGCGATCCTGGGGAGCGTCAGCTCCGGCGGCATCATGCTGGCGAGTCTGCTCGCCTACCTCTTCGGCGAATTCAGCAATTCCTACGTCCTCGCAAAGATGAAGATTCTCACAGAGGGCCGGTGGCTCTGGATGCGCACAATCGGCTCTACCCTTGTCGGCGAGGGGCTCGATTCGGTCATCTTCATCACGCTGGCCTGTGCCTTCGGGGTCTTTCCTTGGGCAATTGCCCTGAGCCTCATTATCGCCAATTACATCCTCAAAGTGGGTATCGAAGTCGTGTTCACTCCCGTGACATATCGTATCGTTGCTTTCCTCAAGCAGGCCGAGCAGGAGGACTACTATGATCGGGAGACGGGTTTCAGCCCGTTTCGTCTTAGTTAGACTGTATAATATTATGATGTTATAATATTCATATGACACAAACTCCTGAGAAGTACTGGAAGGTCAAAGTGCAAGAGGGAAGCAAATCACGGTTTGCATTTCTCAATGCCGTGCAGATCGAAACGCGCCGGCGTCTCGGGCAGATCCTTCCTGGCGAGACCAGTGATGCGAATGCCTATGTAAATATCGGGCCGGCGAATTTTGAGTCGCTCGTGTCGTGGAAGCGGCGACAGCGTGGCGGCTAGCATCGCCGCACCCACCTCAATCCCCCGGCTTTCCACATCCGGGCGGGTGCTCAGGATGAGACCGCAGTCAGAACTGTCTGAGGAATCTCAGATCTCCCGTGAAGAACGCCCTCACATCCGGCCTGCCGACCGTAGCTCGCATGTTCTCATGCCAACTTGCATTCAAATCGCTACCAATCCAACAGCTCCTATGCAGCCGAGTGAGTTTGGACTTTTCCGCTATCCCCTCTCCCCCTCGGGAAGGGGGAGAGGAGGGTGAGGGGACTCAACATTCGTAATGTTTTAAATGCAACTGCGTATCAGAATTGCCTGAGAAACCTGAGATCCCCCTCAAAGATCAATCGCAGATCGGGGATCTGATGCCTAATCATCACCATCCGGTCCAAGCCGAACCCGAAGGCGAAGCCCTGGTACTTCTTGGGATCGACGCCGCAGTTCCTGAGCACGTTGGGATGTACCATGCCGCAGCCCACGATCTCCAGCCATTTGCCTTCGCGGCTTTCAGACTCATTCCCACGCCAGCGCACGTCCATTTCCAGCCCCGGCTCGACAAACGGGAAGAACCCCGTGCGCCAGCGGAATTCCGCGTTCGTGGCGACGAGTGCGCGGACAGCCGTTTCCATCACGGCTTTCATGTTGGCCAGCGTCACGTCTTCGCCGACCATCAGGCCCTCGCACTGGTGGAACATGGGGGAGTGCGTGGCGTCGGCGTCTTTGCGGTAGGTCTTGCCCGGCGCGATGACGCGCAGCGGCGGCTTGTGACTCTGCATGTAACGGATCTGCATCGGAGAGGTTTGAGTGCGCAGGAGCAGCCGTTCCTCCGGATTTTTGCGGTCTCGATCGTGCAATCCTTTTCTTCCGCCCACGTTCCCCTCACTCAGTCTCTCCCCCTGCAGGGGGAGAGAAGTAGCGGTCATGTCTTTTTTGCTGGTCTTGAGCCAGAAGGTATCCTGCGCATCGCGCGCAGGATGATCGCGCGGAATATTGAGCAGGTTGAAGTTGAATTCCTCCGTCTCGATCTCGGGACCCGTCGCGATGTCGAAGCCCATGCGGCCGAACACCTCCTCCACTTCGCGGATGAATTCCGGGATCAGGTGCAGGTGTCCGCGTTCCCGCGCAGGCAGTTCCAGTGACACATCGATGCGATCCGTCGTGCGCAACATGTCATCCGACGGACTGGCAAGCTCTTTTCTCCGGAGGGCGATGAGCTCCTCAAACGTCCGTTTCCACGTATTGAGCGTGGCCGCCGCAGTCTTGCGCTCAGCTTCGGGAACATCGTGCAGGGATCTGAGTGCGAAGGTCATGGCACCGGCTTTGCGCCCGAACAATTCCTGCTCGACTGCAGCAAGCTCCTGAGCCGTCTTGGCGGCACGGATGCGCCCGTCATAGGATTCCCAGTCGGTCTTCGGTTCGTCCATAGTCGGACACAGTGTACCTTTGTTCGGGAATTAGGGAACTAGGGGACTTGGGAATTAGGGACTTAAAAAGAGATGGCAATTCAAAACCGAATTCCCTACTTCCCGATTTCCCTCGTCACTGATCGAGGGCAAGTTCGATCAACCCAAAGACGAGGAAAATGAGGATCGCGATCCACCAGGTCAGGAGCTCCCACAGGTGGAAGAGCACGAGAATCACCACGGCGATCGCCAGAAAAACTCCCTGCCGGATGGCCACGCTCATGATTCTGCCGGCGTCCCAGCTGTGAGTGGGCAGCCACTTCCAGAGGGCGAGGAAGAGGAGGGATCCCACGGTGGAGATGGAGAGGAAGAGGCTTAAGAAGAATGCCGGTATCGCCTGTGCGGGGACCGTGAGCGGGCTCACCTTGAGCAGAATGATCACGAGTGAGGTGATCGAGAGCAGGGCTGCCAGCGAGAGACCGAAGAGGAGGGAAGTCACGGTGAGGGTTAGGAGGCGCACCCCTTCGCGGGTGCGGTTTGAAGGAAGTCCGCGAGGGCTTTGAAATCATCCAAAAGCGACTGGCGCAGATTGCCGTTGTGCAGGGCGGCGGCGGGGTGGTAGATCGGGAACACCGTGACCGCATCCGTCAGTTTCTGTGGCTTGCCGTGCGCAACGGAAATACTGAGTTTGGGGAAGAAGTGCCCCAGCGCATGGCGGCCGAGCGGTACGATCACCGAGGGCCTGATCAGGGAGATTTCCAGTTGCAGCCAGGGCATGCACTGCGCCTTTTCCTCGTCCGTGGGATCGCGGTTTTGCGGCGGCCGGTACTTCACCACGTTACTGATGTACACGTCCGACCGCTTGAGCCCGATACTTGCGAGCAGCTCATCGAGAAACTTTCCTGCGGGCCCCACGAACGGGCGGCCGAGGCGGTCTTCCTGTTCGCCCGGCGCTTCGCCGATGAACATGATTCTGGCCTGTGGATTCCCTTCGCCCAGCACGGGATTGGCCGAGGCGTGGAGAGGACAGCCTTTCCACGATTTCAGTTTTTCCTGCAGTGCGGGGAGTGTGAGGACCATGATCGAATGGTAGAGTACTGGAATACTAGAATACTGGGGGACGAGAATGAAGTTATTGATGTTGGCGACAGGAGGCAATGAGACCGGAGAGCAATTTCCCTTCACGGTCGATCAGGGAAAGAATCGATTTCGTTTCTTCCGCTTTCACCATACCGAGCTCTCGGATGATCAGGATCAGCGCTTCGGCTTCCGTACATTCCCCACGGGCAATGGTGTATTTGTTCGCTTTGTCGGCAAACGTGAAACGCCCAAAACCTTCGGCAATGTTTGCAAGAACACTCACAGAGCACCGTCGCATTTGGCTGACGAGTTCGAAGAGCTCTTCTTTCGGGAGTTTTTTGGTGAGGGCATACATTTCCTTTACGAGCGAGAGCCCGACCCTCCACGCCTGAAGATCCCTGTATGAATCCATAGAAAAGGAATAATGCAATGGAGAGCTATTCCATACAACAAAACAACCGTACACCTCCGAGTATTCGAGTACTCCAATCCCCAGTACTCCAATCTCTAGTACCCTGCCTTGATCTGCTCAATGCGCTCTGCCACTTTCTTTTTCAGATCAGGATTTCCCTCCGCGAGGATGCGCACGGCGGCCAGTGCCGCGTTCTTGGGATTCAAGACCGTGAGCACCGGAACATCCGAGGGCATGCGCAGGCTACTGTGCAGATCCACCTGGTATTCCTCCAGATTCTTCGCCGGAGGGCACGTGATCACGGGGTGCACGGAGCTCCCGGCCACCACGCCGGCCAGTCCGTTGCTCATCCCGACTACGGTGATGACGACCTGCGGCTGCGGATCGTCATTGAGTTTTTTGACAATGTCCACCACCTTCTCGGGCACCTTGTGGGCCGAGGCGACGACGGTCTCGCTGGGAACAGAGAATTCCTTGAGCGTGTCCGCGATCTTCTGCGCGAATGCGGTATCGGATGTACTGCCGAGGAGGAGGGTGACTTTCATGTCTGCAGTATAAGTGGTCTTTTTGTGATTTGTAAGTGATTGGTGGAGCTGAGGGGACTCGAACCCCTTACCTCTTCCATGCCATGGAAGCGCTCTACCAGATGAGCTACAGCCCCAAAGGTGAATTGCAGACGAGCAAGGAGCGAAGCGACGAAGCGAGTCGCAAGATCCTTTGTCCTCCGTAGTCCGCCGAAGCACGCAGTGCGCAGGTGGACGAAGGAGGGCGGGCCCGTCGGTTATTGAACGAATGAAAGAACGATGCTTCTGTCCTCCTTCGCCAAGGCTTCGGAGGACATATCCCAGAACGTCCTCGGCTTTGCCTGCGGCGTTCTGGAGATATGGTGCGCCCGGCAGGATTTGAACCTACGACTTCCAGGTCCGCAACCTGGCGTTCTATCCGGGCTGAACTACGGGCGCACGATTTTCAAAAGAGCTGCGTGGACAAAGCCTTTGTAAGGCTCGAGGAAGGGTAGCATCTGGCCCATTGCGAAACAACCGGTTCAGTGCCTGTTTCGAAGCGCAAAATCCTGCCCTGTAGGCGTAGAGTGTCCCCATCATCATCGGATATCTCCTCCTCGGCATCGCACTCCTGCTCCTCCTCTTCGTTCTCGTGACGGCGTTGGGGAATTTGGCCGTGCGCGTTCCGTTTGTTCCCACGGCACGCAGGATCGCGGAGGAGATGGTGCGGTTTGCGAAGCTGAAGGGAAACGAGACCGTCTACGATCTCGGGGCGGGGGACGGGCGCATTCTGATTGCGACAAAGCGATTACATCCTCATGTCCGTGCCATCGGGTGGGAATTCGTGCCGACGGTGTGGCTACTGGGAAAGCTGCGTATCTGGTGGTCGGGACAAGATGTTTCATTAAGACTTGGCAATGCTCTCTCGCAGGATGTGCGCGATGCGGACTGTATTTTTCTGTATCTGTTTCCGGAGGCCATGGCGCTGCTCGAAACGAAATGCGATCGGGAGCTGAAACCCGGGACGAAGGTTCTCTCTTATGTTTTCCGATTTCCGAATCATCAACCTTTCGCACAGCAAGAAGTGCCTTGGATGGGGAAGACGCGCAAGCTGTGGTTGTATGAGTGGTAAACAATAATATACATAAACGAACGGCATGTCGTTCTTCATTGACACATCTTGTATGATGCAAAGCTATCAGCTTCTGCTTTGAAAAAGAAAGAGAAGGCCTGGCCGCAGATGATCCGCCGGAGGACAGCGCTCAGTCAGCTGCCGGATTGAGCGTTCACGCTCATGTGCTCGGTACAGAGGAACAGGCGAGACTTCTTCTCGGTGCCCGTTTCAAAGAAGGGGATCGGGTGATGTATCCGCTGCGACATCTGGAAGGGGAAGTCACCAGACGATGGGTGACAGCGGATGGCAGTATCTGGGTGACCGTTGAGCGATCGGGCGAAGAGCAAGATCTGTCCATCCATTCCGTTTCTGTATGCGAGTCCTGTCTGATCCCGGCGAAAGAAGAACCGGACCCTTCGATCTTGAAATTCCCGACACGCTCCGCGCAGGGCGATACAGTGATCGTTGATGAAAAAGGGGCACCCGCATCTTACGTTCGATAGTGAACACAAGAGGCGAGTGCCCCGGCACGTCGCTCGAGAGCAACGTGCCCCGTGACCTTACGCACGAGTGTGGTGTGCGAAGGTCGTTCCCGGAGTGACCGGCTCCGGCTCCCTGTCCTTGAAACGCGCTTGAAGTGGGCGCGCACCACTGTTTGTGTTGGTGTCAGCCCGAAGCTCGGGCATCCGACTTCGCCCCGCAGTGCGGGGCTACGCCGGACAAGTCGGCCTCCCGATAATTCCCCGGGAGCGGGGAGTGTTTGTGTTTGCCGGAGCCCAAAGGCCCCAGCGCAGGCGGTGGTCAGCCGCGTTCCGCACGGAGTGCGGAATGGAGAGCAGGGAGGAGAGAGAAGTGACTGACCCCGCACACTTCCGCGCGAACGCGGAAATGTGCGGGGCCTGAAGAAGATCTTCAGGAGGAACGCGAGCTGCACGGACGACGGGAGCGGTAAGGCCTCCGCAGCCGTGCAATCGCGGTGTCACTTCTCACTGCTCCCTGCGCAATGATGAAGACAGGGAGATGCGAAAGAGCAATCTGGTTAGTATAGCATTCTTTTCATGGTCAGACAACCGTCCGATGCGGTAGGATGCCTCCGCACCATGGCTCTTTCCGGTCGCGTTCAAGGCACATCCTCTCAGGGCATGCTGGTCCTCATTATCGGGCCGAGCGGCGTTGGCAAAAGCGTTGTGCTCCGGCAGCTGAAGGCCCGCAATCCGGAATTTGTGTTTCCGCGCAGCGCCACCACACGTGAGCGGCGGCCCGGTGAAGGAAATGACCTCTACCGGTTTGTCACGGATGCCGAATTTGATGGGCTGATCAAAGCAGGAAAGGTGCTGGAGTGGGCGACTGTCCACGGAGGAGCGCGGTACGGTACGCTGGAGGAGGAGATCGTCCCGTTCATACAGCAGGGGAAGATCGTGGTACGCGAGGTCGATATCCAGGGTTTCCACAGTATCCGTATCCATCCGCTCTTTGCGGGCGCGCACGCGCACTTTCCGCTCCGGTCCGTATTCATTCTCCCCGAGAGCCGCGAACAGCTCATCGGGCGCATACGCAAGCGTGCCCCGATTGCAGAGGAGGAGCTGCAGCGCCGCATTGCCAGTATGGACCACGAGCTCGCCGATGCATCCTTGTGTACGGCGCGTGTCGTGAATCGCGATGGCAAGCTTGATGAAACAGTCCGTGAAGTCGAGCAGGTGATTAATGGAAGGGCGTAGGGAGAGGGCGTAGGGGGTAGGATACATGCAATACCATTCGTTTCGTTTTCCCTACGCCCTATTCCTACGCCCTACACCCCACTTACGTATCCATTCTGTTGCACCTGCCGAACACTCGAGTAGACTCCACCCATGGCACGTCCGAAGATCGCACTTCTGTACGTCGGCGGCTCCATCGGAATGAAGATGAATCGCAAGACCGGGCGCATTGAGCCCATCGAGTCTTTGAACGAGATCCACCGGTTTCTGCCCGAGCTGCAGCGCGAAGTGGCACTCAAGTTTTACTCCCTGAGCAACGTCGGATCCTCCGAAGTGACGCAGAAGGACTGGATCGAGATCGCACAGACCATCGAGCAGCACTACGACGATTTTGACGGATTCGTGGTCGTGCACGGCACGAATACCATGGGATACACGGCTGCCGCGCTCAGCTTCGCGCTGCAGGGCCTGAGCAAGCCCGTGATCCTGACGGGGGCGCTGCTGCCCATCAACGACATCTCCGGTGACGGACGGATGAATCTGGTGTACGCCATACGCGCCGCGCAGCTGGATATCGCCGAAGTCTGCGTCGTATTGGGTCCGCGTGTGCTCAGGGGCTGCAGGGCCAAAAAGGTGGATCAGTCGCTGTTGCAGACATTCGATACCACCCGCATCCCTCCGCTGGCGGAGTTCAATGAAGGCGTGCATCTGGGGGAGCATCGCAGCGTCCGGCGCAAGCGTCAGCTCCTCAGCCGTCCGGCATTCGATGCGCACGTTGCGGTGGTGACGCTGCATCCCGGTCTGGAGCCCGCGTTTCTTGACGCGATTCTCTCGACCAGGCCGCATGGCATCGTCATGCGCGCCTATGGTCCGGGCATGCTGCCGGAGAGGCTCTTTCCGTGGCTCAGACGCGTGACGGCGCAGGGGGTTCCCATTGTCATGACTTCACAGACCATCCGCGGGCGTGTCGATCTGCATCGGTTCCGCAAGCAGACGACGTTGGAGCAGTTCGGCGTCATCTCCGGCAAGGACATGACGTTCGAGTGCGCCCTCGTCAAGCTCATGTGGGCGCTGACGCAGACCACGAACGCTCACCGGCTGCGGGAGCTCATGGAGCGGAGTCTCGTCGGGGAGCTCGAAGAATAGGGCGTAGGAATAGGGTGTAGGGCGTAGGAATGGGGAGCAGGAAAAAACAAGTAGCTCTTTCGTGGACCCTACGCCCTACCCCCTACGCCCTAATCCTTATCTTCGCCCACCCCCTGCTCCCGGCGATGCTTGTCCAAGACCTTGCTCCCCACGATGGAGCCGATGGCCCCGCCGATGACGAGTCCGACGATGAGTCGCTTGATCAGGCGGTTGCCCTTCTTTTCCCCATTGTCACGGCGGCGGAATGGCCACATCGCAGAGCACTCTAGCACACCCCGAAAGTTTGAGCAAATATTGTGCTCGTTCTTGCTCAAATCCGGTCCACGGTATCTTCATCTGAACCTCTTCCGTCGTGCCCTATTGGTATCGACGTTTTGTCTGAGAGATCCTGTTCCATGCGCTCGTGATACATCTGCTGACCATCCAGATATGTTGTGAGCTGATCAATGCCTTCTTTTGTGCCCGATACCCAGAGTGCGCACTGCATGCGATGGGAGGAATAGCGGCTGAGTCCTTCAATGCGTTGTTGCACGATGGTCGCAAGCATTGCCTTGAGCAGAGTCTCATTGAAAGTCGGCTGATTGTTCACTGCCTGCTCAAGGGGCACGATCTGAATGCGGAGTGCGGGCATAGGGACGAAATCCTATGCCTTTGCATCGTACGTGCAAGCCGGAATGCTCATTCTTTCAGCTCAATTTCCGGATACGTTTTCAGGTGATTGAGAATGAGCTGCTCAACTTCCTGCAATTTCTCGGGGGAGCGGGCTTCGATGCAGACCGAGAGCCTGGGGCTCGTATTGCTTGCGCGGATGTTCGACCACGCCCCGTCGCCGAAATCGATGCGGGCGCCATCCATCGTGTTCACCGGATACGACTGCCTGAAGTGTTCAATGATGCTCTCTATCACCTGAAACTTGCGATCGTCGGCGCAGGCGGGCCGCAGTTCCTGTGCCACGAAGACCTTGGGGTAGTGCGCGAGACGTGCCGAGAGAGGCTCCTTTCCCTGCCGCAGAATGGCGAGCACCTGCAGGGCGACGATGAGCGCGTCGTCGTAGCCGTGGGCGAGATCTTCGAGGAAGAAGTGTCCCGACTGTTCACCGCCCAGAGGCGCGCCGCGCTTCTGCATCTCGTGCTCCACGAACGAGTGACCTACTTTGCACATAATCGGCTTGCCACCCCACCTACTGATTTCCGTCTCGAGCGTCGACGACATGCTGGTCGTGAAGACGACAGGTTTGCCGGGGAAGCGTTTCAGATAATCCTCGGCGAGAAAGAGCAGCGTCTGATCGCAACTGAGGATATTCCCTTGCTCATCCACCACGCCCAACCGGTCACCATCCCCGTCGAG
Organism: Candidatus Peribacteraceae bacterium; assembly: GCA_028712095.1. Classification (GTDB taxonomy): domain Bacteria; phylum Patescibacteriota; class Gracilibacteria; order Peribacterales; family Peribacteraceae; genus Peribacter. The sequence goes on from JAQTQU010000024.1 coordinate 19,801, forward strand.
TGCAAAGCCGATATCCGCATTCTCCTTCACTACTTTGTCTTGTAACTCCTTGAGTGTTGCGCGCTTGCTGGGGTCCGCGGGGTGATTGGGAAAGGTGCCGTCCGGCTCCAGATAGAGCCCGGTGGCTTTCGCTCCGGTGCGCCTGAGCGCCTCCATCATCACGGGTCCCGAAGTGCCGTTGCCCGTATCGATCACGACGTTCGCGCCTTCGGCGCTCCCTTTGAACTGTGTTGCGATCCAGTCTAAGTACGGGCCGATGCCGTCGAGAGGCATCACCGATCCTTTTCCGGTGAGGAACGCTCCTGTTTGAATTCTCTTGAGCAGCGTCTGGATATCGTCGCCCGCAAATGCCACGGCGCCGCGGATCTGCAGCTTGATGCCGTTATCCTCCGTCGGATTGTGGCTCGCGGTCACCTGCAGGCCTCCATCCAGCTTCCGGTTACAAATCACGAAATAATTGACAGGACTTGGCGTCATGCCGATATCCAGAATTTCACATCCGGTGGACATGAGTCCTTCCACGAGGACTTTCTGCAGTGAGGCGCTGTGGGGACGCATGTCCCGTCCGACGACGAGAACGGGATGCTCTTTCTTGTAGAGTTCCCGCACGATCGAGCCGAAACCCTGCCCGATCAGGCGGTAGATCTCTTCGTTCATCTGCGCAGGGACTTTTCCGCGGATGTCGTAGGCTCTAAAAATGTGAGGATCCAGAGAAGTCATATCGCGCAGAGGATACGGATATTTACATCGCGGGTCACTTTGGGAACGGGGGACAAAGCTTCCATTAATATTCAAAATATTGTATAATAATACATAATACCAAACATGCCCCAAACACCTCTCACCTTTCGACCCTTCGGCTCTGCTCAGGGCAGACAGGCTTCCTCCTCCGCTGAAGCTACGGGGGACAAGCAGGGTCAACCGTCGTTGACCGTCGCCTACTTCTCGATGGAGTTCGGCCTCACGAGCAAGATTCCCACTTTCGCGGGTGGACTGGGGATCCTCACTGCTGATCTGATGCAGTCGTGCGCGGACATGGGGGTGAGTGCCGTGTGCGTGACCGGCTGCTGGAAGCACGGGTATCTCAAGCAGACT
>JAQTQU010000060.1 GCA_028712095.1 Candidatus Peribacteraceae bacterium
AGTACAGTGACCGCGGCCGGTCCGCACCCGGAGAGCAGCACGAGGAAGAGAAAACCGACGAAGACGCGATACCGGGTCATACGGAAGATCGGAGGGAAGCGATCGCCTTCGCACGATCGGCGGCTCGGAAGATGAAATTGCCCGAAACGAGATTATTTGCGCCCGCGCGGATACAGAGAGGAGCGGTCGAAGCATCGATTCCCCCATCCATCTGGATCATCAGCGCAGGATGCTTCCTGCGCGCCTCAATGACCTTCTCAAGAACATCCGGAATAAATGCCTGCCCGCCGAATCCGGGATTCACCGACATGACGAGCAGCAGATCCACCTCGCCCAGTACATCATCAATGGCCTGAAGAGGCGTGGAAGGATTGATGGCGATGCCCACCGTTGCTCCTCCGTCACGGATGGCTTGCATCAGGGCTCTGCGTGACGCCGTGTCCGCCACCGCCTCGGCGTGAAAGGTGATGTTCTTGGGCCGAAGCGGAAGAAAACCCTGCACATACTGCACAGGATCCTGGACCATGAGGTGGATATCGAGCGGCAGTGATGTTTCGATCGTGCGTACCATCTCGACAGGAAACGCTGTGTTCGGCACAAAATGGCCATCCATCACGTCGATCTGCAGCCAGTCCGCGTACGGTTCGATGCTCCTGATCTCCTCCGGCAGACGTTTCATGTCCGCCGAGAGGATGGAGGGGGCGATGAGAATGGGCAAAGCCATGGTGCCATCGTAGCAGAGAATTATCACACTATGACCATCTGCGACTATTCCATGAAAACACGAAGATATTCCATGATTCGCACGCCAGTTACACTTATTCCAGTCCGGCCTGCATGTAATCGCCCACTATTATGATTATTGCCTGAATCTTCTCATTGCAGGTTTTGAAAGTAACTTTTTCAAAAAATTTGCTAGTTCCCACTCTTCTCATAGGCTCACTTATTAATGCATGAATGAACGATTGAGTTGCCCCGTCGACTCCCTCAAAATCAATTATTAATTCTTCCCCTTCCTTTTCGAGCAATGGAATCAATGTCTGAGTTCTGATCTCCTTAGCAATATCTTTATTGCTTGCGAACGTGCCGACTATGTCACGCATCTTGATTATCATCATATAAAGCGAGGTTTCCTGCGTTCCATTTTTCTTCTTCTTTCTCGTGTTGCCTCTTTCATCACATCGTTTAACGCATTAAGCAGGACGCGGAATTGTAATGTTTGCTCTAGGGTAATATCAATGCCAACTGCTGTTCCTTTCCAGAAAGGCAATCCTTCCTCCTTGGTGTGTCGATCAGCAAATGGATCGACTGGGATACTTAACCGATCATTTTCTTTGGGTTCTAGAAGCTTAAACATTGCATCTCCGCTGTAAATGAAAAAATAGTCTTTGTTCACTCTTGCCATCGATTTTGTGAAGAATAATCCAGCACCTGCATTCTGTTCCGAGCCGCCAGGCTTACTGGTAGTCCCAGTGATACCGGGCCATAGAGCCTGCTGAATCGCATGCAGATGAGAAGAAATGTGATGGTGCCTACTCAGCGTCGCACGTAAGCCTAGTCCGGTATCGGCGATACCAATCCGAATTTTCTTGCTTCGCGGATAGTACTGCACACAAACAAGCGCATTTGTATCTAACCCTGCATGTTCGATAACGTTTCTGGTTACCTCATCGATAATATATCTCATTGTGTCCGCTTGCTCGGGATATTCCGAAAGATGGAAAATTGGAATTATATTCTCGAGTAGTTCAGACAGTTCCTTCTCGGTACGCACAATGGTTAGCGGAATAAATTTTCCAGATTCTTCATGTGCTTTGATGTGCATGCCAGATTCAATCCCCCAGAGTCGAAACAATCCCATCCTCTCCAAATAATGACCTGATTTCGATATTATTTTGTGAGAAATTTTTTCTGACCTAACTTTCATTCCCAACGCCGCGACCATTGAAAGTACTACTGGATGCAAAGATGTCCATTGTGGATTTGAGGTCAGTTCAAGTTCTTCAGGATTGGAAAGATCCAAGCTTCTTAGGAACGGATCAATGTTTCCTAGCCACACGCTATGAGGAAGAAATATCTTCACGATGTAAGTTTACCCGGGAATTCCAAAAATGAAAATTCCCGGGGAGATTTGTCTTAAATCGACGATTTAAGGCAGTATGGAAATTGAATGAAAGAATACCAAAAATGACTATCTGTCCCTTACAGAAACATCACCGAAACCGCCGGAATGAAGAAGAGCGCCAGACACGTACTGACCATCACCGCCACAGCCGCCTTTTCGGGATGCACCTTGAGCACCGAGGAATAGACGACGGTATTCACCGCGAGCGGAATCATCCCCATCAGGAGCAGGACCCCGTGAATGTCCTCGGAAAAAATCCGGAAGACGGTACGGTCGAGCGCGATCAGACAGAGCATGAGTGTCGGCCAGACGACCGTTTTCGCCACGGTGGTGAACGCGAGCAGCCGTCCGTCGATGGCGGTTATCCGCTCCCCCGCCAAACTGACGCCGATGAGCAGCATGCCCATGATGCTAAAGGCGCTCCGGACAGCATGCAAAACCCCCGCAACCGTCGCAGACTCCGGCACCTGCCAGACGTTGGCGGCGACGCCGAGCGCGAACGCGTAGAGCACGGGCAGTGCCACGACCTTGCGTACACTCTCACGCAGCGTGAAATTGCTGCGCGCCAGCGTGAAGAACCCCGTGGAAGATTCGTACAGCACAAACCCGAGGGAGCAGAGCACGATGATGCCAAGCGTCTGCTGGCCGAACAGTGCCAGCCCCGCCGGAATGCCGAAGTAGCCGCTGTTGCCGTTGGCCGAAGCGAACGCGGCAAGGTTGCGCATACTGTCACCTCGCTTCCAGAAAAAGCCGCTCAGGAGGTAGAAGAGCCCGCAGAGGGCGCTACAGATCACAAGGAAGAGAATCGGGAGTGCGAGCGTGCCGCGGCTCAGGGGCGCCGTCCAGCCGCCTTCGAACACGACAATGGGCGAGAGAACGTAGAGGAGCAACAGAGCCACCGGCCGGCGCCTGAGATGCAGAAATACCCCGAGCAGGTACCCCAAAACGATAAAGAGATAGAGCGGCAGCAGCTTGCCGGTGAGGGCGAGAAAGAGCGTCATCACTCACGGCTCCAAATCCTCAATGCGCCGTACGTGCCGCCCGCCCTCGAAGTCCGTGGAAAGGAAAATATCTACGAAATGAAGCGCGTCCTTGGGCTTCGTCAGCCTGCCTCCGAGGCTCATGACATTGGCATCGTTGTGCGCGCGGGCTAATGTTGCCGTTTCATCGCTGTAGACCACAGCCGCACGGATGCCGCGGACCTTGTTGGCCGCCATGGCCTCGCCGTTGCCGCTGCCGCCGAACACGATGGCGGGGCATCCCTGTTCGAGCGCCGCGGCGCAGCCCTTGCGGATGATGGCGGGATAATCCACGGATTCCTCGGAGAAAGTGCCGACGTCGAGAATATCAATCCCCTGATCCGAAAGATGCTTCTTCACGATCTCTTTGAGCGGGAAACCTGCATGATCGGCTGCGAGGACGACACGGGGAGGGAGTTGCATGGAGAAATGATAGCAGAGTACCGTGCTTCTGCATTCCCGCATTCCTATGCCGATCTACTACTACCCCGCTGCCGCCGTTGTCATCATCCTGATCCTTTCGTGCATCAGGCAGATCGACCAGTACGAACGCGGCATCCTGTTTACAATGGGCAGGTACAGCCACATGTGGAACCCCGGCTGGCACCTGCTCATCCCCGTCTTCCAGCGCCTCGTGAAGGTGGACGTGCGCATCAAGGCCGTGGACGTGCCGGATCAGGAAGCCATCACCAAAGACAACATCCCCATCCGCATCAATGCCGTTATTTACTTCAAGGTGAATGATGCGGCCAAGGCGGTCATCGAGGTGGAGCATTTTCTGAACGCCGTCTCGCAACTGGCCCAAACCACCATGCGCAACGCCGTGGGAGAAGTACAGCTCAACCAGCTCCTCGCCGAAAAGGCGCAGGTGAGTGAAAACATCAAGAAAGTGGTGGACCATGTGTCGGACGCCTGGGGAATCGACGTGCAATCCGTGGAACTGAAAGACATCATTCTCCCTGAATCTCTCAAGCGCACCATCGCCAAAGTCGCCGAAGCCGAACGCGAGAAGCAGGCGGTGATTATCAACTCGGAAGGCGAAGTGGCTTCCGCCGCCAACATGGCCAAGGCCGCAGCCATGCTCGTCGCCTCACCGGGAGCCCTGCACCTGCGCACCCTGCAGAGCATCAATGACTTAAGTTCCGACCAGTCGAACACGACGGTGTGGATGGTCCCCGTTGAAGCCCTGAAAGCGCTGGAAGGTCTGGCAAAGAAGTAGTGCTATCCTCCCCCCATGCCACGCACCCCTCTGATCGCCGCCAACCCTTCGGCTCCGTTCAGGGTTTCCTCGGCTGTAGTCCTTTCTTTCATACTCCATGACTAGAACTCCTCTGATAGCCGCCAACTGGAAAATGCATCCCGTGCCCGACGGGGCGCTTGCCGCCGATTCGCCCTACCGGCCGCAGAGCGGCATCGAAACGATCGTCTTCCCGACATTCTTCGATATCCGGCCGTGCCTCGAAGCGGGATTACCGACCGGCGCACAGTACGGTCACCCGGATTCCGTAGGCGCCCATACCGGCGATGTCAGTATGACGATGATCAAGAAGGCCGGCTGCCCGTTCGTACTCTGCGGCCACAGCGAGCGCAGGAAGGATCATGGCGAAGAGGATTCGGATGTCGTTGCGCAGGCAGAATCCGCCATC
>JAQTQU010000025.1 GCA_028712095.1 Candidatus Peribacteraceae bacterium
AATTAAAAAAAAAATTGGGGCGGCCCCGGAAGTGAAAAAAGAAAGGAAAGGAAGGAAGGAAGGAAGGTGACCTCTGCTATGATGCTCTTATGTTGAGAAAGATGAACGTTGGCTTCCGCAGGCTCATCGTATGGCAGGAAGCAAAAAAACTTGCCATAAAGATCTACCATGTTACTAAGACATTTCCTCAAGAGGAACAATTTCATCTAGTGACACAGTTGCGAAGGGCTGCCACTTCAATCATGGCGAATATTGCTGAAGGATCAGCAATGCAAACACGAGCGCATCGTGACGCTTTTTATGGAAGAGCGCGCGGTTCCGTGGCAGAGGTGGATGCATTTGTTGAATTAGGTTTCGATCTTGGTCTCATCCCAGAAACGGAAGCAAATGATATTGCTGACCACTGTGCACGTTTGAGTTATCTCCTTACGCAACTGATGAAGAGCAAATAATATTCCTTCCTTACGTTCCTTACGTTCCTTACGTTCCTTACTTTTCTTACTTTCCTTACCTCATGCTGCGTACACACACCTGCGGCGAACTCACGGTGAAGAACGCCGGCGAAGAAACCACCCTCTGTGGCTGGGTGCACCGTCGCCGCGACCATGGCGGGCTGATCTTCGCGGACCTGCGGGACCGCTACGGATTCACGCAGATCGTCTTCGATCCGGAGAATAAAGCCACATTCGCCTCCGCGGAGAAAATCCGGCCGGAGTGGGTGCTGAAAATCACGGGGCTCGTCCGCAAGCGCGTGGCCGGCGCCGAGCGCAAAGAGAATCCCACGGGGGGAATCGAAGTCCTTGCAGAGGAACTCACCGTGCTGAGCGAATCCAAAACGCCCCCGTTTGAGATTGATCAGGAGAAAGAGGTGAATGAAGAGCTCCGGCTGCAGTACCGGTTTCTGGACCTGCGGCGCCCCGCTCTTCAGGAAATGATGCAGAAGAGGGACCGATTCATCGGGCACATCCGCAGCTACATGCACGGCAAAGGTTTCACAGAGGTGCAGACCCCCATTCTCGCCAATTCCTCACCGGAGGGCGCCCGGGATTATCTGGTGCCGAGCCGTCTGCACCACGGCATGTTCTACGCCCTCCCGCAGGCCCCGCAGCAGTTCAAGCAGCTCCTCATGGTGGCGGGCCTCGACCGGTACTTCCAGATCGCCCCCTGTTTCCGTGACGAAGATCCGCGGGCCGACCGTCATCCGGGCGAGTTCTATCAGCTGGATCTCGAAATGAGTTTTGCCACGCAGGAAGACGTTTTCGGGATGGTGGAGCCGCTCATGACGGAGCTGACGGAAACATTCAGCGACAAGAAAGTGCTGCAGAAGCCGTTTCCGCAGTTCACTTGGAAGGAAATTTTTGACCGCTTTGGCTCCGACAAGCCGGATTTGCGTTTCGGTCTGGAACTCACGGATCTCACGCCTCTCTGCAAAGATGCCGGATTCTCCGTCTTCGCCGATACTGTCGCAAAGGGGGGAACGGTGAAAGCGTTGAAAATCACCGGCGGCGCCAAATTTTCCCGCAAGGAGATTGATGATCTCACGGAGGTCGCCCGGACATTCGGCGCCAAGGGACTGGCGTGGATGAAACGGTCCAAGGGCAAGCTGGAGGGAGTCCCTGTGGCCAAACTGGGCCCCGATCTTTCCGAAAAAATCGCGCAGGAGCTCAACTTGGAGGAAGACGATATTGCGTTCTTCACGGCGGATAAGTGGCTCACGGCCTGTCGCGCACTGGGCGCCGTGCGCAGTGAGATCGGCAAAAAACTCAAACTGGTCGATCCCAAGTCGGCGGCGTGGGCGTGGGTGAAGGATTTTCCGATGTACGAATGGAGCGAGCAGGAAAAGAAGATCGATTTTTCGCACAACCCCTTCTCGATGCCGCAAGGCGGAATGGAGGCACTCGACTCGAAAGATCCTCTCCAAATTCTGGCCTATCAGTACGATCTCATCTGCAACGGATTCGAAATCAGCTCCGGTGCGATCCGCAATCACCGCCCGGATATCATGTATAAGGCCTTCGCGATTGCCGGTTATACGAAGGAAGACGTGGATAAGAAATTCGGCGGTATGATCCGCGCTTTCCAATACGGCGCCCCTCCGCATGGCGGTATCGCCCCCGGAGTCGACCGCCTCATGATGGTGTTGTGGGAGTGTCCTTCGATCCGCGATATTTACGCCTTCCCCAAGAACGGCAAAGCGCAGGATGTAATGATGGGTGCCCCGTCCGTGGTGTCGGAAGCCCAGCTCAAAGAGCTTGGCATCCGCGTGACGGAGACGTAGGATTTTTTCGTCTTTCCCTCCGCACTTATGGCAGATCAATTCACCTGGACCCTGCAGTACAGCGTGCATCTGGAAGAGATTGACGAACAGCACAAGCGCTTCTTTCAGTTGATCAATGCCGTTTACGATCTGCTCCTCAAAAAGGTGATTGAGCCCGAAGCCCTGCTCATCGTGATAACCCATCTGGGAGACTACGCCTACTACCACTTCGCCACCGAAGAGGGCTATTTCAAGATCTTTCAGTATAAGAATACGGACGCCCACACGCAGGAACACGACGTGTTCCGCGCGAAGGCACGGGAGTTCCTCGAACGGGCCAGGCGATTGAAGGGAACGGACCCTCATCCGCTCGTCCTGGAAATCGCCGACTTTGCGAAGGAGTGGATGGAGCACCACATTCTGGTCGAGGACAAGAAGTACATGCCGCTGTTCAAGGCAAGGGGCGTGCGCTGAACGCGACAGAAACGGATCTGGGCCTGTCTTGGAATGGATTGGGGAAACAAGCGCGAACAGGCGATTTGTGCTATACTATCCAGATATGGCCGAACCGATTGACCCCAAAAAGGCCGACCTCCGGAAGCAATTGGAACGTGCTCAGGAACTCAAGCGCGAGCAATTGGAAAAGGAGAAGGAACATCGGGCGGAGGGCAAACAAGAAACGAAAGCGCGCGGAGAGCGTCAGCATGCCTTCGCCGAGGCGGAGATTCTGGAACAGGAACGCAAGAAGCGGGAATTCAAGGAATGGCAGGCAGCCGAAGCCGATCGCAAGAAAGCGATTGCCGAGATGAAAAAGAAAAAAGAGGAAGAGCGGAAGTTCTGGGAGGATCAGGATGCCAAAAATGCAGAGAGGCACAAAAAGCGTGCCGCCTATATGAAACATATGCAGGAACAGAATGCCCGGCAGGCTCTGCTGGAACGCCGGAAGACTGCGGCAAAAAAACTGATGGATGACACGCGCGAAAAAGCCGAGTGGGATGCCCTGCGCGGACGTCAGCAGGCGGAGCTGCAGGCGAAAGAGGAGCGGAGACGCGCGGAACAGCAGGGACGGAAAAAACGCGCGGACGCCGATCAGGAGGAGCAGCGACTGAAGGAAACCGCAGACGAAGAGGCACGGCAGAAGAAAGCCAAACTGGAGGCACAGGAGCGGGAAGCGCTGTCGCGGCTGGACGGCGACATGCGCCGCCGAAGAATCGAGGCCGGCAATCTGCCTGTCGGCGTGCGTGAGGCGGAACTACGCAAGATCGAGACCGATGAACGCAGGGAGCGCGACAAAATCACGCAGGACAAGCGCGGCAAACAGACCGCCGTCGATACCGAAACGAACAAGCGCAAGCTGGAAATCGACGCGCTCACGCGCCGCAAGCGTGAAGAGGCGACAATCCGTGAGCGTGAGAGTCTGCAGAGTGTTGAGACAAAGGAGCGACAGAGCGGTGATCAGGCAGGCAAAGAGGCAATCCGCAGAGAGGGGGAAGCAGCACGCCGCGCCTACCGCATCGAGCACGGGGAAGAGGAAATCCCTTCATAATCCACCATCCCTCCCCCAGAGCAGGCGTCCCTGCCTGCGACGCAATGTGTGCCTGCGCCTTCAGGCGTCTTACCTGCGGTTACGGAAAAAATCCGATAGAATGAGAGCGGCACTCTGCGGCCACGATCACCGGGAATAAGCCATGGTGGCGGAACTGGAAGACGCACTAGCTTTAGGAGCTAGCGTCCGCAAGGACTTGTGGGTTCGACTCCCACCCATGGCACCACATAAGATTTACAGGTTAATAACTCTAATATGTTTAAGAAAATACTCGTCGTTATAGGACTTCTGCTCCAAATTTTCGGATTTATAGCTTCGAATGCAGACAGGGATAGTAGCTACAGAAACATGATTGTTCCCTATCACGATAAGTTCATATATTCATTGCGATCTCTGCAAAATGGCATAAAAGTCACTGCATCAGATCCATTATTCTGGATCTATGTTCAATTTCTGCAGAATGAAAAGGGTGACCTCAAGGATTGTCAGATAGCACAAATCGACGCACTCAGCTGCAATCCATCCTTGAATATGGATGGTGAACATATGCATTGCAATTTTTCAATTACTCTTGCGAATGGAGAATCGAGACAAGTTGATGTTCGCGATCTTCAAGAAAAGACAGATGAATACCTTCTGAAAAATCCTGCATTTAATATAGCGAAGTATTGCTTCTGGCTAGGTGTGCTTCTGGAAGTTATTGCCTGCATTCTCGCTTTCTTTGAGACAAGAAATGGCCGCTCTTTTAAAGTCATAAAGGCCAAATCAAAGCGCAAAATAAAGAGGTAACTGTAACCCCCTTGTTTCCATTCGACTCACATTGTTCAATGCAGAACCGGTCGAAATACTTTTCCGTGCGGCTTTTCATCGGTCAGAAAGCTCCCGAATTGCCAAGTCGATGCGTCAACCGGCCGACCCGTGGGGGTCCAGTCGATGGGAATGGAGGGAAGGGAACCCAGATAGGGAGCAGCTGCTTCTAGGATTTCGCGATGGGGCAGCTGGTCGGGGATACGCACGCCCTCATTGGGATGGCGGATCATCCAGCGCACCGCTGCCATCACCGATGCCGCCACCTGCAAGGTGGTCGCGTTCTGGCCGGGGACAAGCCGCCGTGCTTCGTCGATACTGAGGATCGTCCCCATCCACCAGGCCTTGAAATCGTGCCCCATCAGCAGCACGCCCAATTCATCAATGCCACTTTGAATATCATCACCTAGAATTCTCCATTTGTCCGGTGCCGCGAAGTTGCGAGCACACAGGTCCTCAAAGCTGCGCAGAGCCTCCGCGCAGGGGCAGTACGCATAGTGCACGGTCGGCCGGTGCGCAGGCGTGCCATCGTCGTTCCACGTCGTCAGGGCATCGGAGAGCGTGAAGGCCTCTCCATGGCGCACGATCATGCCGACGATTTCCTGGCTCGGCACGCGCGACTTCACACGGGTATCGATGCCGAAGCGCTTGAGACAGATCTGGTTGCGGGGGCCCGATATGTGAGCGCAACCGTCCTCCGGCATTGTTCTCTCATGCGTACCCCACCCCATCTCGGCCGGTGCGGTGCCCTCTTCGCGAAATCCCTCGACACTCCACGTATTGAGGAACGTATGCGGATCATGGGGCGTGTGGGCGATCTGCGTATCGATTTCGCTGATGTGAATGGTCTGCACGTTGAGGAGTGCCGTGAGCTCGGCGAAGTTTCCGTACCGCATGGCATGATTGATTGCTTCGCGGCGCGGGTCGTGCATCTTTTCACTGATGAGCCTCTCGCCGATATCGAGGAGCGCTTTCTTCGCGAAGTGCGAAACGAGCCCCGGGTTCGCCCCGTGCTCCAGAACGGCGGTGGGGCCGGGCTTGTCTTTCCACGAGTGCATCAGCGCGCGGATCGCCATGTGACGGACGTAGAGCGTCTGCTCACAGGGATGAAAGTGCTCTCTTCCCTCGTAGGGATCCCAGAGTTCGACGGAGGTGTTGATGTAGAGCGCGCCGTTTCGGTGACACCAGTTCAGCAAGTCGGTACACGCGATATTCCAGGCAAGATCCACGAGCAGATCGCCCCTCTTCAGGATAGAGAAAAGTTGCGGCCCCATCAGCTCGCGCGTCAGGCGCTCCTGCCGAAATGTGAGCCCCTGCGCGATCAGGTCTGCGAGATACTCGCGGTTATCCACCATATCCATCACCGTGATCTGCTTCGGTGAAATGCCGAGATTCTGGAGAAGCAGCGGCAGCGTGCACTTGGCGACTCCGCCGAATCCGAGCATCAGGATATGCCCGGTGAAGGGGATTTTGGCAGGCAACATAAAGGTGAGTGTACAGACATTCCAAAATGAAACAACAGTCTAACCAAACTTTCGTCGGTTCCTCACTTCATCAAATGCATTCTGAAGTTGCTGAAATACTTTCTTCTGATCTCTGGTTTCTGTCTGGGTGGAATTTGCGTGCGAGAACGCGATAGGCCGATTTGATTTCCTGCTCACTCGCATCGGGCTTGACTCCAAGCACTTCGCGCCACTGGGCTTTCGGGCTCCAGTGCGGATGTTCAAAGTCGTCTTTTGCCTTTTCCGAGTTACCAGGTGCCTCATTTGTTTGCCGAGGATTTTCTTTCGCTGTGCCCGCCGGTGCATCCTGCCCCTTATGGCCATTCTCCGTTGACTTCGACCCACGGGGCTGTGACTCATTGCGAGAATCGCCCGTCGGCATCTGTGATTATAAAAATTGTCCTTTCTTCCGAAATGCATTCCTGACCTCATCAAACGCATTTCCGAGCTGCTGAAAAACCTTTTTCGCCTCTTCTGATCCTTGATTTTTGTCAGGATGATATTTATTCACAAGGGCACGATAAGCCTCCTGTATATCTTGCGCGCTTGCTTCCGGCTTTACTCCAAGTACTTCATGCCATTTGGCACCTGGCCTCCAATTGGGATTTTGAAATCCTTTCGATGCCCCTTCTGAGGTGCCAGGTGTCGTATCTGTCTGCCGGGGATTCGCCTTTGCTTCCTGCTCGGGATTCGCCCGGGCCTGAGGTCTTTCTCTTGGACCAGAAGAAGACTGGCCTCCACTCTGTGCAGCGGCTTCCGCCTCCGCTGCGGTGCCACGTGCCGCACGAATGCGTGCTACGCCCTTCTCGATACCTTTGGCCGCTACGCCGAAGCCTGCCCCCAGTCCGGCCCCCATCGCTGTTCCTTTCGCTGTATCCGTTGCAACATCCTGCATGGCCTCGCCCACTCCTTTTCTGCCACTCACGACTTCATCGATGTTCTTTCCCGTTGACGTGGTTGCCGAGAAAACTGCGCCGGTTACCGCGCCCTCTTTCGCCCCTTGCGCTGCGGCATATTTCAGGCCTTGTTTTATGGCTTCTGTTCCTGCAACCTGCGCACCCTTCCGTCCCAGATTTGCCACCGCTCCGCCGCCGAGCGTTGCCGCGGTGATGCCGACATCCAGAGCGGCATCCCGGCTCACGTCGATGTTCTGCTGTTCCACATCGAAGTGCTCTGTTCCACGTACGGTGCGCTGCCGTGTCGTGGGGACCTCGTCGGAAACAGTCAGTTCCGGAGTTACGACTCTCATGCCGAGCACGCGCCGCGCCCTGTTGATGAGTTCCGCTTTCTGAACCGGATCTGTTTCCTGTTTTGCCTGCGCAAGAAACTGACGCATGTAGTTCATGGTGCTCATGACCTGACGGCTGTTCTTGATCTCGATCTCGTACGGATCAGAGAGGGTCAGCATTCTGTGAAATTTGCCAAATAGCCCCGTGGAGGTACGGAGTTGCTCGTTATTGTCAATAATCGACTGCTCCCGACTGAGAACCATACGAATCCGCTCTTCCGTCTCTGCGATGGCCGCCTCACTCCCTCTCGCCAGCTCCTGCCCGGAAATACTCTTGGTTGCGGCCGGCTTTTCCGGAGAAGCATTTTTCACCGTCTCCCTTTCCGGCCCCTTATTTTTTTCCCGCGCCCTCGGAGGCGCCAGGAGCAGGTGTGGTTGGCGGTGCCGCTGGCGGAGCGGGAGCCGGACCTGCGGGAGCAGCCGATGCGGGTGCGGGGGCTGCGGCCGGACCTGCAAGAGGAGTATTGATGCGGGTAATTTCTTCACGAATGTTTTGTGTGAGCAGTCCAAGAACCTGCTGAAGTTCGGTTGGAGTTTTCAGCACATCGGTTCCATCGAAATGAATACTTTCCGATAGACCCTTCGCCAAGCGACCGGAAAGTACCACATTTAAATTGGCCTTGGCCGCCTCAATGGTAAGGCCGGCATCGGGTTTCATGATGAGTTGGTATTGCCCGTTGGGTTCTACCGTGAACCTGAGGGATTCCATAAGTTGGGTCTTTCGTGCGCCATCAGGCAGACCTTTTATAATCTCAGAAAGCAGAATCTTGTCCTGATTGAGCGTATGGGAAAGCGCAGAAGATTCCTGCTTCATCGCATCCAGCTCTCCGGTCTCGGATTGCAGGATCGCCGCTTCTGCTTTCGCTTTCTTCAACTCAGGAGTAAGTTTTTGCAGATCGGTGTTGTCTTCGTCTTTCAGACCGGCCTCCTCGTTGGCATCGTGAATCTCATTAATTCTGCTGCGCAGCCCGGGGAGCTCTTTCTGGGTAAGCTGGTCAAGACGTCCTTGCTTATCTGCCCGTATCTGCCCGAGGGGCTTATTCTCTCTCTTTGATTGCTCACGCAGTTGTTGCCGACGGGCTTCCTTTTCCGGCGAAGGAGCTTCCGGCCCCGCCTTGCCCTTGTCTCCCGCTGGCGCATCTGTTCCCTTCTCCTTCGGCTTCATCATGTCTTTCATCTTCTGAATGCTCAGCAGAACATAGCCGATCAGCCCCATGATCTGATGAAACCCGCGCTCCACGGACGAACCCTTAAACACCTTGAGCTCGGGGGGTTTCTTGAAAATAGCGTCAGGGTCGCTCGTGTCGATCCCGCGCATCTGCATGCGGGCAAGCATGATGTTTTTGTCGATCTCGGTGGCCTTGGTGGCGTCGAATTTCTGCAGTTCTTTTTCCGCGCCCTCGATGATGTCACCGCGCTCTTCTTCAGAGAGCTCCTTGCTGGCTGCCGTCAGATCCTGGGCCAGCTTATCCATAAATTTCCGCTGGTCAGCAGGTAGAGCATTGCGGAATTTTTCGCGGGCCTGCGGGTTGGTAAGAACAGCCTGCCGCTCTTTGGGGTCAAGAGTATTGAAGGATTCGTAGAGCCCCTTCGCGGTTTGAAATTCAGGAGTGCCTTCGACCATCTTGCTCATCACCCGCTCGGCAACGGCCGCCTGGTCAGGATTGGAGAACGCATTCCTGATGAACGCTTTCTCTGCATCGGTAAGCGGACGGCCGACTCCTTCCTCTGCCTCCTCCATATCTTTCGGCTCCTCCGAACCGAGAACAAGAACGCCGTTCTCAAGTTTTACGCCCGGTGCACCGGCACCCTGAAACAGCTCATTCACTTTCTTGACTTTCTCCTCCTCCGTTCCTTCGAGCGTCTTGAAGTACGCATTGGCCGCTTTCTCGAGCGCTGAGTGATACGCCTCCTGAAATTTCCGCTCATCGGCTTCCGCCTCCTCAAACTTCATCGCGGCAAGCTCTTTGATGGCATTGAGATTGTTGGGGGAAGTCTTCAATGTATCTTTCAGTACATCGACCACCTCTTTTGCCTTCTTTTGTTCCGGCGGCAGTTCTGTCTTCGGAGTGTCACCCCCTGTCTGCGGTGCGGCACCCGGCGCACCCGTAATAAAGACCGATCTGTGTTCTCGCACAAAACTGAAATCGGGATGGAACATCATAGAGATGAGGAGAAACCGCCGAGAGCGGATTCAAGAGAACGCATTTTCACCTGCTCATCATCCGCTGATTGCTTCTCCACGAAATGAACAGACCCAAGCTTGAATGCCCGGGCTTTTCCTTCCCGCTCCTGCCGATACTGCGCATAGCGCTTTTCGTACTCGTCCATGGCCTTGATATACCGCTCCGCTCTCTTCTTCTGCTGTTCGGGGGTGTCGTGTTGATACCTCTCCTCCAGAAAAGGGAGCTCGGCGCTGAGGAGTTCCGGCTCGATCTCGCGCATGATGCTGTCATAAATTTCCCTGCCGGTGCGCTTGGCGGGAATCACGGGGATACCTGTGGAAGATGGAGGGTTCGGCATAGATGTTTGTCTGAAGTTTCTCGTAAGTAATTATACCAAATTTTCACGAATTACTCCACCCCTCGTTCAACTGTGAAGCTATCGTCCCAGCCAATCGCCAATCTCTCAATCGTACATCGTTCTATTGCGGCTTCCCACTGAGCATCGAAACCTCTTTGGTGAGCTCTGAGAGCCATTTGGACTCATCCGTCCCCGCTTTCCTGGTGAGTTCCGTAAACGGCAGGTGCAGGTTAGAGCCCGAGATCTTCCACTGCGGATTCTCTTTGAGTAATTGCATGATCTCTTTGGCAGTCACGCGCCCGGCCAGTGTGAGGACGACGAAATCCTCCCGCGCCTCATGCTGCATCTTGATGCGGATCACCCCGGCGTGGCGGCAGGCCAGCTTCAATTTGAGAATGGCGAACAGGTTCTTCACGGGCTGCGGCGGCTCGCCGAATTCATCTTTCAGATCCTCCTCAAACTCCTTCAGGACCGCTGCATCTTCACTGCCGGCAAGCTTCTGGTACACCGAAATGCGCTCCTGTTCGTCGGTGACAAAGAACGACGGCAGCATCGCCTCGACGGGCAGCAGGATCTCGGCCGAGATCTCCTCTTCCGCTTCGCCCTTCTCGCCCGCTTTCAGTTCCTCCACGGCACCCTTGAGCATGCGCAGATAGTGGCTGACGCCCACGGTATTCATGGTGCCGGACTGGCTGGCGCCCAATATCTCGCCCGCCCCGCGTATTTCGAGATCGCGCATGGCCACCTGGAATCCGCTGCCGAGTTCGCAGGCCTCCACAATCGCCCTCAGACGCTTCTTCGCGTCGTCCTGAAGCTTCTGACCGTGATAGAGGAAATATGCGTACGCCTGCACGTGGCTGCGCCCCACACGACCTCTGAGCTGATAGAGCTGCGCCAGCCCGAAGTGTTCCGCTTCATCGATGATGAGCGTGTTCGCCCGCGGCAGGTCGATGCCGTTCTCAATAATCGTCGAGCTCACCAGCACATCCGCCCTCCCCTCTTTGAACTCCAGCACGCGCGATTCCAGCTGGTCGGCCTTGAGCTGCCCGTGGGCGACGATGAACGTGGCCTCCGGAATCAGTGCGCGCAGTTTGTCGGCGAAGGAGTCGATCGTTTCCACGCGGTTGTGCAGGACGAAGATCTGGCCCTTCCGTTTGAGCTCAAACATGATGGCATGGCGGATGAGTGAGTCGGAGTGACGCCGGACCTCAGTGATGATGGGAAGCCTCCCGGGGGGCGGCGTGGTGATGGTGGTGATGTCGCGGAGCTTGTGCAGACCCAGATTCAGCGTGCGGGGAATGGGCGTGGCCGTGAGCGTGAGAATATCGACCGAGGCGCGCATCTCTTTGAATTTCTCTTTCTGCTTTACGCCGAAACGCTGCTCCTCATCCACGATGACGAGGCCGAGATTGTGAAACTTCACGTCCTCCTGCAGCAGCCTGTGCGTGCCGATGATGATATCCACCTCCCCCTTCTTCAGCCGCTCCAGAGTTTCTTTCTGTTCCCTGGCCGTGCGGAACCGGCTGAGCATTTCGATACGGACAGAGAAGGGCGCCATGCGTCCGCGGAAGCTGTGATAGTGCTGGTCGGCCAGAATGGTGATCGGCGCGACCACGGCCACCTGCTTGCCGCCCTGCACGGCTTTGAACGCGGCGCGCATGGCCACCTCCGTCTTGCCGAACCCCACGTCTCCGCAAATCAGGCGGTCCATGGGATGAGGACTCTCCATATCGTTCTTCAGATCCTCGATCGCCTTGCGCTGGCCGGGGGTTTCTTCGTAGGGGAACGATTCCTCGAACTTCCGTTGCACGTCGGTATCCTCCCCGAAGCCAAACCCCTTTGCCTTCGCGCGCTTGGCATAGAGCAGCAGCAGCTCTTTGGCGATCTGCTCCGTCTCTTCCTTGGTCTTCGCCATCACGCGCTTCCACTCATTGGTCCCGAGTCGCGTGAGAATAGGTTCCTGCCCTTCTTCATAAACGAATTTACTGAGCTTGTCCGCCTGATCCACCGGCACGAACAGCTTGTCGCCCTCCGCGTAGGTCAGTTCCAGATACTCGCGCAGAGTCCCGTCCACCTCCTTCTGCGTCATGCCCTCGAAGTGTCCGATGCCGTGCTCCATGTGCACCACGTAGTCGCCGGGGACGAGGGAGGTGATGAAATCGAGCGCCAGCTTCTGGATGCTGCGCTGCTTTCCCGCTTTCTTGAGCGAGAAGATTTCGCGATCGGTGAGCAGGGCGAATTTGAGATCGGGATTCTGAAGTGAGTGCGGCAGCAGTGCATCCTCCTCGGCGGGGACAAGCGTGAGCGTCCCGGGGGAACGCTCCTCATCGGTCGTGCAGGGAATATGTTCCTCTTTGCAGATGCCTTCCAGCTCCTCCAGCCGCTTGGTGACGACGAAAATCGCCCACTTCTGTGTCAGTTTGTCGCGCACGTCATTGAGAAAATCGCCGAGCGTGTAGAACTTGAGCACGGAGAGGTAGCGCAAGTGCGCGTGATGGTCGTCGGTCTCAGGGAACGGCGTGAAGCGAAGCGCGGATACGGACAAAGGAAACTCCACGTCGTCCTGATCGTCGATCGCCAGCAGCGCCTTTGCGGGCAGCTGGTCGGCGAGGGAAACCATCTGCTCGTACAGGAGCGGGAAAATCTTCATCTCTGTTCCAGCATCTTCCGTCTTCGAAAGATCAACCGGATCGACGGTCATGATCTTCTCGACCGTATCCATATTGAAAGAAACGCGGTACGGATGCGCGGACTGGATCGGGAAGATATCGAACACATCCCCGATGCGCCGGTACTCGCCGGGCGAAAGGTACAGATCCTCGCCGTGCTGGTAGCCGCGCTCGATCAGATCTTCCACGAACTTTATAAAGTTGATCTCCCGGCCAACCGTCAGCGTCAGTGTCCTGTCGAGGAGTTCGGAAAACCGCGGGAACGACTGGTCCCATGTCTCGCGCGCGCAGAGAAAGACGCCGTTCGCCGCTTCCTCCCCCTGCATGAACTGCAGAAAGACCTGCAACGCATCGGGCTCCACTTCACCCTCTTCGTTCTCAATGGGATGCAGAATGTGCGTGTTCTGATCGAAAAACTGCAACCAGTGCTGCAGGGCCTCCGCCTCTTCCCCCCGCCCCGTCAGGAGCAGGGTGCGCTGCGTGTGTTGTTCCAACAGCAAAGAAAGCAGCAGCGCCTTCGCCGTCTCATTACTGGCACCGGACAGCACAAGCCGCCGCTCCTTTTTGAGCAGTTCCGTCAGTTCCCGGTGAGTGTCTCTCCCAAGGAGGAGAGAGGGCTTCATTGCAAATGAGTAGATATGTCAGACCAATGAACGGAGCCCCAAGGAAACCACGACCGCCCCTGCGTTTCCAAATCTCCTCTCCCTTTGGGAGAGGGTAGGGTGAGGGGACGTGGGAAGTGTTGAGAATAGCACATACTCGATGCGAGAGCGGTGATGAGTGAGCCGAAATTTCGACCCCCCTCACAAAAAATGAGGAGGGAGAATCTAAAGAGATCGTGTCGCCGTCTGATGTCTTCGGCGAACAGGATCAGTATAGAAGAAACTGGTGGAAAAGCAAGAACTGTGAATAGATCGACTACTCCTCCTGCAGCCGCAAAGGCATGATCAGATGCAGGAACAGGGAGTTACTGGGAAACCGGAACACGGCGGGGTGCATGCTGTCCGTCAGCGTCAGCTCCACTTCATTTTCGCCGTCGGCATGGCTGAGAAAATCCAGAAGGTAACTGGAGCTTAAGGCGATTTTGTTCGGTTCTCCTTTGATCTTCACAGGGAAGCTGGCCTCATCGCGGCCAGCCTGCGTCTGCGGCGTCTTCACGTACATCGTCTCTTTTGAGAAATCGAAGGTGAGGTTGTTATTGATCTCTTTTGCAAAGTAGTGCATGCGTTTCACGATCGGCAGAAGTTCGCGTACGGAAAGATGTACGGTGGTCTTCTGCTCTTTGGGGATGATCTGCTTGTAATCGGGGAATCGTCCGTCGATGAGCCGCGAGAGAAGCCGCGTGGCCCCGATGTGCAGCTCGATCTGCTGATTGCTCAACGCCACTTCCACCGGCATCAGTACCGGCTCCGGCCTTTCCTTCTTTTTGTCCTTTTCTTCTTCTTTTTCCTTCCCGCTCTCCTGCTTCTCGGGCTTGCGTGAAGAGAGAATGGATTTGAGTTCCTCGAGGACTTTCGTCGGCACAATGCAGGAAATATCGATGGTGGAGGCTTTGGTGGGGATTTTGTACTCCGACAGGCGGTAACTGTCGGTCGCCACAAAAGTGAGATGTCCTTTTTCCGCATGAAGATAGACACCGGAGAGAACGGGGCGGAGTGAAGTTTTAGTGGAAGCGAATGTGACATGGTGCAGCGCATCCAGAAGTGGAGCCGCGTCCAATGAGAAAGTAATCTGCTTTTCAATGGGAGCAATGGTGGGATATTCGCTCGCAGCCTCGCCGGCAATAAGGGTCTTGGCATGTTTGGATGTGCACTTGAGCTGCGTTCCTTCGCTGGTTTCAAGTAATACCTCCTGATCCGAGTTGTACTGGGCGAAATTCAAGATCGCTTTGGATGGAATGGTGATGGACCCTTCGTTTTCAATAGAAGCCTCAAAACTGGTCACGATACTCAGCTCCAAATCCGTCGCGCTCACTTTGCAACGCTTCCCTTCTGCCTCAAGAAGAATATTCCCTAAAATCGGGAGCGCCTGTTGCCCGCTGATGGCCCGGCTCACCAGAGTGAGAGACTGGAGAAGATCCGAAGTTTTACACAGGAGTTTCATAAGGTGGTACCCAATAGTAAATAATAAAAAGAAAGTACTCTAATAATTCGTCGTCATCATAGGCTCTCTACTTAGGTTCATCTTCGACATTGTAGTCTGTGGAAAGTGAGAGCAATAGTTTCATTTTTTCTTTTTTGTAAGCCATTTGTGTTTTTTCGGGCTCTCTGGAAGTTGTGGAGGAGGTGTGGATAACTTGTGGAGAAGTAGGGGAGAAGATGTGCAGCAAGCCAAACAATCTCTTTACGGCTTTACCAAGCCAAAATACCAAAGTTTACGTGGAGAACATCCCCTCACCCAGGAGGAACCCATCCACCAACCTTTCCACAGGAGTGTGGATAACTTTTTTGCACAAAACAGATGGATTTGCTGCATTTAAATTCCCCTTTTAAACTCTTTGCGCGCTTCGGGAACGGGTGCTGCGGATCGGTTCTCTCTGATGGTCATCTCCCCTCCTTTCATTGAGACGTAACTCTGTTCGGGGATATCACGGTCCACGAGGACGCCGCTCGAGACGAATGTTCCCTGCCCGATCTTGATGCCCGGGTTCAGGGTGGAATGGATGCCGAGGCGGCAGTCATTGCCGATCACGCATCCGAACTTGGTAAGCCCGGTCAGGACTTTCTCCTCCCCCACCACCGAAGAGATTTCCCCTTCGTCCAAGCGCAAGTTGCCGGTCAGACTTCCGCCGCCAAATGAAACATTGGAGCCGATCACGCTGTCGCCGATGTACGTCATGTGCGTCCAGACATGCGAAGCGAGGATGGAGGATTTTATTTCGGTCGAATATCCCACCACGCAGTCCGGCCCGATACTGGAGCCGCGCACAAGCGCGTTATTGGCTACGATACTGCGCTTGCCGATGAAGCAGGGTCCGACGATGGTCGCATGGGCAAACACGCGTACGCCCTCTTCCAGCATCACAGTACCTTCGATCACGGCGGTCGGGTGGATCTGGGCGGTCGGGTGGATGACCGGTTTTTGGATCTTTTGCAGTTCGTGCTGCAGCAAGGGCAGCAGGTGCCAGGGGTACTTCACGGGGAGCCACGGGCCTTCGTACGGAACAGCACGGTAGGTCTTCGTTTGAAAGAGAGCGGCCAGCGCCTGTTCATATCCGTCATCGCCCGTGGGTTTGGCTTTCTGAAGCTCGGCGAGGAGTTCTGCAGGGTCGTTATGAACGTGGGCGACGATCGTGACGAGGTCGCTCGGCTCCTTCCCCGCGCCCGGTTTTTCTACGATCGTTTCGATTCGTTCACCAGTAAGCTTCAGGTAGCCGCCGGGAAAATACGTCGTGACGCGTTTGGCAAGAAGGACACCATCTGTCCCCTTCTTCGCGGCCGCTGCTCTGAGCGCGTTGTAGGCCTGCGGTTCCACGACATCGTTCCCGCCGATCACCATCACCGCTTCTTTTCCGGCGGAAGGCAGGGCGCTCAAGAGCGCGCCCTGCATGCCGAGAGAGAGATCTTCCTGCTCGATGATACGGAGGTCCGGACAGAGCATTTTCGCCTGTTCCAGATTATGGCGGCCTCCGACCAACACGATTTCATGCACACCGGCGGCGCGCAGGTTCTCCACCTGGATTGCGAGCAGGGTCTTCCCGCAAATCGGGAAGAGGGATTTCTCTTGGAGCGGCCAGAAACGCTTGCTCTGTCCCGCGAGGAGGAGGAGGGCTTTCACGGGGGTATGGTACGCCAAAACCGGCTTCGGAAAACGAAAAACAGGTCTGTCTGTATTATTGACTGAAATCATAAAAATGATATATTATCAAATATGAGCAAAGATCATACGAATGAAATGACAACACAGGAAGCACTCGATACTGCAGGCCAACCCAATGCGAAGCGAAGAAAGATGCTCAGGGCACTCGGAGTGCTCGTGCGGGACCAAGGAGAAAACATGATTTGGCAGGAGACACACTTTCAGCAGGCTCCAAATGTGGGGCCTGCGCTCACCGCGCTGAAGAATCGTCTCTTCGGTATGGGAGAACAATGTGCGATGGCTGCTCGAAGCGTACTTGCGTCTCATCCAGCAACCCTTTCTTGCTATCCTGAACTCGTCCAGGAAATGAGCATTCAGGGTGCCGGAGAGTCCAATGGATTTACAGGTCAACCCTCTCGACAGGAAATTCTTGATTGTATGGTGTGTGATGGGGGCAGTATGGATGGTTTTGACCCCGATTGGCGCGCATGGGTGGAAGATAGTGCCGACCCTAAAGATGTGAAGGCAGTGAAAGAGCAGTTAAGGAATAACGAAGAGCTTTGGTTGCGTTTGCGGTGATGCACCCTTGATCGGCAATGCTTCGAATATCTGTCTTATGATCAAAACCTCCATCCCCCTGCCCCTTCCTCCCGGGGAGGAAGGGGAGCACCAAAGAAGTCGTACATGCCGCCCATATCATCAACTCTCATTCGCAAGAGAAATGCGACAAAACCCCACGGAGGCAGAAAGAATCCTGTGGCAGCATCTCCGTTACGATCAGCTCGGCGTGCGCTTCAGACGCCAATTTATGTGTACCGGCGCCATCTTCGATTTCTACGCGCCCAAACTCCGTCTCGCCATCAAGTCGACGGTGATATTCATAAGTCTCCTCCCAAAATGAAGAACGATCGTGCACGGGACAGATTTTTTCTCACAGAACTCTCCATCAAGACCCTTCGTTTTTCCAATAGGCAAGTCCTTCATCGTCTCGATACGGTTCTTTCAATAATACAGCAACACATCTATGCCCCTCCTCCTCGGGAGGAGGGGTTAGGGGTGGAGGTTAGAAAAAGAAAAGAACGGAGAAAGGCACAGGAGCGAACCGGTTTCTAAAACGATAAATTGATCTCCCCTTCTTCCATCGTAGTACGCACCGGGATTCCGGCTTGTTCAAGTCGTCCCAAAGCTTCGGGATTCGGATGCCCGTAGTGGTTCTCCTTCCCGACGGAGATCACGGCGAGGCGGGGATGCACGGCGGCGAGGAATGCATCCGAAGAGCTGAAGCGGCTGCCGTGATGGCCGATTTTCAGTACATCCGCTGATACATCAATTCCCGATGCGAGTAGGATTTCCTCCCCTTTGATACTCAGATCCCCCGTGAACAGGATAGATCCCGTGCCGTGCGAAACGCGTACGATCACCGACGCATCATTATCTTCCATAGGAGGAACGGGACTTGGCGGCCAGAGGATGTCGAGCATGACGCCGTCTTTGAGATCAATGTCCTGTTTCGGATCCGCGGCGACGAGGGGTACGCCTTCCTCCCGCGCGATCGCGAGGAGCGCCCGGTACGGCTCCTCGTCGTTCTCGATGGCAGGGAGCAGCAGTGCGCCTACTTTGAATCTTCGCAGTACTTCCGGGAATGCGGTGAAATGATCGGGATCGGGATGCGAGAGGATGAGAAGGTCGATGGATTTGGCCGAGAGCGGCAGGGCATTGCCGAGAGCCTCGAGCGCAGAGAGGTCCGGTCCTCCGTCGATGAGCACGGTTTTTCCTGACGGACTGGTAAGAAGAGCACTATCCCCCTGACCGACATCGAAGAACTTCACCATCAAATGTCCGTCAGGCACTTTCCGCACTTCACGAACGAGTACGAGCGAAGCGGCGGCAAGAACCGCGCACAGTATCAGAATGAATCGCCGGCGTTGCGCGGGTATCGGCATAAAGTCCCGCACTGTACAGCGGTTCTGCCCTTTTGGTCATCTCTTTCTCAGGCGGTTTTCTTCCGTGTTTTTCTCCAGCCGACCAGCGCGCCGAGGGCGGCCAATCCGAGCATGGAACCCGCTCCGGTCTGCGTGAGGCGCTTGGCTTTGGGGGTTTCGGGGGCGGTCAGGGCCGAAGCCGATGACACGGCCGCGGAGCTTGCGGAAGAAGAGACGACTGCCGCGGTCGGCGCAACCATCTGCGGGGTATTCCAGGTGAAGATCGAACGGAACACTCCGGGCGAAGAGTGGCCGGAGATATCGGTGACGTACACCATGAGTCCGAAGTTCTGTGGCGTGACATTGGGGATCTGCACGCCGTCCAGATTGCCCGGCAGGAATTCGGGCGCATTGAACGTTCTGCCTCCATCGCGGCTCTGGCGGACGACGATGAACGCGCCTTCCGGCGTAGACGGGTCATACTCCCATCGGCCGGTCACGTTAAAGAGCTGGTTTGTCTGCGGGCTCGCCTCCAGGCGGAAGTTCACGACATCGGGCAGACTGTCCGGTTGCGGCTGTGCCGTTCCCGGAAGAGCAGCGGGTTGCTGTTGCTGGGCGGGTGCGGTCTGCTGCCGCAGTGTCGGGGCGCGGGCCGCCGCCTCTTCGGGCGTCAGCCCGGTGGCATGTCCCGTGAAGAAGGCGGTGCGGTCGATGGGATCAAGTGAAAGCCCGCCCTCTCCGGCAAGCGGCTCTGTCAGACGGATCTGATAGACCGCGCCAGCGGCCTGCCGCACGGTCTGCACCGTGGCATTCCTGCCTTCAATGGTGAGTTGCTCGATCGGCAGCGGCGTGCCCTGTGCATCAATGATCGAAAACGCAGAGGGCGCCTGTGCGGCGTCAATGACCGGGGTTGCCGAGAACAGAAGGCCGATGCGCGCGGCGGAGAGTGCCTGTGCGGAGAGCAGATGCAGGGAGGACTGTGCAGATGAGCTCTGCGGGATGGAGGAGGAAGCAGCAGGGGGCTGTGTACTCACAGAAGAGGAAGCGGGCGGAGTCGGTGGCGTGGCGATCCTGTCCACGCGTATCTCCTCCGTAAAGTACGGACTTTCTTCTCCCTGTGTATTCACCGCCATCACGCTCACGAACACCGTTGAAAACGTCTCCGGAACATTGCGGAGCGTATGACTCGTCATTGCCCCTTCGGCAGTTTCCACGTCATCGTAGTATCCGTCATTCTCCAGAATGGATTTCTGGCTGAAGTACACGCGGTATGCCGCGATATCTCCTGAAACAGACGCCCATTGCACCAGAATGCTTCCATCCGCCTGTGCCTGTGCCTGCAGACCGGTGACACTTGCGGGGGCTTCGGCATGTGCAAGCAGAGGAGCTGCGAGAGCACAGAGGAGTGCAACAGTGAGAAAAGAGGAGCGGCTCGTCATAGATGTGTGGTGTGTCTTTAACACTATTATATCAGATCCCGCTTTTTCCGCCAAGGCCGAGCGAATGCTGTTGCAGAGCCCCAAGAAGCTGCAAGAGGCCGGTGATCCACAGCAGGATTCCCAGCACGATACCCGCACCGGCAAGCCCGATGAACGTGAGGACATCACTGGCGAGGAACGGAAGCGAGAGCCAGAGGCAGACGGCAAGCAGCAGCGAGAAGACGAACCATCGCACGAACGCCGTTGGCGGAAACAACGGCTGGGTGTATTTCAGCGTTGCGGGCAGCAGCAGACTGACGAGCAGCGATTGTACAATGATGGCGGTCATGGCTGCCCCCACAAAGCCGAGCCGGGGAATGAGCAGCAGATTACTGCCGACCGAGAGCAGGGCACCTGCGATCAGCGTGGTGATGAGGCGCTTCCACTCGCCGTGGACCAGGGCCATGTAGAATGAAAACAGAATAAATCCGTACAGAAACATGGGGATGCTGGCGAGTCGCAGGGCCGTATCCGCTCCGGGATGGCCGGCGGTCGAAAGATACTCGCGGGTGATGAGCAGGGCGATCAGCGGCCGTGGCCAGAGCATCGCGAATAATCCTGCGGTCGTTCCGAGGAGCAGGAGCAGGAGGAACGTTTTGCCGAGCAGGGGGCCGGCATCCTCCCCGCGTTCGCGTCGTTCACTCACGATCGGAAGAATGGAATTGAGTAAAAACGTGGGGATGAGAAATCCCATCTCCCCCATCCGGAGCACGAAACCGTAGTA
>JAQTQU010000061.1 GCA_028712095.1 Candidatus Peribacteraceae bacterium
CCAACCGCACCGTTCAAGAGGCAGGTAATAATTCTGCGGCTTTTCAGGCTGATCTCAGGGATCCGGTTGCCTGTCAGCGCCTTTTTGCGGAAGTTATTCAGCAATTCGGGCATATAGATGCCTTGGTGAACAATGCAGGTATTTGTCCTCTGGCGCCGCTTCAGGATGAACAGTGGATGGAGAAATGCGATGAAGTATTCGCGGTCAATCTCCGTGCAGTTTCCATCCTCTGCCGGGAAGCGGTCCTGCACTTCCGAAAGCGCGGAGGAGGGCGGATCGTCAATGTCGCATCGCGCGCGGCGTTCCGCGGTGATACGGAGGATTATCTTTGCTATGCAGCTTCCAAAGGAGGCGTTGTCTCTCTCAGTAAATCCATCGCTCGTGATTTTGGAAAGGACGACATCCAATGTTTCATCATCGCCCCCGGCTGGGTGAAAACCGATATGGCGAAAGAGGCACTGGAGCAGTATGGCGAAGCGGCTCTGCTGGAAGGCGTCGCTCTCAAGCGGCTGACCGAGCCAAACGATATCAGTCCGATGGTCACCTTTTTGCTGAGTGGTCTGGCAGATCACGCCACGGGAACGACTATCGACATCAATGCGGCGAGTTACGTGCACTGAGAGCGTCTAATTTGTTTGTTTCAGGAGATTCCGCAGTTTATCCACAAGCATCCGTGCCTGCTCCTTCGTCATCGTCGGGTGCGTGGGTAGATTGAGAATCTGCTGTGCGGATGATTCTGCACGGGGATCCGATCCCGGCCGGTAGCTTGCCTCCTCCATCGGGCTCCCTGGTGGGCAGATCGTGCACCCGGACCATCCGTCCTGCAGGTGGATGTTCTGCTTCTTTAAAGACCGTCGGATACCTTCGGCGTTCTTCGTAAACAGCGGGAACTTCTGGAGCGGCAGGTCGGGATGGATGGCTTTGGGGAAGGTCCAGCGGTGACGAGCTGCCTCGGCAAAGTAGTACTTGGTGAGCGCGCGCCGGTGATCGTTGATTGCCGTGAGATCCCGGAGCCCCGCGAGGGCGAGTGAGGCACAGGCATTGGGAAGACGATGCAGGCGTGCATCCATGCGGCCCTGCTTCTCCTCTTTCGTGAGGATGGGCACGAGGGCGCCGATCTTCCTCGCGAGCCAGAGGAGCGGTTTGCCAAGGCCTATTCCGTACAGTGGGCGCGCGACAAAGTACACGAGCGGGTAGAAGAGCAGGCGCTTGATCCGGAGCAGAGAGAGCGAGATGGCATCCCCCTCCTGCGCACGCAGGCTCACCGAGATATCCGGTCGCTTCGACAGCATGGCGCCGCCCGTGACGCCCGAAATCGCCTTGTCGCGTCCGAAGCTCAAAAGCATGAAGTCTCCATCCTTTCCGATTGTCTGTGGTCCCGTTTCATCGGGCATGACATGCGCGCAATCCTCAATGAGCAGCAGGCCGTACCGGTCACAGAGGGCGCGCAATTTGTACGTATCGGCGGGAATGCCAAACGTGTGCTGGCA
Organism: Candidatus Peribacteraceae bacterium; assembly: GCA_028712095.1. Classification (GTDB taxonomy): domain Bacteria; phylum Patescibacteriota; class Gracilibacteria; order Peribacterales; family Peribacteraceae; genus Peribacter. The sequence continues at coordinate 1,491 of JAQTQU010000061.1, forward strand.
GATGATTGCCTGCGTGCGCGGGGTGATGCGGCGTTCGACATCCGCAACATCGAGATTGAGGGTGTCTTGCTCGATATCGGCGTACACCGGAACTTTTCCCGCAGCCTGAATGGCGTTCGGCACGACGAGACAGGTGAACGCCTGCACGATGATTTCCGCGCGCTCGGGGCCTTTGAGTGCCATGAGGAGCGCAGCCAATGCTTCACGACCCGAGGCGAACAAAAACACGTCGGCGCTGTACCGTCGAGTCAGTTCTTTGCGCAGTGTTTCGCGTTCCGGCCCCTCCCGCCACTTCCACGGCTGGAGCAAGAGCGAGAGCGTGCGCAGCACGGCAGCGCCGTTCACGTGCGGGGCGAAGGTGTGGTGGATGGGATGGAAGAAGGACATAGGATTAGGGCGTAGGGCGTCGGGAAGTGGAATCAGGCAGGAGACGGCGGACGGTTTCTTCGGGAATACGCCCGACGCAGACGAAGAGTGCTCCGGCAGATACCGGTTTCGTTTTCTTCGACAGGATTTCCACCGGCGTTCCGTATCCCCGTGCAAAGGAGCGCGCGTGCCGGGGATGCGCGAAGATGACGCGCGAGAAGCCGCCGGCGGCCTCGGTGCCCAGTTGCGCGTGCACGCGGTCTTCCTCTTCACCCAGCTCGATCAGTCCGCTCGTCAGCAACACCTTCTCTTCCGCCGGTTGTCCCTTGCTCCAGCCGAGACTCGCTTTGAAACTGGCGGGGCTGGCATTGTGCGTATCATCGAGCAGCGTGACGGTCCCCACCGTGCGCACCGAGAACGTATGCTCCGGAGGACGGAAGCTCATGAGCCTGCGTGCGATGTCGGGTCGTTTCATTCCCAACACTTCGGCGGCCGCCATCGCAAGGAGGAGATTGGTCACGTTGTGCGTGCCGTGCAGCGGACAGGTGATCATCGTACTGTCTGTGCGGAACCGCAGCCCGGTTGCGGTTTCTTCGATATCGAACGCCTCCAGGTCCGCCGGCCCTCCCGTGCCGACCGTGACGGTGCGGCATCGTGCGTGTTTGCGCAGGGCCTCCGCGAACGGACTGTCGCCATTCACGATGGCGGCCCCCTCCTGCGGCAGCGCATCGAAGAGCTCTGCTTTGGCTGTAAGAAGCAGTTCCTGCGATCCGAACAGCGCCATATGCTGCGATCCGATGAAGGTGATGACGCCGATGAGCGGCCGGGCGATCCGACACAGCTTCCGGATCTCGCCGCTGCGATACGCGCCCATCTCGACGATGAGGATCTTGGGCGCTGAAGTTCCGGAAAGTGTTTGGGTCATCCACCGTGCCACGCCGATTTCCGCATTCACGTATGCGGGCGTGGCCTGCGCTCCCTGATCCTTGAGCAGGTGCAGGAGCAGCTCCTTTGTTGTTGTTTTTCCCACACTGCCCGTGATGCCGATGACGATCAGCTGTTCGTGACTGTCCCGCGCACTGCGTGCACGACGCATGATGCGGCGCTTGATCATGCGATCGACAGGCAGAAATATTCCCCACGAGACAATGAGCGTGAACGGCGAGAGCAGCGGAATCATCACGAGCGCCGGCGTGTGCACGACAGGGAAGAGCAGCACGAAGAAGCAGGATACCAATACCAGAAACGCAGCACTGCCCATGAGTGTGATGGCCTTCACTGTCCACACGGGTCGAGGCTGACGGTTGAGCGCGAGCCGGATGATCGTGAGGATCGTGAGGATCGAGAGCACCCCGATGGTCCATGTCAGGTGCGGTACCCATTCGTGCAACAAGACGGGGAGCGAGAGGAGCAGGATGAGCGGCTTGAGGAATCCGAAGGTCTGCAGAAAGAGCCCCTCGCTGCGCAGGTGCTCGCGAAGACGATCGAACCGCCACTCCTTCACCTGCCAGAGTGCTGCGAAGGTGAGCAGAGGCGAGAGCGTTGCCGTGAGTGTAAGGAGGATGAGGAGGAGGGACATTTTAGGGATTAGGACTTGGGGATTAGGACGATGGTTGTTTGTGTTTGTTGTTTTGTTTTTTGACGGGATCTGAATGTTCAGAGGTGGTTGCGGATGACTGAGGCGATTTCGAGTGCGCGGTCGCGATGGACGCGGTGGCGGGTTCCCGCGAACGTATGGAGCACGCTCCCGCGGATGGCCGTATGCATGGTGAAGCCGTCTTTGACCGGAGTGTACGTATCGTCTTCGCCCCAGAAGAGATCGGTGGGGATGGTGATTGCAGAGAGGATGGGGGTGAGATCCTCTTCTGTCACTTTCGCGAAGGTTTTCTGCATCACGGGTGAAGCGCGTTCGTAATCGTGTTCGCGGAGGATTTTGTAGAGCATTTTTTTTGCATACGGTTCCAACCGAGAGAGACCGGGGATGGCGAAAAGTGCATGTCCGATGCCTGCCAGCACTCTGCCGACTGACCTTTTGAGCGATCGGTGGCGGACTCCGGCAGCGGCGCAGAGATAGAGGTGTTCGAAGCGCGCGTTGATTGTTGATCGTTGTTCGTTTCTCGTTGTCTGCCGACTGGCCAATTTGATTGCGATGCGACCGCCGTGCGAATGTCCGAGGAGCAGAAGAGGGGATAGGGCGTAGGGCGTAGGGCGTAGGGTTTTTTGTATCCAGTCCTCCACCCAATCGGCGTAGTCGTCCACGCTCCATGGCCGGTCAGGCTCCGGCTCCGCGCCGAAGCCGGGCAGGTCCGGGGTGAGGATCAGGATGTCCTCGTTATCGAGTGCGGCGCGGAGTTCCTCGAATGATTCTTTCGAGCCGCCCCATCCATGCAAGCAGAGAAGAACGGGAGTCATGTGTGGGTAGTATGCCAGAACGACGCTTACTCAAGGGAGAATAGGTGCTTCTTCTTGTCGCCCGTCAGCGTCGTTCCAGGTCTTCCTCCTCAAAGCGCGTGATTGCTGCCACGGCGCATTGGACGATCTCGTCCAGACGCACATCCTCGTTCAGGGGGACGACCGTTTCACCGAGCGCGTAAGGTTCCCGTTGGGTTGGTTCCAGAATCGCTGCCAGCGTGAAGCGGATTTCTGCGGTCGCAGCATCCAGCTGCCGGACGGCCACGTTCAGCTGGAACTCTCCCTTGTGGTCGCTGACCGCCGAGCGGATACGCGCCACAGCGTCCCTATTGAGTTTGTTCACTCCGGGAA
>JAQTQU010000026.1 GCA_028712095.1 Candidatus Peribacteraceae bacterium
GCTTAAAAAAATCTCCCGTTTGGACCGGGAGACCAGCGAGGCACACGGCACGAAGCACCAAGTCGGAACCGGGTGGCCGATGCTGTATGCCTCGGAGGGGCTTATTTCGGCCTGCGGCCTTGTGCCCTCGGTCTTCGGTCGAAACCAAAGGATAGAGAGAAATGACGGAGAGTCAATCATTCCGCACGGTTTATGTTGCTTGATAAGCAATCAAATGAAAATATGTCAAATTTATGGAAGAAAATTAGACAGGATGTATTGAACATTGCAGCATGTTCTCATGCTGAGAGAAGAAGTATCAACGGAGGTCTTCGAAGCGACGCTGCATGGGGGTGGTGTGGCCGCAATGCTCGGGGCGGTGCGTGGGGACGGATACCATCCCGAAGAGTTCACCATCACGCCGGCGCCGGATGGCGGCAGGAAGGTGGCGCTGGTCCTTCCGCCCTCGTTGCTATCGGAAAAGCAGCCATGGCTCAGGAAACCCGCAGATATTTTGCGTATGGGGAAGGGAGTCGACGCAGTCCGAGATATGGAAGCATCCGCGCGGCAGCACCTGCGCCTGCTCCTCAATTGTCATCATGATCAGGCTGCGTTTCTGAAATATACGATGACCCAATTGGGTGGTTCCATAAAGGTGGAGAAAGGGGGTGAGGTAAGACTCCAGCTCACGGCAGCTCTTTCTGTCATCGAGCGGATACTGAGTTTCCTGCATGCGGCAAATGGCTTAGGGAGCCGTGTTCGTGTCCAGCCCGTCTATGAGAGTCTTGCCTCCCGTCCGGAGGTGGATGATCTCGTGCAGGGCACGGATAAGAGCGGTGTTTCGCAACGTGGTGAGGAGGTGACACTGCGTATTGTTGGAGACAGACGAGTCGGGCCGCAGCTGGATGTCGTTCGTCAGCTGGAAGCAGAGGGGAAAACAGTTGAAATTGTGCAGCTCAGTTGCCATCCGCATCCACCAGGGTCACAGTCCTTCGAAATGATTGTCGTTCTTCGTATGCGTGATGCATCGAAACTCGATGCACTGAGAGCGGGGATTATTTCCAATCATGTGGGAGTCTACGGTGCGGAGAGCGTTGCGCCCGACAAGTCACGTCAGACCGTACAGGTGGTCACGGACGGTTACGGTGCTCGGGATCTGGCCAATGCCACCGGAGGAGCTTTACAGGCACACTTCAAGCGGTGGTGTGATCCCCGATTAGTTGTTTCCGGTTCACTCAGGGTTCCGTCTGCGTCACGCATCATGACCGATGTTGCTGAGGCGCGTGTGCCCCATGCGGTGGCTGTTCCCATCGTACTCGTTCCCCGACCTGCCCAGCGTCCTCAGAAAATTCAACATGGATTCGGTGCATTCAGCGGCATGCCGGAAGCGTCGGCAGAAACATCTCAGGACAGCGATGGTATGCGGCGGTACCTGCTGGAACTCCTTTCCCGGATGTGATGATCCGTAGCTGGGATGCGCGCATCCCAGCTACGGTGTGCATTTCCGCTACACTGTCCTCATGCGTCTCGTACTCCAGCGCGTGAAGGAAGCCTCCGTTACCGTCGACGGGCAAATAGTCGGTGCGATTGGTGCGGGGTATCTCATTCTTCTCTGTGTCATGAAAGGCGACACCTCCCTGCAGGCCCAATTGCTCGCGGAAAAAATTGTGAAACTCCGGCTGTTCGATAGTGTCGGCGGGAAAGTGAATGACCGTTCGCTCCTCGATGTGCACGGGGAGGTGCTGGTCGTTTCGCAGTTCACGCTCGCAGCGGATATCCAGAAGGGGAATCGTCCGGACTACACGGCAGCCGCCGGTCCCGAGGAGGCAAAGATTCTTTACGAGTATTTCATGCAGAAACTCCGGGAGTTGGACGTGCAAAAAGTCGAGGGCGGACGCTTCGGGGCTGCGATGTCTGTCCAGCTCACCAATGACGGCCCTGTGACACTCATCCTTGAGAAGTGAGGCCAGGTTCGGATCTCCATGTGTGTCACCCTCCTGCCTGTCGAAGCTTGAGCGAAGGCGGGAGCGTAGTCAAAGGGTCACTCTGGTCATCGAGAAGTGACGGCGATGACGATTTTGCGCATTGCCACGCGATGCTCACCGGTTGACCGATGTCCGTTCCGACTGTGTAAAACCCCACTATTGGGCTATTCTCCGGCATTGATGGTGCTAGAATGTGCGTCCCGATGACACTCGTCACCACCGCCGAACTCACGGCCGTCCTCTCGCGGCTCGCCATCAATGGCGAGGTTCCCGCGCTTGATGAGCGGCGCCTCATGCGGGCGCTGAGTCTGGCGCAGGATCTCTACGGACAACGGATGCACCATTCGGGCGTGCGCGTGCTCGATCACGCACTTGTAACGCTCGAGGCGCTTGCGCCGTTCCATCCCGATGAAGAGTCGGTCATCGCCGTGCTCCTGCACCATGCGCTGGATAACGGCGCCATCACGCTCACGCGGCTGCAGGAGGAATTCGGTCCCGCGGTGCGCGCCCTCGTGAGCAACGTGCACCTGCTCTCGCACGTGACGCTGCGCGCGCGACGCAGCCGCATCGAAGATCTGCGCATCATGCTCCTCTCGGTATCGGATGATGTGCGGACGGTGCTCATCACGCTCTGCGATCGCGCGGCCATTCTGCGCATGATTGATGATATCCCCGAGGAGGAGCGCAGAACCGTCTGTCAGGATGTCTTGCAGCTCTTCGCGCCGGTGGCCGCACGACTGGGTATCTACGCCCTCAAGCACGAGCTTGAAAACCATGCGTTCCCGGTGATGTACCCTCTGGACGGCGAGCGGATTGCGGAACAAATCCGGCAGTTTGATGAAGAGAAGGGGCGCTTCCTTCCGCAGGCCGCGGAGGAGCTCAGGGGGTTCTTCCGTGCCCGCGATATGGATGCCGAGATCGAGTGGCGCAGCAAAGAGATCTATTCGATCTTCCTTAAAATGCAGGAGAAGGCGATTACGCATATCCGCGATCTCTTCGATCTGTACGCGCTGCGCGTGATCGTCGAAAGCGAAGCGGAGTGTTACCAGGTCCTCGGGCTTCTGCACCAGCTGGGTCGTCCTGTTGCGCACCGGTTCAAGGATTACATCGCCTTTCCCAAGCCGAACGGGTACCAGAGCCTGCACACGACCATCCTGCAGTTACCCGGCACTCCGTCCGATGCGTTCGTGGAAGTGCAGATCCGAACGCGCAACATGCACCGCGAATCGCAGTACGGCATTGCCGCCCACTGGGCGTACAAGGAGGGTGTGACGACCGAAGCCATGCATAACGCCCAGTTGAAGAAAATGCTCCTCTCGCACGAGTCTGTGGCAGGGACGAACACTCATCCTTATGCGGATCACATCTTCGTGCTCACGCCGAAAGGCGAGATTGTGGAGCTGCCCGAAGGCGCCACGCCGCTGGATTTCGCCTTCACCGTGCATACGGATCTCGGCCTTGCCTTCAGTGCCGCGCGCGTGAACGGATCCATCGTCCCGCTGTCGTACAACCTCGAGAACGGCGACGTCGTCGAAATCCAGAAGCAGTCGCCTCCGCGTCCCTCCACACGCTGGATGCAGATGCTCAAGATGGCGTCCTCCCGCGCCAAGCTCAAGCGTTACCTCGCCGCCTTAGACCGGCCGCGCCTTGTGGACCACGGACGGCAGTTGCTCAATGAAGAACTGCGCAAACACCATCTTTCACCGCTCGATACGGCCCTGACGATTCTGAAGGTCTGTGACGGTGAAGTGCTTTCCATGCAGCAGCGGGAGGATCTGCTCATGAAGGTCGGTCAGGGCGCCGAGAAACCCTCTTCCTTCTTCCACCGTCTCGAGGCGTTGCACGGTGTGGTCGTCGAGGAGGAGCAGCGCAAGCAGCGCACCGGCAGACTGCAGCGCAAAGACAATGCAATCGTCGTGGAGGGGAGCGTGCCCATGCCCACGCGCTACGCCAAGTGCTGCGCACCGGAGGCCGAACCGCGCGGTAAGATCGGCGGAGTGATCAACCGGATGGGGACGGTTATGGTCCACCGCGACAAGTGCAAGATGTACCGGCAATCGAGCTCCGAAAGGCGCATCGGGGTGAAGTGGAGATAGTGTGTGAGGAAAAGAGATACATCACTCAACTCAACATCTGTTCAAACAGCTTCTCCACTCGCTTCTGCCACTTGAGCTGATCGTAGGCCTGTTCGCCCTTCGCGTACGCCGGCTCCACTTCTTTGCGCTCTTTCTCCGCGAGGGGACCTACGAGTCCGTTCACCGCTTGTTGCATCTCATCATCGCTCACGGCGATCTGTTTCACTTCCAGCAGCTCGCGGATGCCGAGACGGAGCGTCAGGCGTTCCGTGGCGCGCTGCTCCAGCTCTTTCTTGAGATCTTCGGGTTTCTTCTTCGTCGCTTGCATCCAGTCCTGCAGGGATTTTCCCTGCCTTCTGAGTTGCTCTTCCATATCCGAAAGAATGCCGCGCTCCTCTTCCTCAACGAGTTCCTTCGGCAGGTTCACCACCGTCGCCTTGCCGATGGCCGCCATCAGTTCCTGTTCGCGCCGCTGGTGATCCAGATGCTCCTCCTGCGCCACCATCGAGCTCCGCAATTCCCTGCGGAAAGCTTCTGCGGATTCCACGTGCAGATGCTCCTTCGCAAATGCGTCGGTCAGTTCCGGGACGTTGACCTCCTCCACCCTGGTCACGGTGACGTGAAAAGTCACGGGTTTCTCTGCGAGCTCTTTCGCGTGATAGTCCTTCGGAAAGGTGAGCGTGAACATCTTCTCCTCGCCTTTCTTCGCGCCCATCAGTGCCTCTTCAAAGCCGGGAATGAGTGATTGACCGCCCAGTTCGACGGAGTGGCCCTGCGTGCGGATCGGGGCGATTTCCTTCCCTTCGCTGTCCGCCCCCCAGAAATCCATCGTGACGCGATCCTTTTCCTGCGCGCCGCGGTCCGTTTCTTTTGCTGTCTCGTGCTTGCGCAGAATGAAGTCCGCCATGCGGTCGACATTTTTCTCTTCCACCTTCGGTTCCTTCTTCGCAATCTTGATCTTGTCGACTCCTTTCAGCGTCACGTTGGGGCGCTCGACGAAGACGATGCTCAGGGTGAGGGGATCGCGCTTCTTCAAAGCAACCTTGGGCGAGATGATCGCTTGGATGTTCTGCTCCTTCACGAGCGATTCCATGATTTCCGGCAGGAGGCCGTGGATGGTTTCCTCCAGCAGATCGTCGGGATTGATTTTCTGCAGCAGTGTTTCGCGCGGGGCTTTGCCGGGGCGGAAACCAGGGATCTTCACTGTTTCCGCGAGGGCGTGCAGCGCCTTCTCTTCGGCGGAGAGCACCTCCTCTTTCGTGTATTCCACGGTGCATTCGATCCGGCCGTTCTTCTCCCGTTCAATTTTCGGGGGATGGGTCATAGAGTCCATGCGGAACGCCTCACTCCTTCTTCCGGAGGAAGACTAAGAGCGGAGTAGCGACGAAGTAGGACGAGTAGTTGCCGAGGCCGATGCCCACGATGAGTGCGAGGATAAACCAGCGCACACTCTCGGAACCGAGGAAGAACAGACAGAAGAGCATGATGAGCGTCGTGACGGAGGTGTTGAGCGTGCGGACGATGGTTTCCCGCAGACTGCGCTCGGCGGTCAGGGCGAAATCCTCATGCTTGTCGGCGAAAGCGACGTTCTCGCGGATGCGGTCGAAGATGATGATCGTATCGTTCACGGAGTATCCCAACACGGTCAGGAGCGCAGTGATGAAAAGCATGTCAAATTCGAAGTTCGTAAGACGGCTTAAAATAATGAAAATGCCGGAGGTGATCAGAATGTCGTGGAGCATCGCCACGACGGCGAAGACGCCGAACCGCCACGGCGAGAGTTTGCGGGGAACGCGGTAGAACGCGAAGGCGATGTAGAGCACGATGCCGATGGAGGCGAAAATGAGGGCGTAAACCGAACGGCGCTTGAGGGTTTCGCCCACGGTGGGTCCGATGGTCGTGAACTGTTTCTCCTCAATCGTGCCGCCGGCCTGTTGCTCCAGATGGGCGAGCAGTGCGAGGTGTTCCTCGTTCGTGAGCGTGCGTGAACGGATGAGCAGATCCCCCTCGCGTGTCATTGACAGGGTGAAGTATCCGAGCGATTTGTCATCGACAGTGCGGAAGCTCTCCATTGCACTCTGTATATCGGCTTTCGTTGTGCCGGCAGGAGGGACAATGTTCATGAGCGTTCCGCCGGTGAACTCCATGCTGAGCATGGGGCCCGGCACGAAGAAGAGCACGATGCTGGCAATCATGGCAACGGTCGAGACTGCCAGGAAGACTTTGGAAAGTTTGATGAGAGACATACGTAGGGTGTAGGGAGTAGGGCGTAGGGCGTAGGGCGTAGGGCGTAGGCGTGGGATCGCGACGAGCCTAGCGGTTTATACACGGCGAATCCAGAAAACAGAACAGGAAGATAACGGCGGATCCGGCGGAGGTTTCGGGGGCGGAAGATCCCCGTATTCAATGCACAGCGGGGAGCAGGGTAAGCGTGAGAATATCGCCCTGCCTCGACAGGGACCACTGCAGCGTTCCGGAGGGTTCGGGCAGAAGGGGAGAGGCGGGTTGCAGCAACTCCGGCAGTACGGATCCAGACAGCTCTGCGAGTGACGACGAGAAGATGCCCGCCGCGAGGGCCGAAGCCCCCGGCCCCTGCGACCGATCCAGAACAGTACGTTCGAGCAGCCCGCAATCCGTCGCGAGCAGGAATTCCTCCCCCTGTATGGCGGAGCAGAATCCTCCCTGGAGCGCATGCATGGTTCGGTGCACCTGCATGCCGCCGACCGGTGCGAATTCATCCGTGATCATGTGTGCATCATCCCGGACATTGCGGAACGTATAACGGCCGTCGAAGACGCGCGTGACCGTTCGTGCGGTGGTGCGGCTGCCGCGGAACGCCTCGTGAAGCCGCATGATGCGCGCGGCGGCATCGGGCGCGCTGCCCTGCAGCAGAAGGCTCAGGCCGCCTGATGCCGTTTGCGCCAGTGACAGCCGGGCCGGACGCGCGAGGAGCGGCAGGATATCGTATGAAAAACTGACATCATCGCCGAATGTTTCAGAGACGAACGTGAGGATGCGGGTATCGAGCGCGATTGTATTCGTGCCGGAGAGTTCGTTCTCCAGTTGTTCGAACGTCGATTGCGGTCTCGCGAGGGCGATGGAAAATACCGGTGCCGTTTCGGGTGCAGGAGGCAGAGGCAGTGGCCGCCGTTCCGTGTCTGCCGGAAACAGGCGCACGACCATGCCGCTCCCCGACCGCGGAAAGATGCCGAGGTGCGTGGTCGGGCGCAGGAGGATGGTTTCCAGCACGGAGTCCGTCAGCGACGCCGGTGCAGGCAAAAGCGCTCTCTGCACAAAGATCCAGGGACGTTGCTCCGTTTCCCCCCGTGCGAGAAGGGCAAAGCTTTCAGAGGAACCCAAAGGTTTTGCGGGTGTAATGAGCAACGGGAAGACTGCGGGTGATGAAGCAGATACGAACATGGGTCCCACTTCACGTTGTGTCCATGTTGAACCGGATGGCAGGGCATCGGGAGATACGGGCCGTCTCGCGAAGACAGCCATGACTTTTCCTTTATGCGGAACCTGCACGACGGCAACGGTGCGCGGAATCTCGGCGACGGGCAGATTCTTCAGAATGGGTAACCACGATTCGTACTGACGCAGAAGTGCGTCGTCTGCGGAAGAGAAGAGAATGAGTGTCTCTTCTGCGGGCAGCAGATCCGCGGGGGTGAGAGTGTAGGTTTTCAGTGAAGTGACCACGATGGTCGTGACCGTCACAATGAGCACTCCAGCCAGCAGGGCGAGGAGGGTTAAGAGGGTGGCGCGGAGCCACGGCGGTCGCGACCGCACGTGGCGGAGGAGGGAAAGCTTGTGCGACAGAGTGCGGCCATTGTAGATGCACTTCCTCACAATTGGCGATTCAACATCGTATATGAGCAAAAAATGTATTCATAAAACAATCCCCGTCTCTCCGCCAGTGCACTTTCTTGAAGGACGCCTTGATCAGTCATAAGATAACCGGATTTGTTTCAAACAAATCAAGCCCCGCACCCTTGCGCGGCAACGGTACCGGGCTCGTCCCTTTCCAAGAGAGACATAGAGACACACAGCTACCTGCCCCGGGGCAGACATCCAAACGCTCCTTGTCACCACCGGTTCCGTAGAGAGGAGGATGCACATCCTCCAACCCGAGTCCTCCCAGCGGGGACCCACGGGAACCTTGAACCTTTTTTCTCCCTATGCCCTACGCCCCAATCCTCACTCCATGTTCATCCTCCTCTCTGCTCTGCAACGTTGTGTCGCGGAAAACGAGGTGAATCCGCGACATACATTACCCCCCACTTCTCCCTGTTCCCTTCCGCTTGTCGGTTGTTGCGAACAGACCAGAGGAACTCGTCCGGTTGCGAGAATAAACAAGACACCTAAGCAAGGCAGAGAACCGCGAGCGCCTCATCGCATCGCCTTCCCATGTCATTCGGCTCAGTCACCCATAGGCGTGACCGATAGCCCGGGGAGCGAAACAAAAACAAAAAAGACCAGAGGCTAAATCTGGTCTTTTTTGCATGGGAGGAAAACCCCTGGTTTTCCTCCCATGGACCCACCTTTCCTCGGAAGGTGTGCCTCCACCCCGCAACAAGTGCGGGGTTCGGCACGGCTTGTTTCATTGGGAACATTGATTTACCTATTTTCGGGCTTCCTCGCCCGACCAACAGTTTTGAACTTGAACGGCAGAAGAATGGAGTCCGGCTTCACGCTGGAGCCTTCCCTCTCCCGGTGGGAGAGGGTCAGGGAGAGGGGTTAGTACATTTCGTGAATTGCTGGCAATCTTTTCCAGGTTTGGAGTACTCTCCTTCGCCAATGGAAAAAATGAGCACATCAGCATCTGTTGCTTCGGATGCTCTCGGCGTGGCAGGGCAGGAGCAGCTCCAGCCAACGCGGGAGCATATGCGCCTCTGCTGCGGCGTCGTTCAGCTTCTCTGTGAACGAACCGCCTGCACGCGCGCCGAGGCGGCGCAGTGTCTGGGAGAATCGGAGGATCGCATCACAAATTGGCAGATGTTTTTGCATGAGAGCAATGTGCCCTTGCCTACATTGGCGGATCTGAATGATTTTTGCCTTTTTTCTCTGGATATTGCGCAGCGCAGGGCTGTCATGACGCGGTTGAGCGCCCGGCAGGAGGAACGTCAGAAATCTCTCTCTCCGCGAAACGAGTACATCCAGTCGGACTGGCGGCGGGTGTGCGCCATGATGGATGTGTTGCGTGAGCAATTTTCCTACACCGTGTCGCAAGCGGCGGATATTCTCCATGCCCATCTTCCGAATTACTACGCATGGTTGCGAAAACTCAGCCGAGGCGGCGGTCATGGTATCGCGCCGGAGGAGGCTTACCTCCTGCTTGAGAAAAAGCTGGGATCGAGAAGGCTCATGAAGCTGGCATCGGACTGTCCGGGCGTCAGGCGGAGAATGGTCTCTGACCGGCAGGCCGAAGAAGAGTGTGAACCGTATGACAGAGACGATGCGGAGTGGCAGATCTTCCTCGCCGTCGAGATTCTGCTGGAGGTGCCGGGTATCGACCAGACTCTCGCGTGTGTCTCGCTGAATGTGAGCGAAGCAACCTATGAGCGATACAGAGAGCAGTTCGGACAGAGGGAACAAACGGCGGAGGACCGGCAACGCGCGGCTGTCTTGATCGTGGATCTCTTCGACGGTGAATTGCCGAAGACACAGGAAGAAATCCGGCAACGTCTCCAGGAGTCTTATGGGCAGAAGGCCAACTGCTTTACGAATGTGCTCGATGCGATTCGGTCGGGCGATGGCGATTCATTTGAAGGACGCGCATCGGACGACTATGCGCCGACTGATGCGATGCCGGGGAGTCACGAGAAGCTGCAGGTGATGCTGCAGCGCATCCGCCGCGGCGATCCTTCCGGTTTCCATTCGCGGGACCGGTGCGCCTACCTCGAGGTGAAGCGGGCAGATTTCATTCGAGACGCAATCGCTGAGGGAATGAAGAAGTGATCCCTTTCAGTATACCTCCTTCATCCGACTTCCCTTCGCTACGCCGCAATTTCCTCGGTATAAAGCCTGATGTCACGGCATAGTCCGCGGACGAAGCTGGGCTCAATACACTTCTTTGAGATAGCAATTTTCACAATACACGATCTCTGGGCGCTCCGGAGCGCTTGTCCTCCGTAGCGACCGCCGTCACTCAATACACTGCTGCCAAATAACATTGTTCACAGTAAACGACTTCCGGTCGCGAAGGAGGATAGGTCGTCTCCATCTCCTTGCCACATTTCATGCACGGTCTCTTCCAGAGCTTGCGGGGGTTGCGCAAATCGAAGCGGTCCATGCGGCGGCAATCGAAGCAGCGGTGGGGGATGGGGAGTGAGCGGCTGCGGTAGAGGGCCAGTTCCTGGGCGATGACCTTGTAGTTCCGCTTGCATTTCTCACAGCGGAGAATCTTGTCCACGATATCATCGGAGACGTCGGCGATGCGGTCCGGGATTTTCTCCAGCGTACCTTTCCTTCCGTCTTCGGCAGATTGTCTTCCCAGGGCCAGCTTTTTTTCGTCGCTTCCGCCTTGGTGTGGGGGTACCACCACTGCGCCGTGGACTCGTTGTAGCCGCTCGCGCAGAGCTGCATCGGAAAGAACTCGCCGTACTCTCCGTCCACCTTCATCTTTGCGATGATCCTTTCCTTGAGTGTGCGGTACGCAGCTTCCGTGTACTGCTTATTCAGGATGCAGAATTTCGCGCGCTGCAGCTGCACGCAGCCGAAGCAATCGGTCGTACCCCCGAAGCAGTACATGCAGTACCGCAGCCTGGCGGCGCTCTCCATGCACGAGATGCAGAAGGCGAGGTCGTAACTGCTGTAGCCGATGGAGAGCGAGTCATAACAGAGCTCGATGCCGATGCCGAACTGAAAGATGTCGCGGCAGAACTTCACACCCAGTTGCAGCTGGCTGCACAGGCGTGAGTGCTCGATGTCGCTGCAGTCGTAGCACTCTTTCGCGTCCCGCGCGCGGTAGAGGTAGTTGCCACGCGAGTCTTCCGTCATTTCCGTCTGTAGGCACTTCCAGTGGTGAGAGAGCTGGAACTCTCGGTACTTCTTCAGGAGTGCCTGTGTCATCGACCAGGAGCCCGAAGAAACTTCCTGTACGCGTTTTCTGTACTCCCCGGGAGTCAGCTGCTCATTGAGGAAGCAGTGTTTCTTGTTCCTGAGTCCTACGCAGAGAAAGCATTCACTGCACCCGATGCAGTCGCGGATGAAGCGGCTCTCGGAACAATTCTGGCAATCCTGGCACCAGGAGAGTCCGTAGCATCCCACGGTGTCCACGCACTCGTAGCACAGTTCCGATTCGTGGCAGTAGTGCACGTCCATGCAGTTTTTGCTCTTCTTCACGCCATAGCCGTAGTAGCAGTCCTCGCAGAGCGACGTGTGGAACACCAGGTAGCAGTTCTTGCTGTGCCCCGTCTGGTGCGTGTAGTCGCAGTTCTCCAGCACCGTGTCGTTCGTCGTGCATGCGTAGGGCACGGCCAGCTCCAGTTCATGGAGCTGCGCGAAGAAGGAGCGGCTCGGATCGTAATCACGGCCGTAACTCAAAGGATCCCATTTGTCGCTCCACCAGCAACTGAGGCAGTACTGGTTCCTGGCTCGGGGATTTTTTGGCTCGAATTGCGAGATCACGTTCTTCTTGCACAGCGCACACTGGCCGGGATAGAGATAGCGTTCGGTGTACCACGCCATCCGGCGCATCTCGCGGCAGGGCGGGCACCAGGTTGGGGCAGGCACATCGAGGCGCTCGTAAAAGTCGAGATCTTCCTGCACGATCTCGAAAGGAGCCGAGCATTGTCTACATTGCTTCTGCATGGACAAGTGGGGAGCCACACCCGACCTCGCTCCGCTTCGCGGAGCTACGCCGGGCAAGCTGTTTGCAGGATTTCTGCATGACTGTCCGATAGTCTAGCACAGCAGCTGAGGTTCACGGTTCGATTTCGCTCACCACGGATGTACCTCGTTTGCAGGAAGGCTTGCTTTTGATTATTCTAAAGTGTACACTATACGTGAACTTTCCTCCTCTTCCCCATGACCACGCGCGTGATCGGCATCAAGGAATTCCGGCAGAACCTCACCAGGTTCGCCAAGGCGAAGAACATGCGCTTCATCGTCATGCACCACTCCGTGCCCGTGATGAAGGTGGAGCCGATCGACGAGGATGAGCTCATCTTAGAGAAATTCGCAGATCAGATCGAGCGCGGCCTTAGGGATGCAGCTCGCGGGAAGGTGATTTCCTCCACTGAATTGCGGAAGCGCCTGAAGCTGTAGAATGGCGACATGAACGTCGTGTATACACCCGATGCAGAAGAAGATATCAACCGACTTGAGTGGTTGGTTGCACAAAGGATTGTGGCTAAGGTCGATTGGTTTGCCTCCCAGAACGACCCATTGCATTTTGCAGTCCCGCTCACAGGAGCACGGGCGCTGTATCGTTTTCGTATCGGCGATTACCGTGCATTCTTTACAGTGCGCAGGAGGAGAGTCGTTGTCCTTCTCGTTCTTGCCGTGAAGCACCGCAGCGAGGCGTACCGGTAGGACTCAATAGATCTCCTTCATCCGGCTTCGTTCATCTGCGCTCCGCTTAGACGAACTACGCCGTGATGAATATGAAGAATTGTTCTGAATGACAACCGAATGCCACGGCGAAGTGCCGTCTCGGCGTAGTCCGCAGACGTAGCCGGACGCACGAAGCCTGGCTTAATACACTTCCTTCAGATAGCACTCCCGGCAGTAGATTTTTTCGGGACGTGCTGGGTTGTATGTTGTTCGGATTTCCTTGTCGCATTGATCACAAGTCCGTGACCAGAGTCGTGTCGGTGTTTTTCGCTTGAAGCGTGCGAGGTGACGACAATTTGGGCATTGCCGCGGCAGGGGACAGGGCATCTGTCGGTAGAATGTCAGTTCCTGTGGGGTGATTTTGTAATTTTTCGCGCAGGTCTGGCAGGCAAGCACTTCGCTCACGATGCTGTCAGGGACATCGGTGATAGCGTCGGCGATCCGTTCCCACATCATCGTCTCTTTTCCCGTCGTGTAAGGGAGTGCATCGGACCAATGCCATTCCCGCTTCTTCACTTCCTCTCGGGCGAGCGGGTAGTACTCGAACGCCGCCGATTCGTTGTAGGCGAAGGGAGAGAGGCGGATGGGCAGAAGCTCGCCCCAAGCCTCCTCTCTCCGCAGTGCCTCGATGATCGTAGGCACGATGACTTCATACTCCTCCTTCGTATATGGCTTGTTTAAGATGCAGTAGCGGTTGCGGTGCATCGAGACACAGCCGAGGAGATATTCGCTGCTGTGGCAGTTATCTGAGAGGAGGATGTTCTTGCTCTTCCAACACCAGATGGAGAAGTGAGTCATGTACGAGTCATCCGGCGTCACACAATCACAGCTCCACTGTGCACCTCCGGTGTTGATGATGTCGTAGCAGTAGAGCGGACGGTCTGATCGGTCGATGTATTTGCTGTATTCGCTCCCAAATACGCTGTAGCCCAGAACACCTTTGCAGTTGAAAAGGTTATTCCCTTCGCAGTCCTCGCAGTTTTGGAGATTCGCGAAGAGTCGCGGGAAACGGAGAATCCACTCATCAAACGTCCGGCGCATTTGCTGTACTGCTGAATGGGAGTCTGAACGAAATTCCTGCATTTTTGCGCGATATGACTCTTCCGTGCGCTGCTCGTTGAAGATGCAGAAGCGTTTCTGTCTCAGCCCAAAGCAGGCGAAGCAATCGGAACATCCCTTGAGATCGAATCCAAACAGACAGTCGAAACAGTTTTCGCAGTTCTGGAGGTACGCGCAGTGATAGAGATGCTGCGAATCTAGCGATTCATACACGAGCTCGGAGCGGACGCTCACCGTGTTGCAGTCGACGACGTTCTTCGACTGATTCACATTCAGCGAATAGTGGCAGTCCTGGTCGTACCAGCTCCCGACAAGACGGTAACAATTTTTGCACCGCGAAATGTCGTAGGAATACTCGCTATTCTCGCTCTCGATGCCATTGTCGTTCTGAATCGCGATCTTCGGCACGACACGGTGCAGCTGTGCCCACTGCTCGAGGAATGGTTTCTTCGGATCGTATGATATTCCGAAACTTTCTGGCTTCCATCGATCGCTCCACCAGCACTGAATGCAGTAGACGGGAAACGGAGCGGAGGCGGGATAGACCGAAATCATGTGCTTCTTGCACAGGTCACAGTCACGGCTGTAGAGATTTCGCTCGTTGCGCCACGCGAGCCGCCGTTGCTGCCGGCAGTCGGGGCACAGGGTGGGAGGGGAAATCAGCTCCTTCTTCCCGTTGAATACCGGCGAGACTTTTTCATAGAACTCGAGATCATCCTGCGTGATTTCGAAGGATTGCTGGCACCAGGGGTTCTTGCAGGTCTTCTGCACGCGGGAAGTATACAGGAGGGGCGTGTGGCCTGTTCTATCGGTGCCGGTACACGCCTCCGCGAAATCCGATGCCGCAGAGCACGTTGCCCGTCCCCGTCCGCATGAAGATGATTCTCACGTTCCGCACTCTGCACCGGAAGACATTCTTTTGACCTTGGAGTGGCGCGATATCCAACCCCTCCAACTCGTTCGCCATGATGGCCTGGATCGCCCGTCGTAGCCGCTCTCGCAATTTCGCATCGATGTTCCGGAGGAATTTCCTGATTTTATCCATGGGTATTGCGGTGGGACTTGCGCGTCTTCCGCCTCTTTTCCGTTTTCAGCTCCTTCTCCGCAGCATCCATAAGCTTCAGGAATCGCTGTGGTTCCATGCCCATGGGAAAGTGCAGGCCGAAATCCGTCGGTGAGTTCTCATAGTACTCCACCTCCAAAATTGGCCTGATGAGCAGGCCCGCCGACGTTTCTATCGCCATGAAGTGCTTCGTCCCGTATTGCTCCCGCCATTCCTTGGGGAGGGTGACGGCGCCGTTACCCCAGAGGGTGAGTGTTCCGTTGACCATAGAGGAAGTAAGAAAAACATGAATAGTATAGATTACTAGTAATACTAGTGTCAAGAGCATACGCCGAGGGCAGCGTCATTTGATTTTTTCCATCCTCTCCTTCGCACTCAAGAGATACGGATCAATCTCGAGCGCTTTCGTCAGGGCGGTGCGGGCTTCTTCCTTCTTGCCTGCTTCGGCATAGGCCCATCCGAGAATATCGAACGAGCGTGCAATCTGCGGCAGACGTTGTGTGCCGAGCAGAGCGAGCGCGATCGCCTCGTCGTTGCGCTTGAGCGCGAGGGCCGTCGAAACGGCGCCGTCGAAGGCTTCAATGCCGGCGTCGGGTTCTTCGACAAGCGCCTTGTACTGGCCCAGTGCCGCCGCGGCATCGCCGTTCTTCAGTGCTTCGGATGCGATGAGGCGGCGGATTTCACTCTTTGGCGTGAAGCCGTTCTGCAGCGCGTACTCGAGGAACGTGATGGCATTCTCGTGCTGGCCGAGGGCTGCGTGGGCGCGGGCGAGGAAGTACTGGATCTCGGGTTTTTCGGGGTTGAGGTTGTAGGCGCGCTCAAGGGAGACAAGTGCCTGCTGCGGGCGCTCGGTTACGAGTTCGCAGTAGCCCTGCACGATCCACGCATCGCGGTAGTCCTCCTTTTCCTTGGTCACCTGTGCGAGGAGCGGCAGGGCCAGCTCGCACTCCTGCACCTGCGCCAGCGCGCGTGAGAGCAGCGTGATGAGGTGCAGGTCGCTGCTCTGGGGAAAGAGCGCAAACTCCTCGTACGCGCCGAGGAGCGTACGGGCGTTCGAGCGGAGTGCGGGTTCCCACCCCGTGGTGACCGTCGCGAGCTCCTGCTGGGCGATGGCATGATTTCCCTCAATGATACTGAGGAGAGCGAGCGCGTAGTGCTTCTGGGGGGAATCCGTTGCGCCTTCCAGACGCTTGCGGGCGGTCGAGAGTTCACCGGTACGCAGCAGCACGATGTTCTCGATGAGGGCGATATCCTCGGGCCGGGCACCTGCGGCCTTCAGTTGACGGATGGTTTCCTGCAGTCCTCCCATGTCGCGGCGCTGAAGCTCAGCAAGCGCGAGCTTGCGCAGCGCCGGCAGACCGCCATCCAGCGCCACGGCCTGTTCGTAGGACGCAGCAGCTTCGGCCCACTCGCCGCGCACGGCGTAGAGATCGCCTTCCCGCAGATGCAGGAGCGACAGATCCCGCGAATCGGCGGGGGCGAGCTGCGTCGTCATGTTGCCGGATGCCGTCAGACTGACTGATTCTGCCCCCGGTTCCACAACGCGCCGGAGTGCCATGTGCGACGCGGCAGTGAGCTGCCACCAGAGAAATGCCAGCAGCAGAGCTGTACACAAGAGTGCGAAGACAACGGGAATGAGGATGCGGGCAGGGATCTTCATCGAAGAGAAGAGTACAGGTGGGTTGGGTTATTTGCCACTTGTGGCAGGTAGGGATTGGGGATTAGGGATTAGTATATTGGGGTACGCGAAATGAGTATTCCTTCAGAAAGATCTTTCTCATGCTGTTCCCTAATCCCTAATACACTAATCCCCAATTCCTAAAGTGGTTTCAGCTCCCCATCCTCACTCTGCGCCCGACTGACTGTGACACGTGCGGCCGCCTCAGAAAGATGTTTGGGGATCACCGCTTCCACCGCGCCCCACTTCGCCTCGCCATTTTCTGGTAACAAAATGGTCACCTGATCGCCGACTTCCGCGCGATAGAACGTCACCGAGGCGAGGAGCACGCGGAATGCCTTGCCCTCAGCGAGCACTTTGTACTGGCCGTCCTCCTGAATGAGCACGCCCACGACGGTCCGGCGCTTGACCGGAGCGATCTGCTTGTAGATGAACTTTCCTTCATCGGTGATCGTGAGTTTCATACCGTCCCCCTCCATGAGCTTGCTCTTGCTGGCGTAGTTCGCCGGCACGGGGTAGGTATTCCCTTCGCCGTCCACCATGTTCTGTCCGTCGAAGATGCCTTCCACTACTTTGCCGCTCACCGAACCGCCGCCCATCGAGCCGGCGCGCGTCATGTGCCGTTCATGGTCGGTATCGGAAACACCCGTGATCGCGCGCAGCATGGCATTGGCGGTCTTGAGGGACGCCGCTGCGCTCTCAATGAGTTCCTGAATCTGGAGGATCTGGTCGTCGGACATGGGTGTGGGAGGTTGGAGAGGTTTGAGAAGTTGTAAAGGTGGGAGAGGTTTGGAGAGTCAGAGTGGCCGGTCGGTAACGACCAGGCGGGTGGAGAGCAGACGTTCCTGCATGGTTGTCTCTGTCAGGAGGCCCCGCTGTGCGCCGAACGCGCCCACCACACCGGCCGCATTCAGTGTACCTGCTTTCAGGGCGGTTGGAAAGGGGAGTCCCTTCAACAGAGCCCATGTGACGCCGGTGCCGAACGCATCGCCCGCACCCGTCGTATCCACCACCTCGGCCGAGTCGTCGCAAGGGCATTGGTAGCGCTTCTCCCCATCAGTTGCAGTCACTCCTTTGCGTCCGTCCGTCACGCAGATGTGCCTGGCGCCGTTCTTCAGCAGGCAGGAGAGCGCGTCTTCCAGCGTGTCCGTATGTGTGAACGTGCGTGCCTCTTCGGCATTCAGGAGCAGCAGATCGGTAAAGGGGAGCAGACGGCTGTTCATCGGCGCCCCGATGCCGGCCGCAATCTGCCGGCCCCCCGGATTCCACGTGAGGCGCGGGCGCAGCTGCGAGAGGATTTCGACGATATCCTCCTGAATGTCGTGCGCGGACTCCTGGATGTGATTTAAGTACACCCAATCCATCTGCCTGGCGATATCGCGGTCAAAATTGGACTTGTGGAGGTGGGCATTTGCCCCCGGCGTGTAGAGGATCACGCGCTCACCGCCTCTGGCGGAGAGGATGATCGAGAAGCTGGAGACTTCATGTTCCACAATCAGGGCGTATTGCGTGTCCACTCCCTCCTTCTGCAGGTTCTTCAGAAGGCGTTCCCCCCACAGATCAGATCCGATCACGCCCTCGAAGAGCGCGGAGCATCCCAGGCGGGCGAGCCCGACGCTCGTGTTGGAGGCGCCGCCTCCGCAGGTCTCGATGACTTCGTCCACGTGCACCTTGCTGCCGAGAGGCAGGGCGAACATAGCCTCGCCGTTCTCTTCACAGAGAGCTTCCTGTTTCAGGCGAACGAAGAGATCGTACGTCGCTCCCCCGATGGACATCGTGCGGAGCCGTAGGGGAGAAGCAGGAGGCATGGCAGGGGTATGATACCCTCTCACCCTTCGACAAGCTCAGGGTGAAAGATCCGAGATCTTTCAGAGCTGATAGCGCTTCTGCATATCCTGCAGGAATGCGGAGGTCACGTGCAGAGTCCGGCGTCGCTGCCAGTGCAGGAGGAGGAAGACCAGGATCGCTGCGATGATGATCATACCCACCCACGCGACCGGCGGCATGCCCTCTTTCGACACGGTCAGCGGCGGGGGAAGTGTCGGGGGGAGCTCGAACGTCTGGCCCGATCCCGCAACGGGGTGGAATCCCGCTCCATTCGGCGTCCCTTCGGTCGTTGCGGCCAGATCGCTCAGCACTTCGCCGGGGACGGTGATGGGGGTCAGGCGCAGAGAGTACGTCACGCCGTTGATCAGATCGCGGAGCGTGTACGTTTCCGCGTCGCCGTTGATCATGCGCTTTTCCGTCAGATTGTCGGCTTCCGCGCCGTACTCCAGCAGATAGGCGGAGAGCGGCGTTGATTGTTTCATCGAGGACCACTGCAGCATCAGACTGGTGTCGCCGGGAATGACTGCGAGGCGCAGTCCCAGTACTGTGGCGCTGGCGATATTGCTTTTTTCGGCACTCTCGATGTCATTCTTCAGTGCCGTGATGGCGAAGTAGTAGGTGGTGGCCTGCTTCAGTCCCGCCACGGTAGCCGCGGACACGGAGGCGTCGGTATCCAGGGAGTACGTGAAGTTGTCAGCATTGTCCCCCACATAGACGCGGTAGGTATCGGCCTCCTCCTTTGCGACCTGTTCCCACCTGAGCGCGACTGCATTCATCTTCGCCTCGGCGGTGAGATTCCGGATTGTCGGAGGGGTCTTGGGTTTCACGGTCAGGCTCGAGAGCATTTCCGTCTTGTTGCCGAGCAGGTCGGTTGCGGTGATCAGCGGCTGGTAGATTCCGACTTTCACCGGGACGGTGAAGTTTGCCGTATAGGTTCCGGGCTGGGAGGGGGTTTCGTTCAGCGTGTAAGAGGCTCCTTCGAGTGTCATGGTCACGGGGGCGCTTCCGGCCTCCGCTTTCACGATGATCTGCGTCGTCTGGCCTTCAGCCGGTTGCTGCGGCAGGAATTCCACTGCGCTGATCCGTGGTCCGACCAGATCGATCAGCAGGTGCAGGGGGTTCGATTTGTACTTTCCGCCCGCCTCTTCGATTTGCAGCACGGCGCCGGTGACGGTGGTCGTGAGCGGGACGGCGATCTGGAATGCGCCGGTGGCATCGCTGTCTCCGCGTGCGATTTCCTTGCCCCCCGTGACGAGCAGGTTGACGAGAGGAGGGGCTGTTCCCCGCAGTGAAACCGTGGAGGCATTCACCGTCGTACCTTCCACGGGCTCAGTAATGGTGATGCGGGAGGTATCGGGAGTCGCGCTGCCGCCGGTGACGGCGATCGTCGCGCTGCCGCGCACGTTTCCGGACGTGTCTTCGA
>JAQTQU010000027.1 GCA_028712095.1 Candidatus Peribacteraceae bacterium
TCATTTACCCGGGAGGAAATTGCCAGTGCAGTCGAGGATGTCCTCGATGAAGTCGACGAAGCCGGCCGAAAGCGATTTCACGAGAAACAAGAAATTTTTAATGACTTGTTGGAACTTTATCGTCAATCATTTTTGGGAGCGATGCGACAACACTGCCAGAAGCGGTTTTCGACGGATGTGGATCTGGTGCCACTCGAGGACTTTTGTCGTTTCACCAACGATCCGGCGCAACGCACTCCTCCGCCTTTGGAGATGGAACTGTGGTTGATGGAAGTCTACCCACCCCGCTTCAATGCGGCGATGGAGAAGTTCAAGAAACAATTGCCATCTTCCCCGCGAAGGCCGTCTGCACCAGGAATGCTCACACGAAAGCAAGTGATGGAAGCAGTCGGGCGTCTACAGGGGAAGCTCGAAGAACAAATTGCCCAGCTCCCGGATATGCCGAAGGGGAAAACCGTGAAATCCGAAGTCAGCAATGTACTCTTGGCTGCACGGTCGATCGTCGTCATGCGATGTCCCGAGCCATTGCGTTCGGCTCAGGATCTCCAGCCGCTCAGAGAGAGTATGCGGAGAATCCAATCAGGCCCGTTCGTGCTTCGCAGTACCCAATTCCAAAAAGATGAATCCACGATTATTGCTCGTGAAATCGAGGGACTTATTACAGAGCTTGGACAGCGTTTCACCGTAGTCGAGGATGAGCCTTCCACACATGGAGATACGTTTGTACAAGAGAGGGTGATGGGGGAGGTGGGCCCCGAAAAAGTCCAAAGCCTCTCTCCCAAATCCCCCAAGGGAGGCGAATGTCCAGCGAGAAGAGCAGAAGCGATTGCCGTGTCCCACAGCACCCTCATTCGATGGTGGCAATCCGTCCGTCTTGAAGCGGAAAGTAGGCTGCAAGTTTCTGTACAAAATACGGCATGTTTACCAGGAGAGTTCGTGAGAAACATACTGTCCCAATTGCCCTCCCTCCCCTCTGTAGTGCAAGGTGTTCTCGGTTCCAGAGAAGCGTGTACCGCTTTCATCGAGGAATTACGACAGGGAGTAGAGCGACTGCCGCGCACCATAGTCGTGGGCGGGGTGGCAATGGCAATGCCTGTGGAGCTCAGAGTATTTCTCTCAGGGCAGATCTCTTACATGAACCAAGAGCTGCTCGCGAGGAAATGGCCAATAGCACGAGAATCCAGATCGAGTAGGAAGAAGAGAACTGTCACTGTTCACAACGCAGGCGAATCTTCAGGGGAAACTGAGCAAAGAGAGGAAGCCCATGCATTTGGGGGGGCTGAATCCTCAGTACAGGATTCCGTATCAGAAGTAGCCCCGAGGGCAGAACGCCTCTGCGACCTGCTTCACGTGTATGACATCGTGCCGGAGCAAATCGTCGAACGGCTTTCGCACGCAATCGTCGATCATGTCGCTCATGCCGCAGCAGAGGCACTCAGTGTCCATTCACAACAACTGAGCCAGGAGGATTACGAGCGGAATGTGGGAGAGCTGCGGAGGCGTATTGGGCTCGCGGGCGAGAGGGCGCGAACGCTCCTCGCACCCATTGCCTCCGAAGCACTGGCAGCGGAGCAGCTGTCGTCTGCAATCGTGGGAGCATTCGATGGTGCGGTGGAAGCTCTGGATGTACATGCGGGCATTGCGGAGACGATGCAGTCTGCAATGGCAGAGCGTCGTGCAACCGTTGGAAATGCTGCAAGCGATGTGGAACTTCTCGAATTCGTCATGGAGAGGGGCGGAAACGGGTTCCATCTCTTCGAGGAAACGGTACGGATGCTCCGGATCGCACGCGAAGACAGTCGGATGCGCCAACACGGAGAACGCATACAGCAGTCTCAGCGGCAAATTTCAGCAGGACTCGAGCAGCTTACCGTATTGTCCGAAGAGTACGCCGAGAAGGCGCGTCATGGCGCCACGGAAATCGAACGTCAGGATGCCGCGCAAGAAGTCGAACAAATCCAAGGATACATTCAAGTCATTCTCGGAATGTATCAAGGCAAAACCCCTCTCCCACATTCCGCGGAATAATTCCTCTTCCCCATGCTGACGCAGGAACACCACATTCTCCCTCTCGTTCAAAGGGAAACGAGCCGCATCAATGCCCGATATCCGGAGCATGCGACAACGGTCGAAGCGCTTTCCGCGGAGTTCACCGAACGTTTCCGGGAAGGCCTGAATTCCTTCGATGACGCTTTCGAACTCTGCAGGCGTGTGGAGGGCATGCTGAATGAACATGATATTCCGGAAGAATTGCTTGATGCGATCAATTCCTCCCGTCGACGCATCCTCTTCGAGATCATTCAGCATGGACTGGAACATAAGACCCTGGAGGGGTCGGTGCCCGTGCGTTTCAACCTGCAATTTTCTCCACCGAAGAGCAAAGGAAAGGGAACGGCGGAACCGCCTGAGCGATCATCCCAAGAATACGAAGAAATCGTTCGAAGGCAGAACTACGATCTCATCCGCTTGGCGACGTGGCTCGGCGTCGATGCAGCCGCGGACGTTCTTTGCGCGTTGGGACAAGTCGGCGAGGAGGAGCGATCCCGAGTGATCTCATTCATTAGTGCATACCTCGGGAAGTGTCAGAGTCCGGAACCCATGGGGCACGGCGGTCTCCTCTCCTATCCGAAGGCGGTTCTCGAGGTTCCCTCAGTGCGTTCGGTCGTGCGGCGTCTCATGCTTCAGGAATCCTATAACACTCTCTTGAGTCAGGGTGCGGATGACCACGAGCAGCATGCTCGGGTACGACGGAATGTCGGGAAGATCGCACTCGATTGTATGACCGAGCTTGCGCGGCAATCGAATGTTTCCGATCCCGCCATCCATGCGGGACTGTTCGTGGAAACCAGTGATTTCCTTCAACGAACCTGTTCCCAGACGCATCCACGAACCCTCGTGTGCACGCTACATGAAAAGGGGCAGGACTGTCCCTTTCCCTCTCTACGACAACTCATTGCCATTCAGATGTGGAAAGAACGGCGAAAGCTCTACGTCGGATTCGAGCCGGGGACGGGCAAGACGCCCATTCCTCCCTATCTTATGGAGCAGCTGCGCCAGGAAGGGAAACACCCGCGCATGCTGTATCTCGGGCCGCTCCCCGTCATCCAGGAATTGCCCAACCGCATTCGTCCGGGAATCGCGCCCCAACCGACGAGAGATTGTTATTACATTGACCCTGCCACGGCACCGAGCGTGGGTATCGTCCAGAGTTCGCTGAAGAATCATCAGCTTGAGAAAATCGTTCAGGAAAGCGAGATCACGTTTTGCCCGTACTCGATGCTGCACTCCCGTCGCGATCTCAGTGACGATTCGGACGACGCCCATGAGAATGACTTGGAACAAGAGGAACGCCGTCTCATCGATCTCCTCTGCGCGGAAGATTGGGATATCCTGGTCATCGACGAAGCGCACTTCATTGATGGGAATAAAGAGTGGACCCGGCTCATTGACCGCCTCATCTGGGGCGATGACGGGCGTGGCACACACCTCAGTCGCGAGGGATATCGCATTGCCCTTTCCGGCAGCCCGGTGATGAATACCGTTGCCGATCCCGTGGTGATCCACGACCTGTTTATGCCGCCCCGCGAACGGGAGCGGCGGTACGGTGTGGATTTGCGCGAAACAGAGGGGAGAAAAACCTCGGTGGAGCGAAGCTTGGATCCCATTCGCGTCCGAAACGCCCTAAACGATACCCTCCTCATTCTCGACCGGCCCGAACCCTGGCTCAAGAACGTAGAGACACTCAATTACCGCCCTAGTGACCGTGAATTGGCATTTCTTGCGGCTATCTGCACGAATCCGTCATTGCATGCCAAACATAAGCTCGACGTTTGCCATCAATTTCTCCTTTGCCCGAAGCTCGTGAGCGGAGATGACACGATGCCCGAGAGTCTTCTCGAATGGGTGACGATGCAGCTTGAGAGCGATTTACATGAGAAAAATTCCATTCTCATCACCGAGAGCATGCGAGCATTGGGAGTCCTGAGAGATGCCAAGGGAGAACACGCTCCTGGACCGGATGAAATGGAACTGCATTTTTTCCGGAAGATCGAACAGTACTGTCGGGATTGGTCGGAACGGAATGGCATTCCCGTGCACTTTTCCACTGTCCATGGCGAGACGTCCCAAGACGATCGACAGCGAGCGTACGCCGGTGCGACTCGCGCGCAACGTACCAGCGAGTGTAAATCTGTCATCTTCGCCATGAGCCAGTGCCTCAACGTGGGCATCCGTCTGGATATCGATCGCATCATCACGCTCGAGTGGCCCTACAACTCCCCCGAACTTCAGCAGCTTCTCAAGCGGGCCCTCCGAGAAGGAAACTTCGACGTCTTTCTTACCGCTTGCTATGCAGAAGGCACGGTACAGCAGGGCATCTATGATCAGGCGATGGATAAGTACCAGGACGCTCTACAGTGCATGTATGGGGTCGGAGTCACAGATACCATCCTGCGATCTCACATGAGGGAACGAGAACAAGAAGATTCTTCCGCCGAATCCGAATCGGAACTCTTCAGGCTGCTCTTGCGCACTTCTCCCCTGCAACGCCGCCACGAGGTGGAGCGGTGGCTTCATGGCAGAGGCACAAGCGGAGTGGCACAGTTCTGGGACCGCCACCGCGATCTCTTCGATGTGCTCCATCAGGAAGCCGATGAAATGGGAACGGGCGACCAGCAGCGTTTCCTCGCCGGATTGACGGCCGGACTCATGGACCGCGAATCCGGACGCGATTTGACCGTCCTCGACGTCAATAGCGGCGGGTTGACGCTGGAACGCGAATTGAGGCGAATGGGTCGCAATACACAAGGACAGGTGATGAGCATCGATCCATTCGTCTGGATGCTTGAGCGCGGCAGGGCTGACGTTCATCGTGACGATCCCACGCGGCATCAAATCCCGTCTTGTCTCAATGTGAGTCCTGTGGAGATTCAACGTTCCTTCCACAACGGCCGACTCGGAACGGAACCGTATGACATCTGCATCCTCAGAAATCTTGAACAGTGCAACCATATTCAATCCGACGGAGTTGTCCACGAACGCGCACGCGCACTCCTCAATTTGGTCAATACGACACGCATCGGCGGCAGGGTGGTCATCCCACTTCCCCGGACCGCATGTACAAATGAAGAATTCGAATTATTCGTCGGAGAAACATTGCCTCTCTTCGGCTGCCTCGTCGTCGACGGCTGGCAAGGTGCAGTCCGTTCTCAGGACAATGAGGATGATGAGCCGTTCCGAGGATTCTGCGTCGTCGCGGAGAAATACGAAGACGTGAATGAGCAGACCCTTCGTAGCCAACTTCGCTCCCGGCATCTCCAGTTGAGTCATCATGCGCAGTGGGCACAGACAGCCGAGGGTGCGAGGGTGGCGAACGCCATTCGTCGTCCGCGGCTCCCGTATCCGATCCGCCATCGGGAATTCCGACTGGGAAACCGGACATTCGCCGCGGCCGATGCCAAGCCTGAAATCCGGGATGCCCAAGTCGAACATCTACACGCACTGGAGAATGCCGTACGAACGATCACAACTCTCGCTCCCACTAAACGAGAATGGAATGCGCTGGCTGCTTCAGAGCGTCAATCGCTCAAGAGACAGGGAATTCTCTTCAGCTCTGACATCTCACGAACCGTGAATCGTCCCACGTTTTCCCTGCAGGCATACCCCGGCCATCTGTTCTTTGCCTACGATCCGCAGTGGACAGGTCTTTGAACATATTCGAAATGATCTTCTCCCTGCGAAAACCCAAAGAAACCGTTTGACGCCTCCACCCCCCTCTCCTTACACTCCCTCCGCATTCCGATTCATCTTTGGGATGGATCGAAGAATTTGCGACGTTCCAGTCTGCCTTCTGATTCTAAGAATAAGCAGGCCAGAAGAACCTCCCGCTCTCCCCTTACGTATGAAGTACGCTGCACATCTCGTGCGTCCCCCTCACCCTGCCCTCTCCCCCTTTTCGGGTGGAGAGGGAGAGCGGATTACTCTCTTTCTCTCATGCCAACAGGTTTGATTGCCCGCAAGGTCGGCATGTCCAAGGTCTTCCTCGAGAGCGGAGAAGCGATTCCCGTGACGTATTTGCGGGTCCCCGTCAATATCGTCGTCCGCACGAAAACCAAAGAGAAAGACGGCTACGATGCCGTTGTTCTGGGCATCGACCCCAAGAACTGGAGGTCCAGAAAGGGCAAGGAGCACGTGCGGTATGCCGTGCAGAAGGAGTGGGCTGTGGAATCTTTGGACGGGTTGAATCCGGGGGCACAGGTGACCGTCGGGACGGTGCCGGCCGAGAGTCAGGTGACGATCGTCGGTACCAGCAAAGGAAAAGGATTTCAGGGTGCGGTGAAACGTCACGGATTCACGCGCGGCCCCATGTCGCACGGAAGTCACCATCACCGCGAACCGGGTTCGGTGGGCATGCGTGAAGAGCCGGGCCGCGTGCTGAAAGGCAAGAGACTGCCGGGGCACATGGGCGGGGATCAGCTGACACTGAAGCATCGTCCGGTCATGGCGTGTGATACGAAGAGTGGTGTTTTGGCCGTCAAAGGGCCTGTTCCGGGTCATTCCGGCGCAGCCGTCTACGTCACGGTTGAATCTGCTCCCCAGAAGAAAGAATGACGATCGATGTCTACACCGCCACCGGCGCGAAGAAGGGGACAGTCGAACTGCCCTCCGCACTCTTCGGGGCCCCGATCCATACCGGCCTCATGCACCAGGCGGTGATGCAGCAGCAGGGCAACCGCCGTGCGTCCATCGCCCACGTGAAGACGCGCAGCGAGATCCGCGGTTCCACGCGCAAGGTTTCGCCCCAGAAGGGGACGGGCCGCGCGCGCCGCGGTCCGGTGCGAAGCCCGCTCCTGAAAGGAGGAAACAAGGCCTTCGGTCCCCGCAATGTGGCCAACTTCAGCCGCAATATGCCGCACGGCATGCGCCGTGCCGCGCTCCTCTCGAGCCTCTCGTATCAGGCGAAGCGCGGGGTGATCCTCGGTCTCGAACATTATCCCGAGACCGTGAAGACGAAGCAGGCGTTCGCCCTCCTCCAGAAACTCCCCGTTGCAATCGGACGTCCGATCCTCGTGGTGCTGCCCGAGCGGCACAACAGTCTGGCGCTCTCCGTGCGCAACATTCCGCGCGTGAAGACGCTGCTCGTGAACTACCTGAATCCGGAAGACGTTCTGCATGCCGCCCACGTGATTTTCTTCACGGAGGCGCTGAAGAAAGCAGAGGAGATTTTTACGGCGAAGAAGCAGCGTGTCTCACAAGAGACCCCCGCAAAAGTCTACACGGAGAAGAAGGCTGAAAAGGTCTCTACGAAGCCAAAAACAACCAAGAAAGCTCCCGCCAAGAAGGCCGGTAAACCCTCCAAGAAATCCTGATGCACTACTCCCGCCAAATCCTCGGCCCCGTCGTCACGGAGAAGTCAGAGCGCCTGAAGGCCGCCGACCGGCATGTCTACACGCTCTGGGTCGACAAGTCCGCGACGAAGGTCGATGTGAAATCCGCGTTGGAGCACTTCTACGATATTGATGTTGCTTCGGTGCGCGTGATGCGCACCCTGAGCAAGAGACGCTCCTTCGGTGCGGCGCAGACGATGGTCAAGCGCGCCGCGATGAAGAAGGTGATGGTCAC
This sequence comes from Candidatus Peribacteraceae bacterium, assembly GCA_028712095.1. Lineage (GTDB taxonomy): Bacteria > Patescibacteriota > Gracilibacteria > Peribacterales > Peribacteraceae > Peribacter. The sequence continues at coordinate 7,621 of JAQTQU010000027.1, forward strand.
GCTGAAGCCGAAGAGCAAGCCACTCGATCTCGTTTCCTTCAAGCACGCCTGATTATGCCGATTCGTATCTGCCGCCCAACGACTCCCGCACGACGTCAGATGACGATCGCGGACTTCTCCGGCCTCACGAAGAAGCGGCCCGAGAAACGGCTGACCTTCGGGCAACAGGCGATCAACGGCCGCAACAACATCGGACGCATCACGGTCCGGCACCGCGGCGGGGGACACAAGCGTCTCTACCGCATGATTGACTTCAAGCGCATCGACAAAGCCGGCGTGCCGGGCACGGTCGCCGCCATCGAGTACGATCCCAACCGTTCTGCGCGCATCGCGCTCGTACACTACGTCGACGGCGACAAGCGCTACATTCTCGCGCCCGACGGGCTGGCGATCGGCATGCAGGTGGTCTGCGCCGAGCGTACCAAAGTGAAAGTGGGCAATTGCATGCAGCTGCAGCACATTCCCATGGGCTACAAGATCCACAATGTCGAGATGAAGCGCGGTCGCGGCGGACAGGTTGTCCGCTCGGCCGGGTCCTCCGCGACCCTCATGGGTCTGGACGGCGACTACGTGCTCATCCAGCTGCCGAGTACCGAGGTACGCAGGGTCCGGAAAGACTGCTTCGCCACGATCGGTACGGTCAGCAATCTCGAACACAACCTGATCTCCATCGGCAAGGCCGGACGCAGCCGCTGGCTGGGCCACCGCCCGCAGGTGCTGGGCAAGTCCATGAATGCCGTGGATCACCCGCATGGAGGCGGAGAAGGCCATTCCCCGATCGGCCTGAAGAGCGGGCCCAAGACGCCGTGGGGCAAGCCGGCCCGCGGGGTCAAGACCCGCCGCAAGAAGAAGGTCACGAACCGGTGGATCATCCGCCGCCGTATCAAGAAACCGCGCAAGAAATAATCCTACGCCCTACCCCCTACGCCCTACCCCCTATGTCCCGTTCCCTCCGCAAAGGCCCGTACATCGATCCGCGTCTTCTCCAGAAGGTGATGAAGATGGTGGGAGCCGGTGACAAGAAGATCATCAAGACGTGGGCGCGTGACTGCGATATTCCGCCGGAGTTCGTGGGCTTCACCTTCGCGGTGCACAACGGCAAGGAGTTCACGCCCGTGTACGTCACGGAGCAGATGGTGGGGCACAAGCTCGGCGAGTTTTCGTGGACGACGAAGTTCAAAGTGCACGGTGGCAAGATGCAAGAAGCCCAAACTGCTGCGGCTAGCGCCGCGGCTGCTCCCGCCCCCGTTGCCGCCCCCGGTAAACCCGCTTCCAAATAACCCATGAGAGCCTATCTCCGCTCCGCCCGCATCGCGCCCAAGAAAGCCAACGTCATCGCACAGATGGTCCGAGGATGCACGGTGCCCGAAGCCATGGAGTCGCTCGAGCGTACGCACAAGAAGGCCGCACAACTGATCCTCGCTCTCCTCAAGTCCGCGGTTGCCAATGCATCGCACAACAGTAAGCAGCGTATGGAGGAGTTGGTCATCCGTTCCATTGTGGTGAATCAGGCGCAGGGCTACCGGCGCGGCGTTTCGATGGCGCGCGGCCGCATGCGCCCGATCCGCAAATTCCTGAGCCACATCGAGATCGTATTGGGCGTTCAGGATGCGGAAGGTGAAGGGGAAGAGAAGAAGCAAAGGAAACAAAAGAAACAAAAGAGTGGGCGGGAATCTTCACAGAACCCGCAAAAAATGGTAAAAAAGGTCGCTTCTGCAGGCTCTGAGAAAAAGAAATCCTCTGCTTCCTCTGCTTCCTCCAAGTAAATGGGTCAAAAAGTGAATGCCAACGGCTTTCGGATCGGACTCACGCACTCGTGGCCGAGCAAGTGGTATGCCCGCGGCAAGAAATTCCGCGAGGGGTTTTTGCAGGACGTGCAGATCCGCCGTTCGATCATGAAGAAGATGAAAGACGCCGGTATTGCGCTGATCGAGATTGACCGCGGCAAGAAGACCTCCGTCGTCATTCATTCGAGCAAGCCCGGCGTGATCATCGGCAAGCAGGGTGCCGCCATCGAGGATCTGCGCAAACAGCTGGAGAAGGAGTGGGGAGGATCCTTTGAGGTGAATATTCAGGAGATCCGCAATCCCGATGCCAATGCCCACGTGGTCGCCGAGACGATTCAGGGGCAGATCGAGCGTCGCATGCCCTACCGGCGTGCCGTAAAAATGGCGCTTGAGAAGGCCATGCAGGCGGGGGCCATCGGTATCAAAGTCACCATTTCGGGCCGTCTGAACGGTGCCGAGATCGCGCGCGCGGAGCTGCACAAGCTGGGCAATATCCCCCTGCAGACGCTGAGGGCGAATGTGGAGTTCGCCACCCGCCACGCCGTCACGACGTACGGCACGATCGGCGTGCAGGTGTGGGTGTATCACGGCCTTGTCTTCAAGAAGGTGCAGCAGATTCACTCCGCCACGCTCCACTCGCATGCTCAATCCCCGTCTCAATCCTAATCACCCATGCTCGAACCAAAGAAAATCAAACGGCGCAAGCAACACCGCTACCGCGGGGCGTTCGGCAGAAAAGCCACGCGCGGGACGCAACTGGCATTCGGTACGGTGGGGCTGAAGACCCAGGAGGCGGGGGAGCTGACCGCCCGCCAGATCGAGGCGGCCCGCAGAGCGCTGACGCACAGCGTGCAGCGCGGCGGAAAAATCTGGATCCGGATCTTTCCGCACATTCCCGTGTCGCGCAAAGCCGCGGAAGTCCCGATGGGTTCCGGCAAGGGATCACTCGACCGTTACTCGGCCATTGTCCGTGCAGGCACCATGATTTTCGAAATGGGTGGTCTACCAGAGCAGGCGGCCAAGACGGCGCTTCGTCTTGCCGCATATAAGCTTCCGTTGAGTACCAAAATCGTTACGACTTCACTCCTCTAATCCATGACTCCTTCCTCCGCCACCGGCGAATTGCGTGCGATGCAGATGCCCGATCTGGAGCGCGAGATCAAGGCACAGGTGCTCCTGGTCGAGAAACTGCGTCTCGGTGTGCATCTGCAGAAAGAAAAGGACACGGCCAAGCTCCGCCGCTCCCGGCGCAAGCTCGCACAGATGAAGACGGAATGGACAAGAAAGACCGCCGCTCAATTGCAGGGCTCCGCAAAGCCCAGTACAGTTCCCGCCTCCGCTAAAGCTTCCGCCTCCGCTAAAGCTTCCGCCTCCGCCCTTCGGGCTACGGCGGACAAGACGGCGGGCAAGTCCGCCTCCCCAGTTCACTCATGAGAACCAAGAAAGGCCAGATCACTTCGGCAAAGATGACCGGCACCGTCACGGTGACCGTCGATCGTTCGGTGTTTCATCCGCTCTACCAGAAGCGGTTCAAGCGCAGCAAGAAATTCCTGGCGGATCCCGGCGAGCACAAGGATCTCGTGGTGGGTGATACTGTCGTGATCACGGAGTGCCGTCCCTTAAGCAAGAACAAGTGCTTCCGCATTACGGAGGTATTGGAGCGCGTTCCGCGCGTGAGCGAGCTCAAAGAAGAAGAGGCGGTTGAGAAGAGCATTCACCGCGAGAAGAAGCGTCCATCTTCTGTTTCCTCTGACTCCTCTGTTTCCTCGAAATGATCCAGCAGCAATCCATCCTCACCGTGGCGGACAACTCGGGAGCCAAGACGGCCATGTGCATCAAGGTGCTCGGTTCGAGCAGACGGCGCTATGCCCACATCGGGGATGTCATTGTCGTGGCGATCAAAGAAGCCGCCCCGCGCGGCACGGTCCGCAAGAAGGCGGTCGAGCGCGCCGTCATCGTCCGCACGCGGGATTTCATTCGTCGTCCGGACGGAGGAGGAGTGCGTTTCGATGACAATGCCTGCGTGATTGTCGCCAGTGACGGGCAGCCCAAGGGTACCCGCGTCTTCGGGCCGGTGGCCCGCGAGCTCAAAGTCGGCGGTTATAAGAAGATCCTCTCCCTTGCCCCCGACGTGCTATGAGAATCCATACGGGCGATTTCGTCCTCGTCATCTCGGGCAAAGACAAAGGCAAGACCGGCACCGTTCTGCGCGTGCTCGGTAACCGATTGGTGGTGAGCGACGTCAACATGCGCACCCGTCACGTCCGCAAGACGACGCAGGGTCCGGGTCAGAGACTCAAGTACGAAGCGAGCATTGCCGCATGCAATGTAATGATCATGGATGCCAAGACCAAGAAGCCCACACGTATTGGTATGCGCATGGATGAGAAAGGTCATAAGATGCGTATTGCCAAAGTGAGCGGGGAACCGCTCGTCAAAGGCAAAGTGACGTCCAAAAAAGGCCCCAAAGCGGCGCCGCTGAAGGGTCAGGAAGGTAAGGAAAGTAGGGAAGGTAAGGAAGGTAAGGAAGGAGGAGCAGCGGTACAGAAGGTCGCCGGACCGCAGAAGAAGCCCTTCTGGAAGCGCTTAAGTTTCGGCGCGGAAGCGGTGCAGGAGGGTGAGCCCTTCGACTTCGCTCAGGGTAAAGAGCCGAAAGGACAGGTGACCGACCACAGCGTTCCCGCAGAGACACGCATTCCCGAATCTTTCAGCCACGGACGTGGTTCCTAAGGTATGAAATTCAGCAGCATCCACCTTCGGCCGCTCTCCCACGGGCAATCGCTTCGGACCTCATCAGTATCTCCTCTCCCATCGGGAGAGGGTAGGGTGATGGTGCATGAACTTGTGAAAAAACTCAGAGAGTCATCCCTGCATGTATGAAGAAGTATGAATCCCTCCATGATCGGCTGCGCGGTCCCATAGCGGCGGCCCTGAAAAAGGACCTCAATATCACGAACGTGCATGCACTGCCGCGTATCGAGAAAGTGACGGTGAACGTCGGGATCAACCGTTCCAAGATGGATACCAAAGAGTCCCACGAATTTGTGGCGCAGTGTCTTGCGAAGATCACCGGCCAGAAGGCCGTGCTCACGCGGTCGCGCAAAGCGATCTCCAACTTCAAGATCCGTGAAGGTCTGGTGGTCGGTGCCGTTGTCACGCTCCACGGGCGTCGCATGGAGGAGTTCCTCGACCGGTTTCTGTCGTATGTGCTCCCGCGCATCCGCGATTTCCGCGGTGTGACCACCAAGCTGGACGGTCATGGCAATTACGCCATCGGTCTCAAAGATCACTCGATCTTCCCCGAGGTCCCTCCCGCCGATGCGGGAAAGATCTTCGGTGTGCAGGTGCAGATTACGACGACCTCCAAGACGGATGCACCCGCCCGCGCCCTGCTCAGACACATGGGCGTACCCTTCCGTGCGGAACGCGCATCCAAGAAATCCTCCGCTTCCTAACCCTACCCCTCATCCTCACCCTATCCATGGCTCGTATCGCTCTCGTCAACAAGCAACGCGCGGCCCTCGAAACATTCCTGAAGGCCAAAGCTCAAGGCAGGAAACCCAAGTTCCCGACACGCGTCTACAACCGCTGTACGCTCTGCGGAAGGCGCCACGGGTATTTGCGCTTCTTCAAAATCTGCCGCATTTGCTTCCGCGAGCTCGCGTGCAATGGTGAAATTCCCGGTATTACTAAATCCTCATGGTGACTATGACTCCTGTCAACGATCCCATCGGCGATCTGCTCACCCGCGTGCGCAATGCGCAGGCCGTGGGACGCACGCAGTGTCGTGCCCCCTGGTCCACGCTCAAGTTGCAGCTCTGCGAGCTCCTCGTGCGCGAAAAGCTGCTCCAGAGTGTCACCGTCGAAGGCACGGCGCCCAAGCAGGAGCTTGTGATCACGTTCCTCACCGATCGTCCGGCGCTCTCGCTCAAGCGGGTGAGCACACCCGGCCGGCGCGTGTATAGAGCCGTAGATGAGCTGAAGTCCGTCGAGAACGGCTTCGGCATCGCCGTCCTCACCACGAGTCAGGGCATCATCACCGATCGCGAAGCCCGCTTAAAGAAAATCGGCGGTGAACTCCTCTGTACCATCTCCTAATCCCTAATATTCCAATCCCCAATCCCTAGAATGTCCCGTATCGGACGCAAACCAGTGGCAATCCCCGGCGGCGTGACCGTGACGGTCACGGGATCCACGGTGGCCGCCAAAGGGTCGAAGGGAGAACTCAAGTACACATTCCTTCCGGAGGTGACAGTGAAGGTCGAAGGAGACAAGGTCATTGTGGAGCGCAAAGGGGACAGCGACGCAGCCCGCTCCCGCCACGGGCTCACCCGTCAACTTATTGAGAACATGGTGCGCGGGGTATCCGAAGGCTACAAGAAGACGCTGGAGGTGATCGGCGTTGGGTACAAGGTGCAGGTGCAGGGCAAGAAGCTCGTCCTGAACCTCGGGTTCTCGCATCCGGTGGAATTTCCGATTCCGGAGGGCATTACCATGACGCAGGACGAGAAGAACAAAAACCTGCTCACGATTCAGGGGATCGACCGGCAGCTCGTCGGTCAGGTGGCTGCCGATATCCGCAGTTTCCGCATCCCCGAGCCCTACAAAGGCAAAGGTATCCGTTACAGTACCGAGACGGTCCGCCGCAAGCCCGGCAAGGCCGCAGTCGGCAAGGGCTCTGCCGGTGCCGCATAATCTTTCATCACCATGAAGCGTTCCAAACTCCATCATCGGCTCCAGAGAAAGCGGCGCATCCGTTCCCGGGTCAGCGGTTCTGCCGCCCGTCCCCGCCTCACGGTATTCCGCTCGCTGCAGCAGGTAACCGTGCAGGTGATTGACGATGAGGCCGGCAGGACGCTTGTGGCCGCCTCCACGCGTGAAGCCAAGGCCAGGCCCACCGTAGAGGGTGCGAAGAAACTCGGTACGCTCATTGCCAAGAAGGCCAAAGAGGCCAAGATCACCTCGATCGTCTTCGACCGCAACGCCTATGCCTACCACGGCATCGTGAAGGCGCTCGCCGATGCCGCACGCGAAGGCGGATTGATGTTCTGATTCCCGCACCCGCGAAGGGGTGCATCTCTCGTTCCCAATATTCCAATCCCCAATCCCTAATCCCCAACGTCATGGCCAAATCCTCCCGTCCAGACCGCAAGCGTGGCGACCGCAGAAACCGCACCCCCAGCGAGTACGATGAGGTGACCCTCTCTGTCGACCGTGTGACGCGCGTGGTGGCCGGCGGACGCCGCATGCGCTTTCGCGCCATCGTGGTCATCGGCAACAAGAAGGGCAAGGTGGGGCTGGGCACGGGCAAGGCTGCCGAAGTACAGGCTGCGGTAAAGAAGGCGACGGTGGATGCCAAGCGTCACATGGTGCGCATCCCCCTGCGCGAAGGCACGATCCCGCACGAGGTCAACGTGAAGTACAAGGCGGCCAAGGTCCGGCTGCTTCCGGCCTGCAAGGGTACGGGTGTCATCGCCGGAGGTGCCGTACGTGTCGTGCTGGAGCAGGCAGGCGTGCAGGATGTTCTCAGTAAGCGCTTCGGGAGCAGTAACAAGCTCGTGAACGCACAGGCGGTGATGAAGGCGCTCGGGCGGCTCAAGTGGAAGGGCGGGATGCCATCCGAAGACACGACCGAGAAAAAGCCGCTCAAAGAGACCGAAGGTGCACGGCAGGATGCCGCGGCGCTCGAAGGCGAGCGTCTGGGCGTGACGGAGGTGAGCAAGAAGGACGTGGTGGAATCGAAAGCAGGATTAGGAGGCTTGGAATAAGGGATCACATGCCACATACCTTTGGGGCCCGCGTATACTGCAGGTGTGGCAAGGACAGCCCTGCTCATCATCGCGCAAAAGGACTATCAGGACCGCGAGTACGAGCGCACGCGTGCCGAGCTTGAACGTGGAGGCCTGCAGATCACCGTCGCGAGCGGCGAAGGGGGAATGTGCACCGGCAGGTTCGGCGGGTCCGTGCAGAACACGCTCCCGCTCAGGCAGGTGAAGGTCGAGGATTACGATCTCATCGCGTTCATCGGCGGTTCCGGGGCGGAGGCATACGTGCATGATGCCGAGGCGTTGCGCATCGCGAATGGGGCGGCGAGGGCGGATATTGTCCTCGGAGCCATTTGCATCGCTCCTCTCATCCTCGCCAAGGCCCGGGTGCTCGAAGGCAAAAAGGCCACGGTCTGGGACGACGGCAGGGGTACGCAGGAGGGGATTCTCACGCAGGCGGGGGCTACGGTCACCGGTGATTCCGTCACCGTGGACGGCCGCATCGTCACGGGCAACGGCGTCGAGGCGGCGGAGGAATTCGGCAGGACACTGATGGAGCTTCTTAGGTTGTAGCTTCTTAGGGAACTTCTGTGAGTGCCTTCAGCCGGACGCACATCATTAGTAGTGCCAAGCATTCAGGCTTTCGCCTTCCATTGGCTTAAGCTCGGGGTTGCCTGCCATGCTCGCGCCAGCGGGGCGCAGACCGAAGCGTGCACGCACGCTCTGTACCATCGTGCCGATGATCTTGGCAAAACGTTGTGCGCGCTCGTGCGCGCTTTCCGAGGCCTGTGATGTGGTTTCCAGCTTTTCCATGCGGGGTCATTGTACAGATCCTAAAAAGCTAACAAGCCAACCAGCTAAGAAGCTATTCCAAACTCAGCGACCCGAACTCCTGCACCCACACGTCGCCGAACACGCCCACGCCCGTCTCGCGGAAGAGCGGTTGCATGATGGTCTGGCGATGGCTTTCCGAAGCCATCCACTGTTCCACGGCAATGGGTGCCGTCTGCTGACCGCGGGCGATATTCTCGCCGAGAGCGAACCGCGGATTGCAGTTGCACACGGGGGAACGCTTCGTCACGAGATAGTGCGGACTCACTTCGTTCCGCTGATTGAGGAGCTCGCTTACGTCGAACAATGCCTGACAGGGGCAGAGCTCCGGCGGCAGGGTGAGGTACTGTGTCTTTCGGATCCGGTCGATGTAGTTTTGACCCTCCGGATTGAAGTGGCTGAAGTACCCGCGCTTGTACATGTCTTTTGCGTGCGCCTGCGCCGCCTCTTCCAGCAGGGGGTTTCGGATGAGCGGGAGCAGGCCCGTCGCCATCCGTTCCTGATTCGTGAGGCCGATGATCTGCAACTTCTTCTGCTCGGTGGGATGGGGTGAAAGCAGGAGAGGTGGCGAGAGGACGGAATTCATCCGGAGAGCAAAGGTCTGCGGAATGCCCGGAGCGGAGGATTGCACGGCCGGAGCCAGCACGTCCGCTGCACTCTGCGGTTGCAATGACGCGTAACACCGGAACAGCGTGTACACGGCTCCGGCGGCTTCATTGAGCAGGAGGGCATCCTCCGGACGCAGCTCATCCTGTTTCTCCGCCGGGAAGAGACGGCAGTGTTCCGCGATACCGGCGTACGCTGCGTACGAGGCGGAACGGGGGATATCGGTGTAGTGGTGGATGGGATCGGTGGGGAGCGCAAACAGGATCGCGAGCATGCGCAGAAACTCTCCGCGCGAAACGGCGGCGTCGGGGTTGACCGTTCTGGTCGCCAGATTGACGCCGATCATGCCGTTTTCCACCGCTCCCTGCAGTGCTTGTTCCTGCAGGCTGCCTGCGGGGACATCCGAGAAGAGCGGTTCGGTACCTTTCACAACAGGCAGGGGCTTCTGGCTGACCTGGTACAAAAAGAGCACCGCCTCCGCCCGTGTGACGATGGGGGCCTGCGCGGCGGCACCGGTGACGAGGGTGCAGAGGAGGGCGGTCAGGGCGGTTCGTCCGGACATTACGATCTTTGTACCATAGAACGTCCGCCAGTTCCGCTTGCGTGTATGCGGGAAAAAGCGCGGAAAACATGACGATCCTCCCTTGAGCTTTTGCCCCCGACCCAGTACGATGCGCTCCCGTATTCCTCCCTACTCCAGGAAGTCATGTTGCACATGCTCCGCCCCACCCCCGGCTCCACGCAAAAGCGCAAGCGCATTGCCCGCGGCAACAGTGCCGGTGGCGGAACGACGGCGGGCCGCGGTACCAAGGGCCAGCAGTCCCGCGCCGGCAAGGGCCGCAAGTTCGGTTTCGAAGGCGGGCAGGTGCCGCTGATCATCCGTCAGCCCAAGCTGCCGGGGTTCAAACGGCCGATGCATCGCACGTTTGAAGTGATCAACCTCGAGGTGCTCGAGGCCCGGTTGTCGGCCGGTGCGTACGATCCTGCGGCGCTGCGAACGCATCGTTTGCGCTCCACCAACCATCCTGTGAAGATTCTGGGCACGGGAACGGTTTCGAAGAAATTCGATCTTACCGTTCATGCCGTCTCCAAGTCCGCCCGCGAGGCGCTTACGAAAGCAGGGGGATCGGTGACCATCGTGCAGTAAGCATTCTTCAGGCTGATACGCCATTCCATGTTCACATACTTACGACAGCTCTGGCACTCCGAGGATCTGCGCCGACGCATTCTCATGACGCTTGCCCTGCTGTTTCTGTATCGCGTCGTGGCGCACATCACGGTGCCGGGTACCGATCCTGCGGCTCTGAAAGAGTATCTGAACACGCGGTCCGCCTCGGGCCCCATGGGGATTTTCGTGGCGCTGACCGGCGGCTCCATCGCGAATTTCTCGGTCGTGCTCCTCGGCCTTTCGCCCTACATCAACGCGTCCATCATCGTGCAGCTCTGCACCGTGATCTTCCCCAAGCTCGAGGCGCTCAGCAAAGAAGGCGCGCAGGGCCAGCAGGAACTGAACCGCTACATGCGCTGGATCACCTTCCCGCTCGCATTTCTGCAGAGTTACGGTTTCCTGATCCTGCTCAGCCGCGGTGGCATCAAGCTCGTCGATACCTCCTTCCCCTACGTACTCCTGCCGATGCTCTACGTCACGGCCGGATCACTGTTCGTGATGTGGCTCGGTGAGCTCATCACCGAGAAAGGGATCGGCAACGGTATCTCCCTCATCATCTTCACGGGCATCGTCGCCGGCATTCCCGCAACGTTCAGTTCCCTGCTGCTCGGCGGGCAGGGCAAGATGGGCATGTTCTTCCTCTTTGCCATCGTGTCGCTGGCCATGCTCATCGCGGTTGTCCTCTTCACCGATGCGCACAAGCTGGTGCCCATCACGTATGCCAACCAGGGCGCGGGGCGCGGGGTCGCCGGAGGTATTCCCGTCCGGCTCAATCAGGCGGGCATGATCCCCATCATCTTCGCCATCTCCCTCATCACGTTCCCGGCGATTCTGGCGCAATTCCTCTCGACGGCGCCCCGCTTTGCTTCTGTGGTGAGCTTCATCAATCTCTACCTGAGTCCGCAGAATCCCAGCGTGCTCTACCTGCTCGTGTACTTCCTCCTCGTGCTCGCGTTCACGTTCTTCTACGTGTCCGTCACCTTCAAAGTGGATGATCTGGCCGAGCAGATCCAGAAGCGCGGCGGGTTCATTCCGGGTGTGCGCCCCGGCCGCCAGACGGCGGAGGTCCTGCAGCGCACGAGCAATCGTCTGAATCTGTGGGGCGGCGTCTTCCTCGGGCTCGTGGCGGTGATTCCGCTCATCTTCACCAAGTACTCCACGCTCAGCCGCGCCGACCTCATCATCTCCGGATCGGGGCTCATCATCGTGGTGGGCGTGGTTATGGAATTGATCCGGCAGGTCAATGCGCAGCTGCTGGCGCATGACTACGAGAAGCTGGTGTAGGCGTATTGACAGAACGGTGAGGTAGGTCTACCTTGGACTTCCAATGGAGAATGCTCCCGGTTCAGCACACGAGATGACTTCCGAAGAAACCCTGCAGTTTCTCGATCCTGTCGGGCATGCCCGTGACCAAGCGGAAATTGCACGACTTCAATCAGAAGAAATGTTAGCGAAACTTCAGCTAGTTGCTTCGTACAAGAGAAACATGTTGGCACTCGTTGGATTACCGGGCGGAGTGGCCATGGACGAGGCGCTGCGGAAAATTCGGGAGTATCGGGAAAGCGCTTTTCCGGAAATGCGGAGGAGTGAAAGGTGATTCAGGACGGAGCGATTCAAAGTGTGGGATGGTGTGTGTGGAGTTTTTGTTTACTGTTTTTGTTCTGCCTCACCTCCAGTCCTCTTTTTTTAACAAACCTCTCCCCCTCACCCCCTCTCCCGAGGAGAGGGGGAATGTTTATGTTTGTGGTTGTTTCGCTGTTTGAGGTGCTCCCCTTCCTCCTCG
>JAQTQU010000062.1 GCA_028712095.1 Candidatus Peribacteraceae bacterium
GTTACCCGAATAATGCACGGCAACTCGCGCACCGGCAGACCCGACTTCCCGTGCGATTGCGGCACCTATTCCGCGGGATGCCCCGGTCACAAGCACATTTTTGCCATGAAGATCAATAGTCATAGCTCGCAGTCTACCAGTAAATGTTCACCTATCACTTCCATCTTCTGTCTTACGTCTTGCGTCTTCCGAAGCTAGAATACCGGCAATGACCATCCAGGAAGCCACAAATCCGCAGGAGTGGGATGCTTTCCTCGCACTGCAGCAGTTCCGCCCCTTTCTGCAGAGCTGGACCATGGGCGAGGTCTACCGCGATACGGGGCAGGAGCCGATCCGCATGGAAGTGCGCGATGAAGAAAAGATAGTCGCCATCTGCCAGGCAATCCTCGTGCCCGCCCGACGCGGCCGTCATCTCTCGATTCCCTACGGACCCGTGATCAGTAGTACACAGACAGCAGAAAGCAGTACGCATGTACTAAAAACGCTGCTTGAGGAACTGAAAAAGGTCGCTCGCGAGCATCAGTGTTGTTTCATCAGAATGAGTCCTTTCTGGCCCCTACACCCTACCCCCTACACCCTACCCCCTACCTTCGTCTCCTCCCCCCTCCACCTGCTCGCCGAATACCTCTGGTTCCTCCCTCTGATAGAGCCAGATCCGTGGGCGCTCACCCAAACGAGCAACGAGCAACGAGCAACGAGCAACGAATCTCCGCTGTCCGTCACTGAAGAACTTCTTCTGAAAAACATGAGGAAAACAACGAGGAACCTGATCCGCCGCGCGGAACGTGATGGCGTGACCGTGGAGGCCTCCAAAGATCCGAGTCGGGAGATCGAACACTTTCTCGCCCTGCACGAAGAGACTCGTCAGCGCCACGGATTCACCCCCTACACGAATACTTTCTTCCGCTCGCAGGTCCGTCGCTTTTCCGAACGGAATGAATGCACGCTCTACCTCGCGCGCTTCCAGGGCGAGGTGGCCGCGGCTTCGATCCACATGCACGCCTTCGGCGAGACGAGCTACCACCACGGCGCCAGTACGCACCGCCTGTCAAAAATCCCGGCGAGCTACCTCCTCCAGTGGACGGCTATCCGTGACGCGCTTCGGCGAGGAGACCATGTCTACAACTTCTGGGGCATCGCCCCACTGGGGCAGGAAGCAGAAAGCAGTACGCAGCAAGTTGAAAGTTCTCCAAGTCCCAAGTCCCAAGTCCCAAGTCCCAAGTCCGATCACCCGTTCGCCGGGGTCACGCTGTTCAAGACCGGATTTGGCGGCTCCCTGCTGCCGCTGACGCACTGCATGGATTTCCCGCTCAGTGCGCGCTACCATCTCACCCGCGCCTTCGAGCTCCTCCGCAAGTGGAGACGGGGGTTCTGAATGACACGAAACCGCAGCCGCGAAGGGCTGCTCTGCACCTTTCTGCCTTCTCTGCCCTCCCTTACCTTCCTTACCTCCTGTACCTTCCTGCCCTCTCTGCCCTCCCTGCCTTCCCCATGCCCAAACCTCCACCTCCTCCGAAAACGACCGAAGAGAAGCTCGACGTCATCATCAGTTACCTCGATCGCATGAACCGCCGCGACCGGTGGCGCACCATCGGGGGATTCATCCGCGGCATGTTCAGCATGATCCCGATCGTCATCGTTGTCTTCTTCACGTGGTACACCATTAAATACGGCGATCAGCTGCTGCAGAAGATCACCTCTATGGCGGCACAGCAGGCCGGCAAAGTTGCGCAGCAGAACGCCGTCACGGACTTCATGAATGAGTTCAACGCGATCAACCAGAAGCTGCAGGTGAAATAGCATGTGTCATGGTGGACTCTGCCCGCCCGCCGTAGCTCGCCGACGAAGGCTGGGTCGGGCCATGGCATGTGAAATCGTCCTTCGACAGTGTTCAGGATGCCAATACACTTCAGGTGCCACTTCCCTTCACCATCGTCAGAACTTCCTGATCCGTTGCCGTGGGCGAAACGAGGAAACTCGGCATCCGCAGTAATTGTTCACGTTGGAACGTGCGATCGGGCGCCACCCCCACCCCAAGCAGATACCCTGCCTGTGCGGCGTACTGGGCCACACGTTCGTTCACCCCGCCCTCCGGGTACCCTACGACACGCACCTGCCCGTGCGTATACTCCTCCAGAAGCTTACGGCTCTGCGCAAGCTCCAGTTCCACCTGCGCGTTCGTGAGGGACCGCAGATCATCGCCCGTGTGTCCGCCCGACTCCAGATCAAACCCGTTGGCGAGGAGGGTTAACAGTGTCTTTTCGGTGATGCCGGTGAGACCCAGCTCCTTGGTGGGGATGAACAGCGTGGCTTTGACACCCGCCGCCGTGAGCGTTTCCGAAACCTCACGCACGTTCTGTGCGGTGACATCCGACACTGCGATCACCACCGCCTTGGGAGGAAGACGGATATCTTTTTCCTGCTGCCGTAACAGCAGATCGGCAAACTGGGCCATGGTGAGGAATGACACCCCCTCCGCCTTGAGCTGGGGAAGGTGCCGCGCAAGTGCCGCAAGCGACCCCTGCTGCGCCAGACGGTAGTGCAGAATGGGCAGCGTGAACGTGTTCTGGCGCACGAGGAAATTCGGCAGGAACGGCGAGAGGTACTGCATTGCCACATACCCCTCCTTGCCCTGGAAAGTGATACGCGCCCATGTTTCATCGTGGCTCACGGGTTTGACGAAGGCCTGTCCCGGCAGTTCGCCCAGCTTCTCACTGTCGCTGTCCGCTCCCTTGCGGACGTTCACGAAACCGAAGTTCACGTAGTACTGGCCGGCGAACGCCTCTTTCTCTTTCTTGAGCTGCTCCTCCGATACGATCTTGGCAATGTAGCGCTGCGACACATACCCCTCACGGTTGTCGGCAAGGCGTACTTTCGCCCACGCCGCATCCACGAATTCCAGTATCGTCACCGTATCGCCCCTGAGCAGGCGCGTCACCTGCGCCGACGTCACGTTCGGTGCAGAACGCACATTCAGAAACTCGTTGATGACCTGATACGTGTCTTTGCTCACGACCCCCGGCCCCGCCCGCACCGCGTCGTACGTCTTCACGAGCGAGAGATCAAGCACCGGCGGCTCCGTCGGCAGCTTCTGCCCTGCCGCAAGCTCGATGACGGCCCCCGACAACGTGTCGGTGACGGCTGTTGCTCCCGATCCCGCCATGTCTGCCTGCTTTGCCAGATCACGGAACCGCGCCAGATCCTCAGCCGTGAAACTGAACTCCTCTTCATTCCCCTGTGAAGAAGGACCGCATCCCGCGAAGAGAATGCCGAACGAGGCAATCAGGAGGAATGCGATGAAGGAACGGGTGGTGACGGCAGCCATAGAACGACGGGGTGGCTGATAATACCGGGACATGGGATGGAGGGGAATAGGGAGTAGGGCGTAGGGCGTAGGGCGTAGGAAGAAGGGAGGGAGGGAGGGAGGCGACCGGGAAGCACCCCTTCGCGGGTGCGACGGAAAAGCGATTACATGCGGTCCGGGACGCGCAGAGTGAGGAGTTCGGCACCGGTCTTCAGGACCCGGGCCACGAGAGATGTCAGGGCAATCCGCAGCGTTCTCTGTTCCTCCTCCGCCTTGAGGATCGGCTCGGTGTTGTAGAAAGAATTGAATTCCTGACAGAGCGCATAGAGGTAATTCGCCAGTGTGTGTGGCATGCGCTGCGCACGCGCTTCTTCCAGTACGACCGGAAAGGTGAGGAGCGTCCCGATGAGAGAACGCTCATGTTCAGAAAGCGCAGGAATTTTCTTTGGAACCGCTGTTTCTTTGGACTCCGACCTTCGTAGAACAGAACAGGCCCGGGCATGCGTGTACTGCAGATACGGTGCGGAATTGCCCTCGAGGGAGAGGACCTTCTGCCAGTCGAAGACCAGATCCATCCTGCGGTTCTGGCTCAGAATGCCGTACACGAGCGCCCCCGTGCCCATCATCTCCGCGAGCGCGTTCTCGTCATCGGTCTGGATGGAATCGCGATGTTCCTGAATCGCCTCTTTGGCACGCGTCACGGCCTCGTCCAGCACATGCTCCAGCTTCAGTACCGTACCCTTGCGCGTGCTCATGGACTGATCGGCAAACCGCATACGGCCGAAGACCACGTGCTCCAGCAGCGGGAGTTTCCAGTCGAGACGACTGACTGTTTTGAAGAGCTGCTGGAAGTAGAGCTGCTGTGCCACGTCGACCACGTAGAGAATCGCCTGAGGATGGTAGGTATCGATGCGGTAGCGGATCTGTGCCAGATCGCGCGTGGCGTAGAGCGTGGCTTTGTCCCCTTTCTGCACGAGGAACGGCGGCAGCTTCTCCTCTTCCGCGAACGTCACGATGAGCGATCCCTCTTCGCCTGTGGTGAACACCTTCTTGTTCTTCCCCTCCTCCAGAATCGGCTGCATTATGTCTTCGTAGAAACTCTCGCCGATATCCGTAACGAAGTGCACATGAAGGCGTTCGTAA
>JAQTQU010000028.1 GCA_028712095.1 Candidatus Peribacteraceae bacterium
TTTATTGGTAAAAGGGGCATCCCCGAGCCAAATAACAGGGATTCACAACAGTGAAGAAAAGGTCTACAATGGAAGTTGATGTCCACGCCGAATATCCTCATCGCCGAAGATGACGCGGTCCTCCGCGAAGTCTACGTGAAGAAGTTCTCCATCGCCGGATTCCAGATCCGCGCCGTAGAGAACGGTCAGGAGGCGATTACGGAGATTGAGAAAGAGAAACCTGATATCGTCATCCTTGATCTCAACATGCCCGTACTGGACGGGTTTGCCGTTCTGGAGCGCTATCCGCGGGCTGCGCGCGCATTCCCGATCGTCGTCCTCAGTAACTTCGGCGACACGAAGAACAGGGAGCGCGGCATAGGGCTGGGCGCCGACGACTTCTTCATCAAGAGCGAGATGACGATCAAGACATTGCTCGAAAAGGTGAATATGCTGATGAAAGCCAGACAAATGTGGAATAAGTGAGTTCTGAAGATTCCAAAGGGTCGTAGAGGTTGTAGAGGTTAGGGAGGCAGGATAAGTTTGTCATATCAAGATGCCCTTGTGATCACTCACAACCTCTCAGGCGTCTCTAACCTCTGAAACCTCTCCAACCTCCACACCAAGCCACAAATCCCTACCTCCACATACGTTTTCGTGATAGAATGGTAGGATACGGCCGTGCAGATATTCCTGACCCTCCTCATCGGCGTCGTTCTCGTCACGGGCGTAACCGCGGCGATCCTCTGGGTGCTGCGCTTCCTGCAGGATCGCAGACGCGAACAGGATCTGGTCTTCCTCCAGCTGCTCGTGCCCAAAAAGGAGAGCAAGGAGGACAAGGAGACGGAATCGGAGAAGTTCTCGTCGGGTCAGGATTTCAAGGAAGTCGTGGGCGTGATGGACCATCTCTTCCAGTCGCTCTACGCCCTGTACAACTCTAAGCCGGGCCGTCACTGGCGCGGCCAGACCTTCTTCTCGGTGGAGTATGCGGCACTCGGAGGCGAGATCCTGTTCTTCATCGTCTGTCCGCGTGAAACGGTGCACCTGATCGAGAAGCAGGTGACCTCCTTCTACCCCGACACCATCATCGACGAGGTGGAGGACTACAACATCTTCACGGATCAATCGATGGTCGCCGCGCAGATTCTGCTGCCGAAGAAGAGCTTCTCGTTCCCCTTCCGGATGTATCAGGAACAGAAGAGCGACCCACTCAATACGATCACCAATGCGTTCTCCAAGCTGACGCAGGGCGAGGGAGCGGCCGTGCAGTTCGTGCTCCGTCCTGCCGCGCCGGGATGGCAGAAAAAACTGCAGAAAGCCGCCGTCAAGATGATCAATCCCAAGAAGCACCAGGGCAGCCTGTGGAATCCGATCACCTGGATCGGAGCGGTCTTCTCGATCCTCACTTCAGGCGACGCCACGCTGGAACTCAAGACAGAAACGGAACCGACGGGCAACCGCGTCACGCAGATCCAGGAGGAGCGCAGCAAGATGCTCGACGAAAAAGCCTGTAATCCGGGCTTCGACTGCGTCATCCGCCTGATTGGCTCATCGTCCTCTGCACCCAAAGCGCAGAAAGTGCTCGACGGTATCCGGGCTGCGTTCGCCCAGTTCGACACGATCCGCGGCAACAGCTTCATGACCCCGCTCTACGTGCATCAGGACGGCGTGATCCGGTCATTCGTCCGCCGGGCTCCCCGGCACGGGTTGCTGCGCTGGCTGCTGTCGCCCCGCTTGATCGCCGGAACGGCGGAGCTCGCCAGCTTCTTCCATCTGCCGAACCAGAAGTACAACAAGGTCGAAACGATCAAGTGGCAGAACTTCAAGATCGCTCCGGCCCCCAAAGACATTCCGGAGGAAGGCGTTTACCTCGGACTGAACAGTTATCGCGGCGAAAAACGCAAAGTCCACATCAGAAACGAAGACCGCTTCCGTCACTTCTACATCATCGGGCAAACGGGAACGGGCAAATCCTCCATCCTCCAGATCATGGCGCGTCAGGATCTGCACGCGGGCAAGGGCCTGTGCGTGATCGACCCGCACGGATCGCTGATCGAAGACCTGCTCCCCTACATTCCACGAGAACGCGCGGACGACGTGATCTACTTCAATCCTGCAGATACCGAACGGCCGATGGGTCTCAATCTGCTCGAGGGCAAGACGCAGGAGGAGAAGGACCTCATCGCCCTCGACGCGATGAACATGATGGTGAAGATGTTCGGCAACGAAGTCTTCGGCCCCCGCATTCAGGATTACTTCCGCAACGGCTGTCTGACACTGATGGAAGACGAGGAGGAAGGCGGGGCCATCACGGACCTCGTGAAGCTCTTCACGGACGAGGAGTGGCAGAAGTACAAGGTCACGAAGGTGAAGAACCCCATCGTGCGCTCCTTCTGGGAGAAGCAGATGGCCATGACGGGGCAGCGCGAGAAGCAGGAGATGATCCCCTACTTCGCCGCCAAGTTCGGGCAGTTCTACACGAACACGCTCATGCGCAACATCGTGGGCCAGACCAAGAGCGCCTTCGATATCGCCGACGTGATGAATAACGGAAAAATCCTGCTGGCCAACCTCAGCAAGGGTCTCGTGGGCGACATCAACGCGCAGCTCCTCGGCATGATCTTCGTGAGCAAAATGCAGGTGGCCGCCATGCGCCGGCAGCGCGAGGATGTCCAAAAACGCAAAGATTTCTTCCTGTACATCGACGAATTCCAGAACTTCGTGACCGAATCGATCGAGTCCATCCTCTCCGAGGCACGCAAGTACCGTCTGGGGCTCATCCTCGCCCACCAGTACATCGATCAGCTGGAGAAGGAAAACAAGCTCTCGGGCAACGTGAGCCTGAAGGGGGCGATTTTCGGGAACATCGGCACGATGATGTTCTACAAGATCGGTCCGCAGGACGCCGAGGTCTGCGCCAAAGAAATGGCTCCGGTCTTCTCGGAGCAGGATCTCGTCAACATGGATGCCTTCAAGGGCGCCATGAAGCTCTGCATCGACGGCAAGCCCTCCCGCCCCTTCACGATCGAGGTGCCGCGCCCGTGGCTCGATACGACCTATGCGAAAGACACGCAGGCCGCCGAGGCCTTCAAACAGCTCTCGCGCCTGACGTACGGGCGGCAGAAAGACTTCGTGAACCGGGAGATTTTGAGACGGATTGGGTAACCGGAGAGTATGGGAGTATTCGAATATTGGAATATTTGAGTATGAGTGAACGAATGAATGAGGATGACGCGGGAATCCGCGAGAGAGCTTTTGATGATCCCTAATATTCTATTACTCTATTATTCTAATATTCTATTACTCTATTACTCTATTACTCTATTATTCTAATATTCTCGCATATATTAGCCTTTTCTGGCCATTTTGATAAAAAATGCAATTGTGTTATAATATTCACGTCACACCCACATCCCTTTCCCCTCCCTTCTATGGTGTACAGCAGAAATCTTCTCGTCGTTGCGCTCTGCGGCGTGCTCGTCGGCGCGATCGCCAGCATCGGAACGATGCAGTATGCGCAAATCGTCGCCTTCAGCGGCGTGAATCCGAATACCGCACAGACGGAACCCGGCATCCAAAAACAGTCCCCCACGTGCATCAACCCGCGCAGCATCATGCAGAACCTGTTCAGCGGCTTCACCAAACAGCGGCCCTGTCCGCTCGTGCAGGAGGAACCGACACCGGCGCAGGAAATGCACGGTGCCGCGGCCATCGTCGAACCGGCCAGTGAGGACTGTGCCGAGACCGCCAATGCCCGCCGCCGTGCGGCCTGTAATGAGGGAAAAAGTCTCACGAATGAGACAAGCCGATAATTGCCGTTCTTTCCATTTTATTTCTTTCTTCTCTCACAACATGGCAAATGGCAACAAAACACGTCTCGCCGCTCTCGTCGGATTGCTCGTCGGCGTACTGCTGGGTGCCGGTACCGTCCACTACGCGGAAGTCACAGCCGATCTGCTCATCGCACGAACGGACTATTACTACCGCAGTCAGCGGTACAACCGCGACCTCGGCAATGAAGGCATCTATCGCGGCGACGGACTGGCGGGTGCCCGCCGTCTCGAGTGGAGCAACGAGGACACGCGCAATGAGAAGGCTCCCGCCACCGCGGTCCATGGCGCAGCGGATCTCGAGAAACTGCGCTACTGCGAAGGCCAGAGCTCCGTCCGCCGGTCGCAGTGCCTCGTGAACGCGGCCAACCAGATCCTGCAGGATGCAGCTGACCAGGGCGAGTAATCTTTGAGCAACTATGCAAGAAAGAGCAGGTAGCAATACTTGCTCTTTTTTACGTGGAAGGGAAACCTCGGGTTTCTCACAATGAATTTCAGCGCTCACCTCCCTTCGAAACGAAGATATCTAGCATTGCACGAGCAAATGTATCGATGTCCCTCTCTACTTCTGTCCTCACCTCTTCTGGATTCATGCCCTGCTGCCGGAGAAACTCCGTAATTACCTCTTCTTCCTCACCGGTGGGAGTGCTCCCGGCAAAACGGTTTGCCGAAGGGGAAATGAGAATCACACCGTACGGCTTGTTGTCCTGTACCGCGAGGGGGCTATCGGGATAGCGTTCCAGATACTTCTGCGCCAGTAAGTGGAAGAAGCTCGCCTGCATTGTCAACATGCGTTCTCGCATGCAAGGAGAAAGCGTGCGAGCATGAAGCAGTAAAGTTTCAAGGGCCGACGGCAACCGTTTCTGATTCTCCATTATCAAGAGAGCGAATACGCATTATCGCACTGCCACGGCCGCTCCCACCGGAAGCGTATGGACGAGATAGCGCTGCGAGATCGAGTCCGGCGGCCAGCACGTGTAGAGGATCAATTCCTCGCCGTTGCCGTTGTCGTTGAACGGGGACGTATCTGCGGCATCGATGGCCTGCTTCTGCGTCACCTCATACGTGTAGAGGGATCCGGCGTACGTGATGTACACGCGGTCCCCGACCGTGAGACGGTTGATCTGGCGGAAGATCTTGGTGTACTGCGACAGATCCCACGGGTATCCGCTGGAGTGGCCGTAGACCATGATTTTGCCGCCGGCGCCGGGGTAACCGAACAGATGCCCCACCCCGTACTTCAGCGGCTCCAAGATGCCGTCCTTCGAGAAAGGATCCTGTGGGTGAGTGATCGTGAGATCGCTTAAGCCGATGGCGGGAATGGAAATGGCGAAATACTTTTCTGATGCGTACGGCAGCGGGGAAGTATTCGCAGCACGCTGCGGTGAAACCGGTACCGTCGCATAGGTGACGGGGACGGGAGGAATGACGGCGGCGCTGACCGGTTCCGCTCCGGAAAAAGCCGTCATCGTATTCCGGCGTACGACGGAAAGGCGATACGCCATATCGAAGAACTGCCCGCGGGTGATGGCCGTGCCCAACCGTAACCTCCCCTGATGCATGATGAGATTGCGCCGGATGGCGCTATTGATCGCGGCGGTGTACCACTGCCGGCTCTGGTTCTCGATGTAGGGAGACAGATCCGCATTACTGCCAAGCCCGGTTCCCTCCCCGACCGTCCGCATGAGCAGCGCCACGGCCTCTTCCACCCGCAGAACCTGTCCGGGACGAAGGGACCCGTCAGGATAACCCGTGATGAACGATTTCTCGAATGCCGTCTCCACGTACGGCGCGTACCACTGCGCCTGATCCATATCCCAAAAGAGCGGCATCGCGGGCAAATGTCCCTGATACCAGGCAATGCGTTCTTTCGTCCCGCCTTCAAGACTGAGAATCACCTTGAGCGCCTCGGCACGATTGAGCGGAACCTCCGGCCGTGCCAGTCCGTCGCTGTAACCCTGAATCACCCCCTGCGCCTTCAGCTCGCCGAAGGCCGCCTCGTACACCGTTCCCGCGGTATCCGGAAACGCCGCCGCCAGCGCAATAACCGGAGAAGCTATGCAGACGAGTGACAGCAGAATGCCGGTGAGAAATCGCCAAATGGGCATGCAATGGTTTGGCTGGATATGATATGTATTTTTTGCGATCTTGTCAATTTCTCTCCTGCGGGGGATTCTTGGACAAACAGCGGAATACCCTCAATAATCCAGCATTCTATGGCACTCCATATAGGCATTGTCGGGCTCCCGAATGTGGGCAAATCCACTCTGTTCAATGCGCTCACGCACACGCGGGGGGCACAGGCGGCCAATTACCCGTTCTGCACCATCGAGCCGAACGTCGGTGTCGTGGAGGTGCCGGATGCGCGCCTGCAGAAGCTGGCGGAGCTCGTGCACCCCGAAAAGATCATCCCCGCCGCCATCGAGTTCGTGGATATTGCGGGGCTCGTACGGGGGGCCAGCAAGGGCGAAGGACTGGGCAACCAATTTCTCGCCGCCATCCGCGAAGCGGACGCCATCTGCGAGGTGGTGCGCCTCTTCGAGGGCGGAGACATCATCCACGTCGAAGGATCGGTGGACGGCAAGCGCGACCGCGAAACGGTGGAAACGGAGCTCTGTCTGGCCGATCTGGATGCGCTCGAACGCCGTGTGGAGAAGGTGCGCGGCGCGGCGCGTACGGGTGACAAGGAGAAACAACGCGAGCTTGTCCTCATCGAGAAACTTCTGGCCGTACTCAAAGCCGGCAATTTCGCCTCGACGGCGGATCTGTCGCCCGAGGAGCGGTTCTTCGCGAACGGGTTCCAGCTCCTGACCCTCAAGCCCGTGCTGTACGCAGCCAATGTGGGCGAACAGGAACTGCACCGGATGAGTACGCACGCCGCACGCGCGCTCCTCGCTCTCCCCGCGACGGCGCAAACAATCATCGTCTCAGCCAAGATCGAAGAGGACCTGCAGGATCTCTCGCCCACGGAAGCACAGGAATTTCTGAAAGACCTTTCCGTGACTTCCTCCGGTTTGGACCAGCTCATCACAGCCGCATACGCGGCACTCGGCTACGAGACGTTCTTCACGGCCGGCCCGCAGGAAGTGCGCGCCTGGACGATCGCGAAAGGGAGCACCGCCCCGCAGGCGGCCGGTGTGATTCATTCGGATTTCGAACAGGGCTTCATCCGCGCCGAAACGATCGGTTACGAAGACTACGTGACGCTGGGCGGGGAGCTCAAGGCCAAGGAAGCCGGCAAGATGCGCGCGGAGGGGAAGGACTACATCGTGCAGGATGGCGATGTGATGCACTTTCGGTTCAGTAGTTAAGGAAGCGGAAGAAGCAAACGAAGAAAAAGAAGCAGAAGAAATTCTGTTTGATACAATGCTGCTATGAAGAAAAGGCACTATGAGCAACTGATTGTTTGGCAAGAAGCCCATAAACTGTGCTTGAGAGTGTATGAACTCGTTGATCGGTTTCCGTCGAAGGAACGATTCGGATTGTGTTCTCAAATGCGTCGATCGGCATCCAGTGTTCCAACGAATATCGTGGAAGGGAATGTGAAGCGTTCCGCACGAGAGAAGCTGCATTTCATCGAACATGCGGAAAGTTCTTTGGAAGAATTGGACTATCAATTATTCCTAAGCCGAGACCTCGGATACATCACTTCTGAAGAGTTTGAATCCTTGCGGGGAGACATCAATCGTGTCAGTTATCTGCTCACGAAATTCAGAGCGGGGATCGTATAGTTCCTCTGCTTCTTCTACTTCCTCTGTTTCCTCTGCTTCCTTGCCGTTTATTCCCCGCCAGGAACCGTTCCTCTGTGAACACTGCGGTGCCAAGGTGCAACCGATCGAACACGGAAGCTGCCGCAACCACTGCCCGCTGTGTCTCTGGAGCAAGCACGTGGATGACCAGGGACCCGGAGACCGCGCATCGACCTGCGGCGGACTGATGGAACCCGTGGGCGTGGACTTTCGCGGCCCAAAGGGCTGGATGATCGTCCACCGGTGCGTCACCTGCGGAAAATCGATCACGAACAAGTGCGCTCCGGATGATGACCAAGCCAAAATCGCAACACTGCATCCTTGATTTCTGAAATAATATTTTGTTCAAGTCTCTGGGCTTCAGCAAGGGCTCTTTTCAATTTGCACTTGAAACATGTACACCGTAAGCCGTAGGCTGCGCAGCCTCATGCGCTGGTTTCTCGTCATCTGCGCCTTCGGCCTCTTGTTCATTGCCATGTGAATGGCTGAGATGAACGCGCGGCCGCTTCATGCGACCGGGCTCTGACACACACCTTTTCTCTCCTCAGGATGCCCGCTTGAATTGCCCCAGGTACTGTTCGCTGAACTTCTGCGAAACAGGAACCGCTTCAGCCACCTTGCCTTCAGGAACGAGAACGAGCTGATCGACCTGCGTCTTCGTATCCGGCTGCACCGAGAGCGTGAAATCCCCTTTCTCCAGTGCCTGTGTGAGGTTCTTCGAGAGATGGAGCGAATGGAGGACGGACGGGAGACTATGGATCCTGATATCTTCCTGCACCTGAGAACGGAGCGCCTCGGCGAGCTTTGGCTCTGTTTCCATGGCGAACTTCAGCTCTGCGAGCAACTCATTCCTGTCCATTTCACGCTCCAGATCTTCGGGGCCTTTCACGTTCTCGCGGAGTCGCTCGTACTCAGCCGGGCTGCGTAACCGCTCACGAATGCGCTGGCGTTCCTGTGAAGGGATGCGATCGAGCCAGGAGTCGGACATGCGGCCAGTATACAGGGATCAGTATCTTGTATGCAGGACACATTTTCTGCATCCTCCCTTCATACAGAATACTGCATACTGAATACTCAACTGCATCCAGAAGTACCGCCGCAGTCCAGACACACTTCACAGCTGCCATTGCGCTTCACGCGCACCCCGCCGCCCTTCGACTCGCTCAGGGTGGCTTGCTTTAACTGCAACCCGAGGTTGCCCCGCAATCGAGACATACCTCGCACGAGCCATTGCGCTTCACGCGCACCCCGCCGCAACCGGAGCAGATGGACCCCGTGAACCCCTGTTGCCGCGCCGTCTCGATATGGGAGGATACGGGAGGAGTGAACCGCGAGAGATCTTCTTCTTCCAATGCAGTGTGCGACACGCTGGCAAACCCGCCCGCCTGAGCGCCCTCATCCACGATCGGCAGAGACATGGCAAAGGCGTCTTTGCTCTTGCTGCCTTCGCGGTACGACTGCTCCACAAGCTCATGATTATGAAAGCGCATCGCACTGTCCTTGGGGAGGAATTTGAGCGCGAGCCAGCGCCCGAGGTAATCCATAAGACTTTTGACCATCGGGATCTCTTTGTTGGTGGTCATGCCCATCGGCTCGAAGCGCGTGCGGACTAATTTCTCACAGAGAACTTCTAAGGGCACACCATACTGCAGGTTCATGGAGAGCGACAATGCCAGCGTATCCATCACACCGGAGAGGGTGGATCCCTCCTTGGCCATCTTGATGAAGATCTCACCGGGCTTGCCGTCTTCGTAGAGACCCACATGCAGGTATCCCTCATGTCCCGCCACCGAGAACTTGTGCGTGAGCGAGGGGCGCTCGTCCGGCAGCTTTCTGCGGCGCGGGACCTCTTTGATCACGATCTTCTCGACCACCTCGGGGTGAGCGGGTGCCTCCGGCTTCTGCTCCGTTTTCTTCGTGAGCTTGCGGGCTCTGGCAGCGAGCGGCTGACTCAACTTGCAACCGTCACGGTAGAGGGCATTGGCCTTGAGCCCCAGCTTCCAGGAGAGCAGGTACGCGTTCTGGATTTCTTCGACTGTCGCCTCGTTGGGCAGGTTGATCGTCTTCGAAATCGCCCCCGTGATGAACGGTTGCACCGCCGCCATCATGCGAATGTGCCCCTCTGCGGAGATGAGACGCCTGCCGTGTTTACCGCACCGGCTGGCGCAATCGAATACCGACAGGTGCTCGGGTTTCAGATGCGGCGCACCCTCCACGGTCATCTGCCCGCAGACCACAAGGTTCGCCGCCTCGATCTGCTCTTCGGTGAACCCGAGGGATGTGAGAAGGTCGAATGCAGGATCGTCCGTACGCTCGGGCGGAAACCCGAGGCGCGTGAGCACTTCCTGACCCAGCGTCCACTTGGTGAAGACCGCACGGAAGTCGAATACCTGCGGCAGGCTCTTCTCGATCCTGGCAATATCCTCGTCGGTGAATCCTCTGCGCTTGAGTGCGTCTGCGCTGATGAACGGGGCACCGTGGAGACTCAGTGTCCCCAGCACGTACTGCAGGATGTCATGGATCTGGCTCTCACTGTACCGTAGCAGCCGGAGCGCCGGTTCCATGGACTGGTTGACGATCTTCATGTAGCCGCCGCCCGCGAGCTTCTTGAACTTCACGAGAGCGAAATCCGGCTCGATACCCGTGGTGTCGCAATCCATCAGGAGACCGATGGTGCCCGTGGGCGCGATCACCGTGACCTGCGCGTTGCGATAGCCGTGCTGCTCGCCTAAGGCCAGCGCACGATCCCAGCACTCCTTTGCCTGCGCCAGAAGGGACGGAGGGGCCAGACGCTGGTCGATGCCCGCCGGCAGGACCGAGAGCCCCTCGTACTCCCGCGCGGGGGCATCGTAGACGGCACGCCGGTGATTGCGGATGACACGGAGCATACTGTCGCGATTCTCGGCAAAGCGGGCGAACGCGCCGAGCTTTTCGGCCATCTCGGCCGATGCGGCGTACGACTCACCCGTCATGATCGCCGTCACCACCCCCGCCCAGGAACGCGCTTCCGGTGAGTCATAGGCGATGCCCATCCGCATGAGAAGCGCCCCCAGATTGGCATGACCCAGCCCCAGCGTACGATAGAGGTAACTCAACTCCGCAATGTCGCGGCTGGGGAACTGCGCCATCAGCACCGAAATCTCAAGCACGATCGTCCAGAGCCGTATGGCATGCCTGAATGCTTCGGATCTGAATGCCGCATGCTCCTCATCGTAGAACTTGAGTACGTTGAGAGAGGCCAGATTGCAGGCCGTGTTATCCACGAACATGTACTCGCTGCAGGGATTCGAGGCGTTGATGCGCCCGGCGGCGGGACACGTGTGCCAATCGTTGATCGTCGTGTCGTACTGCACGCCCGGATCGGCGCATGCCCAGGCGGCGTAGCCGATCTTGTCCCACAATTCCCGCGCCTTGAGCGTTTTACAGGCCACCGGAGGGCGCGCTTCCTCCTCGGCCCGGCGCTTCTCGGTACGCCATGTGAGCGCCCAGTCCGCATCGTTCGTCACCGCTTCGAAGAACGCATGGGGGATGCGCACGGAATTATTGGAGTTCTGGCCCGAAACGGTCTGGTAGGCCTCGTCATTGAAATCGGTGGAGTAGCCGGCATCCGCCAGCGCCGCGACTTTTTTTTCTTCTTTTGATTTCCATTCAATGAATTCCACGATGTCGGGATGATCGAGATCCAGGCAGACCATTTTGGCGGCCCTGCGGGTGGTGCCACCGGACTTGATGGCGCCGGCGGCGCGGTCGCCGATCTTGAGAAAGCTCATGAGGCCCGAGCTCATCCCGCCGCCCGAGAGCGGCTCGCCGGCCGCGCGCAGGCGCGAAAAGTTGGTACCCGTTCCGGACCCGTACTTGAAGAGGCGCGCCTCACGCACCCACAGGTCCATGATGCCGCCCGGGTTCACCATATCGTCATGGACAGAGAGGATGAAGCAGGCATGCGGCTGGGGATGCGTGTAGGAATCCGTACTCTCCTGCACCTCGCCGGTTTTGGCATCGGTGTAGTAGTGGCCCTGCGCGGGTCCCGTAATGCCGTATGCATAGTGCAGACCCGTGTTGAACCACTGGGGACTGTTGGGCGCGGCCATCTGGTGCACCAGCATGTATGCCATCTCGTCTTCAAACGCCTGCGCGTCCTGTGCCGTCTCGAAGTAGCCCTCCTGCTGACCCCAGTGCCGCCAGCACCCCGCGAGGCGGCGGATCACCTGTTTGACGCTGCGTTCGGGACCCGTCATGACCTTTCCGTCCGCGTCATGGAGCAGGTTGCCCTGCGCATCGACCTCAGGGATCCCCGCGCGTCTGAAGTACTTGCTGACCATGATATCCGTGGCCATCTGACTCCACGAAACGGGGACCTCCGCACCCTCCATCTCGAACACCACCGACCCGTCGGGATTCTTGATACGACTGGTGCGCCGCTCATAGGCCACTTCTTCCAGCGGATCACTGCCGGGGGTGGTGAAGAGACGCTGAATCGAGAGGCCGCTGCCACGGTGAAACCGCCCGGTGGATGCATCGCGACGCGTGGAGGAGGACACGGAAGATGACGGGGTGAACGGTTGCATGGAGGGAGGGGGCGAAAAGAAAGGATGACACAGCATCTTGTGTGTCACCCCGTGCAATCACACAAGATATTGATAGTCTGAGGCCCGGTCAAATTTCTGTCCCCCACGGTGCCCGGCCGGACCGACCGCAAGAAAAGGGCGTCACTGTCGCACAGAATCGGACGAGAGAAAAGATCTTGTCATAGTGAATGCAATTCATTTTTTCAAAGCAGTAAAGGTGAAATACCGTCGCGCCCTTCCGGGCATGAGCCGTCACGTATGATGGCGTCATGCACGTCCTCGTTCTCGTCGCCGGCACGAATCAGCCGAGTAACAGCGAAACGCTTGCCGATGCCTTCATGACCGGTATGGAAGCAGAGGGTCTCGCGGCACAGAAACTGCGCCTCGCCGATCTCACCATCGCCCACTTCTCACTCAAACACTACGAGCCTGACGCACCGGAAGAACCGGATTTCATCCGCGTGCGAGAGGCCCTGCAGGGGGCTGCCGGCCTCGTGATCGCCAGCCCCGTCTGGAACTTCGGCGTTCCGGCTCACCTCAAGAATCTCATCGACCGGTGCGGCGGTTTCGCCCTCGACCGCGCACAGAGCCGCGGAACACTGAACGGGCTGCCCTTCTATCTGCTCTTCACCGGCGGGGCACCCGGCCCGGCCTGGAAGGCCACGCTCAAATCCTCCCTCTCCGGCTTACCGCGCGCCATGCAGTACTTCGGCGCCACCCACGCAGGAACGCACTTCGAACCCAGATGCACCCCCGGCCGCGGCCGCTTCGGCCTCGTGCTGCACGAACGGCCCGAGAGCCTCAACCATGTGCAGGAGGAGGGAAAGCGCTTCGCATGCATCGCGCGCGCGTTCGGAGAGAACGGCTCCCTGCCGCCGAAACTCGCAACCGCCAACACACTCCGCGGTTTCTTGCAGAAGATCCTCGGCAAACTCTTCTAGAACAGAATCGTCATCAGCAGCACACCCGCCGCCAGAGACATGATGGCCGCAATCGACCAGCCCAGCACATTGGACCGGATCGAGTTGGTACGTCCGCCCATCACAGAACGATTATTACCGATGAGCAGGATCACAATGAGGAGCGGCGGCGCGATGATGCCATTGAGGATGGCCGCAAAATAGAGCATTTGAAACGCCGGAATGTTGAGCAGATTGACGAGGAGGCCGATGGCCGTGGACGCGACAATGATGCCGTAAAACCCCGGTGCCTGGCGCACCGTGCGGAAGAGTCCCTCCTTCCAGCCGAACGCCTCGGCAATCGCGTACGAGGCCGATCCGGCGAGGATGGGAACCGCCAGGAGTCCCGTGCCGATGATGCCGGCGGCGAAGAGGAGAGAGGCGAATCGTCCCGCGAGCGGCTGGAGCATCGCCGCCGCCTCCGCCGCCGTGGCGACCGCGCGGATGCCGTGCGCCCCGAGCGTCGTGGCCGCCGTCGTGATGATGAAGAACGTGGTGAGGTTCGAGAAGACCATGCCGTACGCGGTATCGAGACGCATGGAACTCATTTCACGATTCGTCACCCGCGGGATGCCCCTGCCCATATCCGTGAGTTTTTTCCGCAGCACCTCCTCCTCCACCTCTTCATCCGCCTGCCAGAAGAACAGGTACGGCGAGATGGTGGTACCGAAGAGCGCCACAAGGTTCACCAAGTAAGCCTCTGAGAACGCAAAGGACGGCAGCAGTGTGGAACGCAGGATCTCCACCCACGGCTCCGAGACGGTGAACGCGACAAGAACATAGGCAAACAGCGAAATACAGAGCACTTTGAGTACCTTGGCGTACGTGCGGTACGAAACGAACACTTCAAGGACGAGAATGAGCATCGTGAAGGCGAAGAGCCATCCGATCGAGGACGCTCCGGTCACGAGCTCCATCGCATCCGCCATCGCCCCCAGATCCGCGCCGATATTGACGGCATTGGCGGCGAAGAGCAGGGATACCGTGGCGGTGAGCAGCAGGGGCGAATAGTGCCTGCGCATGACCCCCGCAAGCCCCTTGCCGGTTACGAGCCCGATGCGGCCGCACATCTCCTGCACCGCGATCATGAACGGCGTCACGAAGAGCGCGAACCACAGCTGCGTGTACCCGAACGCCGCCCCCGTCTGCGCGTAGGTGGCGATGCCGGAGGGATCGTCATCGGCGGCTCCGGTGATGAAGCCGGGGCCGAGGAACCTGAAGAGCTTCTTGATCCGCGATTGCCTCACGGGGGATCACTGTAGGGCAGAATCCTGCATTGGGGAAGCGCCATGATCACCGACCTGTCAGGATCACCTCCGCATCCATCACGCCCGCGTCACGGAAACTCTGCCACGTCTTCGCTCCCCCCTCGACGAGCACCGACGCAATGCCATGAAAATGCCCGGCGGGAGTAGTGAGCAACCTCCAGAGGGACGGAAAATCGAATTGGCCGCCCATCAATGGTACTTCTGCAATCCGCACTCCCCTCTCCTCCAGTGCTTTCCGTTTGCCGGGATCGCTCCCGAACGTCGCGATCACCCACGTGCCGGATGCGAGAGCGCCGCTGGCCACGCGGGAGGCAGGTGGAATTCTGAAATGAGGATCAAGCACGATCCGCAGCGGCGAAGGCACTGCGAGCCCGAACCGAGTCGTCAGCTGCGGATCATCCGTGATGACCGTCTGCACGCCGACGAGAATGGCGTCATGTTGTCCGCGCAGCCACTGGTGCGTCCAACGGTCCTGTTCCCCGGACGTGATTTTGAGGGGGCTGCCGTCCGGCCGTGCGATTGCCCTATCCTTCGTCCGAGCGCTTCGAAGCGTCACCCACGGACGCCCCTGTGTGCGCAGTGAAATGAAGCCGCGGTTGAGCCATTCACATCGAGTACGCGCAACGGGACCGGTGACGCGAATCCCCGCCTTAAGCAGACAGGCAATCCCCTTCCCCGATACGAGAGGATCGGGATCCACCATGCCGAACACCACATGTTTGACTCCCCTTTCGCGGATGATGTCGGTGCATGCGGGAGTTTTTCCGAGGTGACAACAGGGCTCCAAATTCACGTAAAGCACATCATCTGAACTAATTTTTTGATCAAAGTTTTCGAGGAGCCGTCGTTCGGCATGCGCCTTGCCGAATCCCTCATGAAAAGCCTCTGCCAGAATCTTCCCCTCACGCACGAGCACGGCTCCCACGAGCGGGTTTGTGCCGACTCTGCCACGACCCTGCTCGGCGAGCTCAAGGCAGCGATGGATAAATACTGAGTGACCCATCCTCCACCAGTATCTTCGACAATGTTCAAATCAACCAGTAAATACTCTGTGGCGAAGACAGGCTCCGCCTGTCTGGAGCCACACTCTTTGAGGAAAGGTGGGTCCATGGGTGGGAAACCAGAGGTTGCCCTCCCATGCTAAAAAAGCCCCCAATCGCGTACGACTGGGGGCCGAAGCAGTTGTTCTACTTCAGGAATCCTTTCAGATCCTGCACGGCAATGGCCGTGGCACCGGCTTCTTGGAGAAGAAAGAGTGTTTCCGCGATAGCGGACGCCGGAACACAGACCTCGATCGCAACCAGACCAGCCGCGATGGGCCCGGAAACCGTCGGCGCTTCAGAGGCTTGCAACCGCACATGCACCAAGGCGTCCCTGCGGATATTTGCCTTGATCATGACACGCTCGTTGGCCGCCAGAGCAGCCTGCAGCCCCACGGAGAGAACCCGGAGGGCACACTCCTTGCGTGGAGTCAGCGCGGGTTTCGCAATGAGCACAGGGACGGAAACAAACAGATCCCCGCACCCTTCCACGATCGCGAGACCGGCCCGTTTCAGACTGCCGCCCGTTTCGGTCACGACGAGCACGTGGGAGCACAATCCGTCCGCGATCGCCTGTTCCTCCGTCCCCTCTATAGGCACGGCGGTGAACGTGCAGGGCAACGACATCTTGCCAAGCAATTCCTGCACGAGGGCGGGATATTCGCAACCGACGGTCATGGAACCACTCGACGGCAGAACTCCCTCCCGCGACGCAAGGACCCAGCGCGTCGGATTGTTACTCCGACGCGAGAAGCAGAGCTCGGTGATCACCCGCATCCCCCGGATCCCGCTGGCCAGCACGAGATCCTTGCCCGTGAGACCGGCATCAAAGGAACCGGAAACCTGGAGCGGAACCATGCGACGATCGCGCTGTAGAACTCCACTCCGTTGGACGTTCCGCAGTATCCCCGAACATCGGGATCGGCCAGCGCGTATCCCATCTGCTGAAGCAGCGCCATGGTTCGCTGTGCGAGGGAGCCCGTGGGCAGGACGAACCGCAACGGCTCGTCCTCCGCAGGACGATTGCCCCGGGCAACGCTGCCGGCGGGGGCCAGACTGCCCTTGAGCAGCCGCTCGCAGACCTCCACATCACGCGCAGACAGCACCTCGAGCTTGGGAGCCGGCATGACGTACTGGCACCCCACGCACCGCCGGTAGAAACAGCTCCGGGCGCCCGTGTGACAGGCCCCCCGGCCGGTCTGGTCGACGAGGTAGATCACGGCGTCACCGTCGCAGTCGATCAGCACATCCTGCACGATCTGCACGTCTCCGCTCGTCTCGCCCTTCTTCCACCGTTCCTTCCGTGACGTGGAGTAGAACACGGCTTCGCCGGTCTGGACCGTCTCCAGAAAACCGGCTTCGTCCGTGTACGCGACCATGAGGATCGCCTTCGTGGTCGCATCCTGGACCACAACCGTAACAAGTCCGCCGCGCTTGTCGAAATTCGGCATGTAACAGATCATTCCAGAAGCCTTTCGTGTGAAAGAACAACCGCTTGTCCGTGCCTGAACGCTGTGCGTTCAGGGCGTTTTATGTCTGCCGACACGGCAAACAACCTCCGCGCGTACACGAGGAGGAGATGAGGTCGATCGAACGGAAATCTATGCCCTCGACACCATCCTCTCCCCGCGAACGCGGGCAGAATGATGTCTATGCATCTTGAGGACGGAACGGTAGCCGCCTGCGTTGCCATTCAGGAAACTTGCGACACGCGTAACGGTTGCCGTACTGGAAGGAGCACGCTTCGCCGTCTCGCGGTAACTGACACCTGCCAAGAGGAGCCGCGCCACCTCCAGACGCTCGCTCATCGCCTTCAATTCCGCAAGCGTGGCGACGTCGCGGAGGAAGTCCGCGACCTCCCGCTCCGTGCGGCACTTCCGGAACGCGGCGCAGAGACGCTTGAAGCGCGAATCGGAGCGCCAGGTGCCTTCGGTGAAGCGTTTCTTGGTCATAGAGTATTTTCAAGGAATTGGTTCAGCGCAACCCTGAGCGGAGTGGAACGGAGTCGAAGGGTGAAGCGGCGTTTACTCATGGAGGAATACATGGAGGGAAAGGGTGTGCCTGCTTGCCGACCGTAGTCCCGCGCCTGCAGGACGAAGGCTGGCACACCGTAGCTCGGCCAAGACCTCAGGAATTACGGAGGTAACGTGCGAGCGTGTAGAGCATATACGCCGAGCGAAGGTGTGTCAACGTATTAAAACGATATAATTTCAGCCTACTCCAATATCTTCTAAAAAACCATGCTGTGCCAATCCTTGACACAACAGGGGAACTTTCCGGGATTCAGGACACTCCGTTTCAATCGATCACGCGTTCCGCAAAGTACTTACGTGACCGCTCTATCCTTCTCTGCTCAATGCCGAGAAAGAGGAGCATGCTCGCAACGAGGAGAATCGCCACCGGCGAACCGGAGAGCAGGTATCCCTCGAGGAGAGCTGTTTCGCACGTCTTCAGGAGCGAAAAACCCGCGAAGAGTGCGACTGGAATTTAGTCCTCTGTCCTAAGTCCTCAGTCATCATCCCGATTCCCTACCTCTTCACCACCCCCACCCGCTTGGCGATGACCTCGGCCGCCACGTTGCCCGGCACTTTGGCGTAGTGGCTGGGCTCCATGGAGTAGCTGGCGCGGCCCTGCGTGAGCGAGCGCAGATCCGTGGCGTACCCGAACATCTCGGAGAGCGGCACGTTCACCTGAATGGTCTTGGCGGAGCCGCGATCACCCGTACTCTGGATGACGCCGCGGCGCGAGTTGATATCGCCCATCACGTCGCCGAGGAATTCCTCGGGCGTGACGATCTCGACTTTCATGATGGGCTCGAGGATGATCGGATCGGCCTTGCGGGCGGCATTCTGGAAACCGATGGACGCGGCGATCTTGAACGCCATTTCGGAGGAGTCCACGTCGTGATAACTACCATCGAGGAGCACCACTTTCACGTCCACCACCGGATACCCGGCCTGGATGCCGCGTGACATACCCTCCTGAAACCCCTTGTCACAGGGCGAGATGTACTCG
>JAQTQU010000063.1 GCA_028712095.1 Candidatus Peribacteraceae bacterium
CACAGAATTTGCAGAAGAGTTGGCTTCCTGCAGCGTTTTTTTCGGAGTGAACATGTTCAAAGTGGAGAAGAGAGCTACAACAAGCTATAAAGTACCATTTTCAGGCACCCGAAACCGAACGCTCTCCCACTGCGCTCATGACGGCCCTTGTCGCATTCATTGCCCTCTCGATGCGGCAGCATCTGTTTTTGCGCACGGCCGATATTCCTTCATCACATTCCCCGTCTTTCACCATGTCCTCCAGTTCCGACACGGCGGTACCGGCTTCGCCCTGGCCGGTACGACAGGTTTCCACGGCCCGTGGGATCGTACGATTCGTCGAAGGTTTTGCGGGGCCCTACGGTCTGACTGTCTTTCAGGATGGCACGCTCTATGTGATGGATGCGCTGCGCGGGCAGGTGGTCCGATTTTCAGCGTCACTGCAGCCGCTGGGGATACTCGACCCCAAGGCGGATTCTGCAGAATTTCTCCATTCCATTGCGCGTATTGCCGACGGAACGCTGCTCCTATCCGAACACCGCAAGGGGTGGATCAGGCGGTACGCGGATGACGGGACGGTGCTGGGGTATTTCTTTGCGGATCCTCCGGATCCCACACTCGCATTCGTCGGGCCGGTGAATGTGTTCGTCGATGCGGCACAAAATATCTGGGTGACGGATTACCGTGCGCACCGCGTGTTCAAGTTCAATCCGCAGGGCGCATTCATCGGTTGGATCGGGGCGAAGGCAGGGGGAGGAGTGACGAACGGGTTTGCAGTGACGGGCATGGCACAGGAATCCGCCGCTCCCGGAGGGTTCAATCAGCCGCACATGACGACGGTGAATCGTGCGGGAGACATCTTCGTCGTGGACGTGGCCAACCATCGCGTGCAGAAATTCAGCGCACAGGGAAAGTTCATTGGCTGGATCGGCGCATGTGCGGATGGCACTGTGACACAGGGATGGACGCAGGAAGGTACGTCCGCACTTTCGGAGGCACCGGGAGGGTTCCAGCGTCCCACATCCGTGACGCTGGCCGAAGGATCGTCACGCGCGGAGGATGTGCTCATCGTTGCGGATACCTCCAATAACCGCATTCAGAAGTTTCGGGCGTCGGACGGGCGATTGCTCGGCTGGATGGGCGAAAAGACCGATGGCACGGTGACGGATGGATGGGAGATGACGGGCAGGGCGCAGCCCGGATCCAAGCCCGGCGCATTTATCGATCCCTTCGGGGCGCAGATCTGGAATGGGTTTCTGTATGTGGCCGACAGGGGTAACACGCGCATACAGATCATTCCGGACTGAGAGTCATCCGCAGGATGTCGGGTGGCGGCGTCTGACGTGCTGTGCCGGTCGGGATGGCGCGTGCGGATGGTGATCGGATACAGTAGGGGCATGGATATCCTCACTCCGGAACAGGAGGCGATGTTGGTACGGCTGCACGAGAAAGGCGTCTTTTTCCATGCAGTGCAGAATGCCTACAATCACATTATCATCACCGATATCGAAGGTGTGATCTTGTACGCCAATCAGGCCACGCAGCGCATTACGGGGTACAGCCAGCAGGAGATGATTGGCAAGACCCCGCGCCTGTGGGGTGGGCAGATGCCGGCAACGTTCTACGCCAAACTTTGGAAGTGCATTAAGCAGGAGCGCAATCCTTTCATCGGCGAGTGTACGAACCGCCGCAAGAACGGCCAGTTGTACAAGGCGGACATCACCATCTCTCCCATGAAGGAGGAGGACGGAACGCTGATCGGGTTTATCGGTATCGAAGAGGAAATCAGAGCTTCCTGATGCCGCGTCACTTCGCGCATCCGATGTGTAGAAAATCCCCCTCTTTGGCGGTCGTCACGCGCGCATCACGCGCCATGGCGAGACCGGCATTCTCTTCGACGGTGCGCCGGAGCACTTCTGTGTTCCCGATCGGTGCAAGGCCGGCGCGTTGTCGCTCTCTGTTCAGTGCGAGG
Source organism: Candidatus Peribacteraceae bacterium (assembly GCA_028712095.1). Taxonomy (GTDB): domain Bacteria; phylum Patescibacteriota; class Gracilibacteria; order Peribacterales; family Peribacteraceae; genus Peribacter. The sequence goes on from JAQTQU010000063.1 coordinate 1,952, forward strand.
AGGAGGCGGGCCATTGTCACGTCCCCCGGATGCACTCCATCAATGAACTCGCAGTTTGAGGAACCGAAGAAGGCAGGATCCGTGGCATCCAGCAAGAAGACACCGGCTGCCCGTATCTGTGATTTGAGGTCATCGAAAATTCCGTAGTGAGCCTTCTCCTGCTCCAGGGCATCAGCCACGGACTCAGCGAATGGCGGAAGCAGAGCGATCACCTCGATATTCGCTTTGCGCAGCTTTTCGATGAGCTGCAGGAACGCCTGCATATGCCGGGGGTCCGCTGTATCTGCGTAGGTGTATCGGTCTACCCCTGCGCTGATCTGTTTAATTTCCCCGAAGGGATGCTCCTGCCGGTCGGGTGCGTAATCGGGATCCGGATCGATGAACGGGTACTGCGACCCGTCGGAGGCGAATCCGCTGCGTCGCTTGAGCGCCTGAATGCCGATGTTGCACTGCGTATCGCGCGCTGCGGGGCGGAGCATGGTGTGGACATAGTCCGTCGGCGTGATCTTTCCCTCCTTGAGCCACAGGAATGGCTTGAAGAGAAAGTAGCCTTCGAACTGGTGCAGAGGTTCTGATCGGGGGCGGTAGGGGACCGGTGGAATGTACGAGCCGTTGAACCACCAGAAATCGATTCCGAAGATCACGATCTTTGGTTTGTGCGGGCTCATCAGAATCCCCTCCACCACATCCCGGCCCTCATTCAGGTTGGAGATGGTGTTGCTGAGGTTGTAGAAAGGCCGCGCAAAGAATCGCTCACGCAGCTGCAGCATGCGCGATGAGCCGATCACGATGATCTCGGGTTTGCGCAGGGCCAGTGCCTCCATCTTGTAGCGGAACGTATCTCCGTAGAGTGCGGTGCCGTAGAGGCAAAAGGTTTCGGGGTCCTGCTGCAGGGCGAGGATCTGCGGGATAGGGGTCAGCTCCCCTGCGTTCGTGAGAAAGAGCTCATTGAGGCCCAGCAGCAGGAATAGCGGCACGGCAAACAGGGCAAGGAAGACCAGGTAGCGCCGCTCAGAACTGGAAGTAGATGAAGACATGTTCTTGGGCAAGGAAGAGTGTCGTGACGGCGACCACGGCCATCACGGTCGAACAGAGGGCGAAGAAGACGGTGGGTTTCCAGCGCAGACGCAGGGTGAAAGGATCCGGTTGTTCCTCCGGGGTATCGGCGGGCGTGATTTCCTTCACGAAAGACTGCGTTTGGGGCGCGAACCAGACGATGACGGCCAGCGCCGCCAGCAGCTCCAGACAGCGTTTCCACGCGAAGGCACTGGGCAGCAGGCTCATATCGGGCGAGAAGGCGATAGCATTGAGTCCCGCCATACCCTGAAGCAACACCAGTGCGGCGGCAAAATTCTCGGCGCGGAAGAACACCCAGCCCACGGTGACCATGACGAAGGTGAGTGGCACTGCGAACAGGCGGACCGGTACAGCCACAACGCGCAGCACCGGATAGTCTGCCACTTTCAGCCAGACGCGGTGCAGGACGAGCAACCCGCCGTGCCACGCGCCCCAGAAGACGAATGTCCAGCCCGCACCGTGCCACAGGCCGGCGATCACCATGGCAACGAACAGATTCAGAAGCGTGCGTACCTGTCCGTGGCGGCTGCCGCCCAAGGGGATGTAGAGATAGTCCATCACGAAACGCGAGAGAGTGATGTGCCAACGTTTCCAGAACTCGCGAATCGATGATGAACGGTACGGTGCGTTGAAGTTGATCGGCAACCGGATACCCATCATGTGCGCGATGCCGATGGCCATGTCGGAATAGCCCGAGAAGTCGAAGTACAGCTGGAACGAATAGGCGATCACTCCCACCCACGCATCCGCAAATCCGGGGGCGGTGCCTGCGGCCGCCGCGTTGAAGACCAGATTCGCGTAGGCGCCCACAGTGTCGGCGAGCAGGACTTTCTTGCAGAGCCCGATGATCAGCACTGTCAGCCCCACAGCCACATTCCGGCTGATGACCCCGGGCGCCCGTTTGAATTGCGGCAGGATCTCGGCATGGTGCGCGATGGGTCCGGCGAGGAGGTTCGGAAAGAAGGTGACGAAGAGCAGGTAGTTGAAGAGATTCCGTTCCCGCGTGATGCCGCGATACGTATCGACGAGGTAGGCGATCTGCGTGAAGGTGAAGAACGAAATGCCAAGCGGCAGCACGATCGATATCGTGGGGAGATGCCCCATGCCCAGTGATCGGAGCGTCTCTGCGAAAAATCCCAGATATTTGAAGTACCCCAGCAGCAGCACGTTGCCGGTGATGGCGAAGGCGAGCAATGCGCGGCTTTTTCGTCGAATGAGGCCAAGTCCGCAG
>JAQTQU010000029.1 GCA_028712095.1 Candidatus Peribacteraceae bacterium
TTGAGTAAAAACGTGGGGATGAGAAATCCCATCTCCCCCATCCGGAGCACGAAACCGTAGTAGGCATTCTGAACCTGAAAATCCGAGCGCAGGAGCGCGATCAGTGTCATGTCGAACTGACGGCAGAACGAGAGGAGGAGGTAGGCGGTTCCGAACGGGAGCGCGCTTTGGAGCAGGCGGCGCATCGTGGGGCCGTGCCACCGGACACGGAAGGTGATGAACCGGTGCGCGAACACATACGAGAGCAGCAACAGCAACAGAGCGCCGATGCCTCCGACCAGGACGCAGAACAGGAAGACGTTTTCATCCGTGCTCCCGCGGATGCCGAGCACAATGATGGTACCCAGCATCACGGTGGTGAGAATGCGCTGGCTGACCTCGGCAACGAATACGTACTGCAGGCGGTAATTGATCTGGAAGACCGAGCGGAGTGTTCCCGAGAGCAGCGTGAAGAACGGTGTCAGCGCGGCGATGGTAATGCCGAGCGGAAGCGGTGTCCCTCTCCACTGGGGCAGCAGCCATGCGAAGATAATGGCAGAGCCGAGCGAGAGTGTGAGGATCATGGTTCTGAGAAAGATCAGGGCGCTCAGGATCTCCTCTTTCTTGTCCGTGCGGCTCATTTCGCGCACCGACACGGCGTAGAGGCCGAAATCCGCGAGAATGCCGAAGATCTGCAGGAATCCGTAGGAGGAATTGTAGTACCCGGCAAGCTCCAGACTGAGGGCCGTGGCAACGAACTTCACACTCAGAATCGAGAGCGCCGCCATGGTGAGTTGGCTTGCCAGTTGCCAAAGCGTGGAGGTGGCGATTTTTTTAGCGACGGACATCGGGGGGATTGTAGCGGTATTCCGTATTGCGCACGGCGCATTTTAGATGACCGGTGATACGGCCTGCATCCTGCTTGCCCTCTCTCCTGCGCACGGCCTACTCTACGGGCACCATGCTGCTCCCATTTCGTCACATTACCTCTACCAAGCAGTTCACCCGTGACGATACCGATGCAGTGCTCAACGTGGCGGAGAAGATGGAAAAGGTTCTGGCGAAGGGTGGCAACGATCTGCTGGCGGGCAAGATTCTCGCCGCCCTCTTCTACGAACCCAGTACACGCACGAGGCTCAGCTTCGAAACGGCCATGCAGCGGCTCGGAGGGCAGGTGATCACTGCGGACGGGCTCCAGTTCAGCTCGATGTACAAGGGCGAGACGATCGAAGACACGATGATGGTGGTCGGTCAGTATGCGGACATCATCGCCATGCGGCACCCCGAACAGGGCAGCGCGGATCGCGCCGTCGTCGTCTGTCCTGTCCCCTTCATCAACGCGGGCGACGGGCCGGGCCAGCACCCCACCCAGGCGCTATTGGATCTCTATACGATCCGCAAAGAACGGGGGTCGTTGGACGGCCTGCACATTGCCATGGTTGGCGATCTCAAGTTCGGACGCACGGTCCACTCCCTCTCTTTCCTCCTCGGTCTCTACCGCTCTGTCCGCTTCACGCTCATCTCCCCCAAAGAGCTTGCGATGCCCCCCAAAGTGACGGGCTTTTTCAAAGAGAACAATATTTTCTTTGCCGAGAGCGAGCAGCTCGAACAGGGGCTGGATGCGGATGTGCTCTACATGACGCGGGTGCAGAAAGAGCGCTTTGAAGACAAGGACGAGTACGAGCGGCTCAAGTTGAAGTACATTCTCAGAGCGGATCATCTGCGCGGCCGCTCCGTGACAGTGCTCCATCCTCTGCCGCGCGTGGGCGAGATCACGACGGATGTCGATCCTCTGCCCGGCGCAGCCTACTTCCGTCAGGTGCGTAACGGCGTCGTCGTCCGTATGGCGCTTCTTGCAATGCTCCTCGGCAAAGCATGACATCCCTTCTCATTCGTGGTGGCACCATCGTCCGCCCCACAGGCGATGAACGAGCGGATCTTCTGGTGGATGAAGGAATCATTCGCGAGATCTTCATCCGCACGACGGGTCAGCAGAAACTGCTGGCGGCCGATCAGACGATCGACGCGAACGGCCAGCTGCTCTTTCCCGGATTCATCGACTGTCACGTGCATCTGCGGGAACCGGGCATGGAACAGAAAGGCACGATGGAGACTGAATCGCAGAGTGCGGTATGCGGCGGCGTCACCACGGTGTGTGACATGCCCAATACCAACCCCCCGACGGTTTCCGTCGCAGCCCTCAGAGAAAAGATCAGGATCGCTGAGAACGTTGCAGCATGCGACATCCGGTTCTTTTTCGGTGTCACACAGAGTGAACATCTTCAGGAGCTGCAGCGGATGTATGCCGATCCGTCCCTTTCGTCTCTTGCCGGACGTTGTTGCGGAGTGAAGCTCTATATCGATCATTCCACGGGAAATCAGAAAGCGGCGCAGGGGGTCGCCGAAGAAGCATTTCGCGTCTGTGCCGATACCAGACTTCCCCTGGTCGCGCACTGCGAAGACCCCGTTCTCAATGCGCGGGCGGCAAAGCTGAATACGCGCGATGACATTTCGGCGCATTCCCAGATTCGCGCACCCGAGTCGGAACAGCGCGCCATCGTAACGGCGGTTGAGCTGGCCAAGCGTTTCGGCACACATCTGCATGTGGCGCACCTCTCCACCAGGCGTGGACTGGAACTCGTCGGGCAGGCCAAGAAAGACGGGCTTGCCATCACCTGTGAGGTGGCACCGCACCATCTCTTTCTCTCCACCGAGGATTACGCAACGCTCGGGGCACTGGGCAAAATGAATCCTCCGCTCCGTACACCGGAGCACAGCGAGGCCCTCTGGGAGGGCGTCGAAAACGGCACAGTCGATTGCATGGCGAGCGATCACGCCCCGCACACGCTCGAAGAGAAACAGGTACTCCCTGCCCTCACCGCACCCAGCGGGGTTCCGGGCGTGGAAACCATGATTCCTCTCCTGCTCACGGTGGCGGCCGGCCGGTGGCCCCATCCCCGCCCCCGCCCGTTCCAGCCGAAGCTCAAGTATGCCGATATCCGGCGTCTGTGCTTCGATAATCCGAATCGTATTTTCTCGCTCAGACAAACCATGATTGAACAGGGTACTGCGGCGAATCTGGTCCTCGTGCATCCCGGAGAAGAGTGGGAGATCCATGGAGCTGAACTCCATAGCAAGTGTGGTTGGACGCCCTATGAAGGCTGGCGCGTCACCGGGAGAGCGACGGTAGTAGGGAGATGGTAAATTGCGCGAGGCCCGTACCGTACGGCGGCTTATTACATTTGTGCCAGTAGAGCGGGTAATTCCTGCAGCGAGTGAATCACGTGCATGGCGTTTTCGTGTGCCTGCGGCGGCGTGTGTTCCCGTGCAATGAGGCAATGGGCCATGCCGGCATTTTCCGCTGCCTGAATATCAAACTCCTGATCGCCCACATAGATGCAGTGTTCCGGCGCAACGCCCAGGCGTTCGGCACCGAGCAGTAAACTGTGCGGGTGCGGTTTGTCATAGGGCTGGCAGTCGTCGGCCGTGATGATGGTGGAAGCAATGGCAGAAAGATCGACGCGTCGCTGGATGCCATCGACGAAAGATTGCCATGAGCCCGTGACGATAGCCCGCGGGACTTTGTCATTGCATGAATCCGCAAACGATTTCGCATCCTCAAACCATGTCACCTGTTCTGCCAATGTGCGGATGTAGAGATCATTACGGTACTTGCGGATCTCCGCATCGCGATGACCCAAATTGAAACGTGTGAGCACGTTGGTGAGTTTATGGTTCTCCCAAAAAATCTCATTAAATTCCGGTTCACTCAAAACAAGCCCGAAGACATTGAGGGTCTGAAAGTAGGCTTGCATGTAGAGCGGTACGGAATCCACGAGGGTCCCGTCAAGATCGAAGAGGATCGCTTCGATCTTCATACCTCCACAATGAGCGGAATCACCATCCCCCTTCGCCCCCAGTGATACGAGAGGCGCGTAATCGGAAATCGTTCTTGAGTCATGGGAGGCTACGGGGGACGAGAGGCGGGAGCTAGCGAAGATGTTGAGATTAGACCTCCACAATGAGCGGGATCACCATCGGCTCACGGTCCAGCTTGCGGTCGAAGTAGCGGTAGAGGGCTCCGCTGACGGCGCGCTTCACGGCCTTGCGATCGGTTTCGCCGCGGGCGACGGCCTCGTCGTAGGCCTTGCGGACGATATCGGAGGCGGTCTTGGTGATGACTACCTGTTCCGATCCGTAAATGAGTCCGCGCGAGATGATGTCAGGGTCGCCGACGAGTCGTCTGCTCTGTGCGTAGGTCCGCAGCATGACGATGATGACGCCGGCCGAGCTCATCACCTTTCGGTCATTGAGAACTCTCTGGCCTTCACCGGCGCTGCCGAGTCCGTCGATGATGACATCGTGGATCAGGAGCTTCTGCTTGCTCTTGCGGGCATTTCCCTGCTGGTCGAATTCCAGAATCTCGCCGTTCACGAGCGAGTGGATACGGTTTTCTTCATAGCCCAGACTGCGGGCGAGGTCTACGTGCGCGGAGCGCATGTAGGGCTCTCCGTGTTCGGGGATGATGTGCTTTGCGCGAACGAGCTGATGCATCAGAAGCAGGTCCCCCTGTTGACCGTGGCCGGTCGTATGGAGCGCAAGGTCTGCATTCGTCTTCACGATGGCACCTTTGAGGTGGAGGTTATTGATGACTTTCGAAACAGCGCGCTCGTTGCCGACAATGGGGTTCGAGCTCAGGATGACGGTATCTCCCGCCTTGATAGAGATGTGGCGGTGTGTGCCGAGACCGATGCGGGCAAGACCCGCCATTTCTTCACCCTGGCTGCCCGTGGTAATGATGATCGTTTCGCGGTCGGGGGTTTTCTCCATACCCGGACCCGCTTTGCGGATGAGTCCGCGCGGAGCCTTCAGGTAGCCCAGATTCTGGGCGATCTCGAAATTCGTCTCCATGCTGCGGCCCGAAATGAAGACCTTGCGGTTATACCTGCGTGCATGATCGATGATCTGCTGCATGCGGTTCAAGAGCGAGCTGAAGGTGGAAATGATCACGCGCCCCTTCGCGTCGCGGATGAGCGAGTGGAGTGTTTCGGAAATTTCCTTTTCACTCTTGCTGTTGCCGGGCTTGGTGGCGTTGGTGGAGTCCGCGACAATGGCGAGCACGCCTTTCTCTCCCAGCTGTGCGAAACGCTGAAAATCCGCCGCCGGTTCGTTCATGGGGGTCAGGTCAAACTTGAAGTCCCCCGTATGAAGAATGGTGCCGTACGGCGTATGAACTGCGATGGAGGCGGAATCCGGAATACTGTGAGTCACACGCAGGAATTCCACTTCGATCCGTCCCAGACGTATTTTCTGTCCGTAGTTCACGACATTCATTCTGGCCTTGCCGGTCAGGTGCACTTCATCCAGGCGCTTCCGTACAAATGCCATGGTGAGCTTTGTCCCGTACATCGGCGGGTAGTGCAGTTGCGGCAACAGGTGCTGCACGGCTCCGATGTGATCCAAATGCCCGTGCGTGAAGAGCAGGGCCTTGATGCGGTTCTCTCTGCCTTTCAGAGGAGAGATATCCGGCACCAGATAATCGATACCGAGCATGTCTTCATCCGGGAACTGCAATCCCAGATCGATGATGACGAGGTCGCCGTCCACATCGATCACGAAGCAATTGCGGCCGACCTGCTCAAAACCGCCGAGCGGATAGAGCTTCAGACCTCCGCGACGCTGCTGAGGCTGCAGCTGTTGCTGTGGACGCTGGTTCGGTCCGCGACGCTGCCCTTCCGATGACCGTGGCGGACCGGAGACCGGACGTTGCTGCGGGTCGAAGGAACGCAGAGGTTTTCCCGGCTCGCCTGTGCGGGGGGGAGTGACAGCCCCCACGTTGCTCTGCGCGTTTCGGGGGGGGAGAGAGGACGGTGGTTGATCCCCAAGTTTCTTCTGTAACCACTCACTGACTGTTTTCATTATACAATGATTGAAAGTAAACAACTGATGCCTCCACAGTACTCCTCGCAAGGAGGAAAAGCAATCACTGTTTGTCATAGATTCTATTTTTTGGCTTCAGGTAAACAAATTTTTAGTTTACATTTTTGCATTAGCTGTCGGCACCGTTGGCTGCTGGTCTCCGGCATATCCCCGAAAACAGCCGCTTGCCCCCTTTACGCAACATAGGGTAGCCTTAGCCCCTGTATGGACGTGACGGTCCAGACGGGCATGACCAAATCGACGAAAGGGGTGACCCTCGTCGCCCTTTCATTTGTCTCTTCGCTGAAAGAGCAGGTGTGCCTTTTACTGGAGATTGAAGCCGATACCTCCGAGGCAAAGACGACCGAAAAAGAGTGCATTACCATCGTGGAACATGCGTTGCTGGAAACCGAGGGAGGGGCCGCGGAGCGTCTGGACGGCACACTCAAAGAGCTCAACGGGCTCCTGAAAGGGCTGATTCTTTCGAAGGCGATCGAGGGGGTGCATGCCATTTTGGCCATTGTCGATCGCGATCTGACGCTCCACGTTTCGCATGCCGGCAGTGCCGAGGCCTACATTGTCCGTTCCGGGGCTGCCAGTCAGATCACGGAGTACACGCGCGGTAAGCCGGTCCCTGCGTTCGTGCATATTGCCAGCGGACGACTGGAGGCGCGCGACTCGGTGGTGTTTTCCACGCAGCGGCTGCTGCGTGCCGTAACGCCGGCGCAGCTGGCCCAGCATGCCCAGCGCGGCGACCAATTGCTGGACGAGCTGACGAACACACTCGAGGCCGAGCGGGAACATGCGGCTCTTGGCGTGCTGCATGCCAGTGGCGGACAGACGAAAATCGGCGAAGCACCCACCCGTCCCGCAGGGCGTGCATTGGCATCGCGTCGCGACCGCCGCGGCAGAAGCTGGGGGGCCATGACAATTGTCGCCAAACTCGGAGAGCGGGGGCGTGCGATCCTTTCACTCGATGTGTTCCGCCGGTTCTGGGAGAAAACGAGTGACTGGACGGCGGGATTTTTCGCCGATCTCGGTAATCCCAAGCGCAAGCGGCGTGCCCACCTGCTCATCGTTGCCGGTGCGATCGGCGTTTTCATCTTACTGTGGGTAATCGTGAATCTCTCCACCTCCACCGAGCGCGGCAAGACGAAGGCCGAGCTCACGCAGCTGATGGAGCAGATTGATCAGGAGGTGCGTACGGCGGAAAACCGCCAGCTGAGCGGTGACATCGACGGGGCCAACCTCGTGCTGGATCGTGCGCAGGAGGAGGCGCAGCAGGTGATGAATAACGACAGCGGTCTCTTCCGTCGCGAGGCCCTGGACCTTCTCGACCGCATCCGCACCAAGAAGGAAGAGATCAACCACATCGTGCGTCTCTCGCCGCGGCCCGGACCGAATATCACTTCGAAGAATGCATCAGCCGTTCTGGAGGGCATCGTGGGAACAGCGAATATCGAGGCTCTCTACGACAAGGCAAATCTGTACCGCCTGCTGAACACCATTATTGAGGATCCGGTGCAGATCGCCAGCCAGGGGATCATCACGGATGCCGTTGCGCTGGAGCGGTACCAGACCGTTGTTTTCCAGCTGGCTGACAACAGCATTATCGAGAACATCGGCGGGCAGCCGACCACAATGAAAACGGAAGACCCGGCAGGCTGGATCAGTGGTAAAGACATGAAGACATACCTGCGTTTCCTCTACCTTCTCTCCCCCGAAAACAACCAGATCTACAAGTATGAGCGCCTCTCGAACCGCTACGGGGCCCCGGCGGAATACAACGTGAACGGCAAGCTGGAGGGGGCATTGGATATGACGATTGATCAGGCAATTTACGTGCTCAAGCGCGGCGGAGAAGTGGTGAAGCTCTTCCGCGGGGAGGTGCAGCCGTTCATGATTCTGCATGCCCCTGAACAGAAAATTCTTTCCACGGCAACCAAGGTATTCAAGCTGGCCGGAGGGGATTTCTACTTCCTCGATCCGACCGGATCGCGTGTGATCGTCGTGGCCGATGGCGGATCCACAGGAGAAGCCTCTTACAAGACGCAGTATGTGCTGGAAGGGGATCAGGTGGGGACGCTCAAAGATCTGTTTGTGGATGCGGATGAGACCCGCCTCTACGTGATTGACGAGAAGCGCCTGCATGAAGTGGATCTGGTGAAGTAGCCAAACACACCGGTTTCTCTTCTCATTATTCCGTTTTCCATTCAGCATGTGTCTGCATGCGCGTTCTGCTCTTCGGCACCTTTGATCGGCTGCATCCCGGCCACAGATTCATTCTTATGGAAGCCGGCAAGCGCGGCGAACTTATTGTGATCATTGCCCGTGATGTGACGGTGCAACGCCTCAAGGGGAAGCTCCCCGTGCAAGCGGAGGAGCAACGGAGGGCGGCAGTCAGCCGGGCCGTGCCGTTCGCGCGGGTGCTGCTGGGCGATAGCGATGATTACCTGCGTCCCGTGCGCGAACACGCACCTGATCTGATCCTGCTCGGGTACGATCAGCGTCTGCCTCACGGGGTGCATCCGGCAGATCTTCCCTGTCCGGTGGAGCGGTTGCCCGCCTTTCATCCGGAGCGTTTCAAGAGCAGCTTGCGTCCCACGGCATGAGATTTGCTCTCTGCGGCGCCCTTTCCATCCCGTAGAAGCCCGGGAGTATTTGTGCTAGAATAATGGGATTCCTTCGCCATTCATTCATGGACGCAAACACACCACCCAAACGCCCCTCCCTCTTGAAGCAGCTGCTTGGCGCAGTCGGCGGCGCGGCAGTCGCGCTCCTGCTCTATCAGGGATACGCCATCGGCGCGCCGATGGTGACGGCATGGCTGGTGGCACCGCAGTCGCAGATTGACGCAGCTCACCCCGGAGCAGTGCGCGCGAACCGGGAGGTGAGTGACTACGAATTCAACCGGCTGACGGCCAAGGCCAAAGAAATCTATCAGCGTTTTTCGGCGGAACAGGGTCCGCAGGCGGAGATTTTGCCGACAGGAATTGAAGTGACACAGCCTCTTGCCGCGAGTTCCAGCTCCATTGCCCATGTGAACCTGGCGGACCTGGTGGCGCAGTCGTCCGCTTCCTCTCTCATCGTGTCCTCCTCTTCCTCCGAAGCAACGAGCGCATCGACTGCCTCCATGACAACGGAGCCCGCCATGGCCGATACCGCTTCTCCGGCACGGGCGCACGCCGAAACGCAACTGCAGGCAAAGCTGGCCGGCGAGAAGCTTCCGAGCTCGGGTGTCGGCACAACGCTTGTCGCGGCGCTCGCGCTCGGTACAGCTGTATTTTTGCGCCGGAAGCGCGGAGACCGATGACCTACCTGACCGGCGGTGAATCCACTACAGTGGTGGACGATGGTGACCGCCGATCGTTCATGGATGATGCTGTTTGCAGTACTCGGGCTCACGTTCGGGAGTTTCGGAATGGTCCTCGTGTCGCGGCTGCCTGCAGGGCAGCACATTGGCGGACGCTCCCGCTGCCCGCGATGCAAACACATGCTGGGAGCCGTTGAGCTCATTCCGGTGCTGAGTTACGTGTTGCTGGCCGGAAAGTGCCGCCACTGTCACCGGCCCATCAGCTGCCTGTATCCGTGCGTCGAGCTGCTTTCGGCGCTGCTGTTTGTGCTGGCGCTGTTTCTTGCGAAGTCCCCTTTGCCTTCTCTGCTGCTCGCGCTCTCGCTGTGGATGCTCCTGCTCATCGCGGTCATGGATCTGCGCACGCAGACCATTCACGATGCCCTCAATCTTTCATTCATCCTTTTTGCCGTTGCCTACGCGGTGGCCATCGGGCGTCTGGAAATGGGCGGACCGCTGCTCCTTGTTTTTTTCTTTGGCGCGCAGTGGCTCGTGAGCCGCGGACGGTGGGTGGGCAGCGGGGATATCCTCCTCGGGGCCGGAATTGGTGTTCTGCTGGGGGGGTTCGGTTCTTCGCTGCTCTGTCTCGGTCTTGCTTACGTTATTGGTGCCGTTGTGGCGGTTTTTCTGCTCCTCACCAAGAGGGCCACGCGCAAGAGCCATATTCCCTTCGGGCCGTTTCTGGCGGCTGCCACGTTGCTCATGATCATTTTCGGAGATCGTATGCTTCCGGTGATCGTTCCGGGGCTGCTGTAGTGTAAGCAACACATAAAAACACGAGCAACACACAAAGAAAACAGATACAACAAACAGCTGATAAGTAAGGTGCCGTGCCGAAGCGCGGGTCTCGCGGGTCCCCGCGCTGGAGGCACACCACTGAAGGGAAAAGAGAGTCCGTGAGAGAAAAACCGTAGGTTTGTCTCTCACGAAGCATTTAAAAGTGGGCTCTCGCCCGACAAGAGTGGGCAAGAGCCCGATGGAGTGCCATCGTTTGCACTATTCGGCCCCAAAAGGAGTCCGCCGCCCCCGCCCATTCTTACAATCGTTTCCGATTCCCCGGGTCAATCGGTGGGGATGTGAAGATCGCAAGAATGGGCGGGGAGGAGCTTTATGATGGCCTGGCTATCCTACAGAAAGTCGCCGGAATGTCAAGTTTTCACAGCCACTGCGGTTTGGCCATGGACAGCCATTGGCGGCCATCCTCCCTTTCCCGCATACTCCTCTGCGATGAAGGTCGTAGCCGAAAACCGCCGGGCACGTTTTGACTTCGAAATCCTTGAGACGGTGGAAGCCGGCATCATGCTGACAGGTCCCGAAGCAAAATCCTGCAGGATGGGGCATGTGAATCTGGCAGGAGCGTACGTTTCGTTTCGGGATGGCAGGGCGATTCTGAAGAATGCTTCTATCGCTCCCTATTCTTTTGCGGCGCGCATGCCGCATGAGGAACGACGTGACCGCACCATGCTCCTGAAAGGTGCGGAACTGCGAAAGCTCACGGTGCGGGCAGAGGAGAAAGGTCTTACCGTCGTTCCCCTTGCGATGCATGTGGGGCGCTTTGTGAAGGTAGAGCTTGGCATCGGTCGCGGGCGCAAAAAGACCGACAAACGCCAACACATCCGCGAGCGGGAGGTGGCTCGCAAGCTCAAGCAGACGGGGGATTACTGAACGTTTCCGAGATGTCGCACGAATTCCGGAGCAGAGGAGTAGCGCGCATTTCCGGCGAGGAAGGCGAGTCCCAGCGTGGGGTAATCGCAGAGAGCGAGGTTGTGGCGTGCCATGGCATCCCACCAGACACCAAAGAGGAGTTCCAAGTCCTGTCGTATGCGGGTCTCATCTCCTCCGTGCGTTTCGAGCGCACGCTCAATGGTGCATTGTTCGAGGAGGAAGCGGCGGCTCTCGAACCCTTCGCGTGTCGAAATGGTTTCCGGGGAAAAGTGCTGCTCGATGAGTGCCGGAACAGGTTTTGCCCAATCCGCTATATACAGTTCGAGCTGCTGTGTCGCCCGTGGCGGAAGACTTGCATGCCACGCATCCGCAATCCATTCGATGGCCCGGCGCTGATCTTCGGCAGAAAACACATGCTTTTCTCTGAGCAGGTCTACAAGGCGGCGACGCAGTTCCAGTGCATAGCGGATGCACCGGCCGGTATCTAATGAGAGCAGATGCGGCTGCGCCTGTTCCAGCAGATCGCCGATGCGTCCTTGGGGACCGCGGATATTCACATCCGGTCCTGCCAGATGCTGCGCAATACGCTTCTCAACCGTTGTGGGCTTGCGCTGGCCGACACGGACAATAGTGTCATCTGTGAGCTGCATCGGTTGGCCGCGTTCCCAGTGCGGATTGCTGGGAGTCTCGGCAACGTACTCGCCTCTCCTGCAGATGTGCATGAGGTCGCGGCGCGTCATGGTCAGGCACTCGTCGCGCGAAGTTTTGTGTGTGTGCAGGGCTGCCCCATGCTGAACGACGGTATGGGAGACATACCGCATGAGGCGGTCCGCCTGTTGGAGCTCACGCGCGTCACACGATTTCGAAGGGTGAGCACGAAGGTCTGCGTCAATGAGGCGGAGCAACCGTTTTCGCAGATCCTCGGAATAATCGGCGACAGTAAGTTCGGTGCTGTCACATCGCGGCCGCAGATGCCATGGGACGAGCCAGGGATTCACGTAGGCGGTCGTGTGCTCCGAAAGTTGCAGGTGTGTAACTTTGTGTTGCTCCTTGACGCAAGCCCGCAGGAAGACGGAATCGTATTCATCGTGCCTCTCCGGAACGGGACGAGACGCAGTTTGCATGGAAGTGGTTTACTCTAGCAGCGCACAATTCTTGGACAAGGAAGTATTCAGTTCCTCTTCAACCCGCATACTGCATACTGCATACTGTTTCCGCATGTCCCTCCTTCCCCCGCAAATCCAAAAGGCCATCGAAGAATTCAGTAAGCTCCCGGGTATCGGATCCAAATCCGCCGAGCGTCTGACATTCCACCTCCTGCGCAGTTCCAAGGCGTCGCCCGAGAATCTCGGCAAGGCGCTCACGGACCTCAAGGTTTCGCTCCACTACTGCAGACACTGTCAGATGGTTACGTTGCAGGAGGAGTGTTCGATCTGTGTCGATGCCTCCCGTGATCATACGACGATTCTCGTTGTGGAGAATCCGTTGGATGTGATTGCATTCGAGCGCTCCGGCTATACGGGCGTCTACCACGTGCTCCACGGTGTCCTCTCCCCGATTGACGGCATGGGTCCCGAGCAGCTGAAGCTCAAGGAGCTCATGGACCGTTGTTCTGGCGGGAAGGTCGATGAGGTCATTGTGGCGACGAATCCGGATGTGGAAGGCGAGGCAACAGCGAGTTTCATCCGCGAAAAGCTCAAGGAGCATGTGAAGAAGATCACGCGGCTTGCCCATGGGCTCCCCATGGGGGCGGATATCGAATTTGCGGATCAGGTTACCCTCAAAGAGGCTGTTGACGGGCGAAGGGCTCTGTAGGTATCAATGCCTAAACCCCCGCACTCCTGTTACGACCATCGGCATCTTGAGCGCATTTGCCTTGGCAATCACTTCCTCATCCCGCATCGATCCCCCCGGCTGGATGATGGCGGCAATACCGTATTTGGCGGCTTCCTCCACGCTGTCGTGGAAGGGGAAGAAGGCGTCCGAAGCCATGACGGCGCCCTTCGCTTTCTCCCCCGCCCTGCGCGCGGCGATGATGGTTGAGTCGACTCTGCTCGTCTGGCCAGCGCCGATGCCCACCGTGCAGGCGTCTTTCACGAAGACGATGGCGTTCGATTTGGCGTGCTTCACGACTTTCCAGGCGAAGAGCAGGTCGCGGATCTGATCTTTTGTAGGTTTCGCTTCCGTCACGCACTTCAAATCTTTTTCCGTCACCACGCGCGTATCCAGGTTCTGTACCAGCATGCCGCCGAGCGCGGTGCGGAGCGAGGTGATCTCCGCATCCGGTTTCATACAGTGGTTTTCGATCACGCGGATCTTCGGTTTCTTCTTCAGAAGCTCCAATGCCGCGGGTTCATAACCGGGAGCGATGATGATCTCGACGAAGATTTTCTGATCGAGGATTTTCTCGACCACTTCCTTCGGGCATGGGCGGTTCAAGGCGATGATCACGCCAAAGGCCGAGAGCCGGTCGGCGTCGTACGCGCGCTGGAAGGCCTCCGCGATGTTCCGGTGCGAAGCGACGCCGCAGGGATTCGCATGCTTGATGCAGGCCGCCGTGGGCTCTTCGAATTCGCACACCAGATTCCACGCGCCGTCCGCATCGAGGATATTCAGGTAGCTCATCTGCTTGCCCTGAGTCCCGTCGAAGGGCTTCTCCTCCTGCTGAAGCACGATCCAATCCGGCGGATTCCCCTTGAGCTCATAGAAAGCGCCCCACTGGTGCGGGTTCTCGCCGTAGCGCAAAATCATCTTGTTCGTGAGGAGTACGCCCGTGTGCGTCCCGCCCGAGAGCGTACGCGTGATGGCGCAATCGTAGGCGGCGGTATGCAGGAAGACTTTCTCGGCGAGCCGGGTCCTCGTTTCCGGCTTCGTGTCTTTGGCAGCCTTCAATTCCGCAAGCACCGATGTGTAATCCTGTGGATCGCAGAGCACCGTCACGCTCTCCGCGTTCTTGGCCGCGGCACGCAGCAAGCTCGGACCGCCGATATCGATCTGCTCGATCATCTCTTCGCGCGTGACGCCGGGTTTGGCCGCAGTCTCCTCGAACGGGTAGAGATTCACACACACGAGATCGATCGGTTCGATCTTGAGTTTCTTTGCTTCGGCCATATGGGTTGCATCACCGCGCTTGAAGAGGATGCCGCCGAAAATGAGCGGGTGCAGGGTCTTCAGTCTTCCGCCGAAGCACTCGGGAAATCCCGTCGCTTTCTCAACCGGTGTCACTTTGATATTGGCTTTCTCCAGAGCTTTTTGCGTTCCTCCCGTCGAGATGATTTCGAAACCGAGTTCGATGAGTCCCCGGGCGAAATCTTCGATACCGTGTTTGTCACTGACCGAGAGAAGGGCAGAGCGAGGCATGAGGAGAAAAGAGCGAACGCAGTCTAGCGATGGCGCAGGAGGAAGCCAAGGGAATGACGGGGACTTTCGCTCCGAAACAAAGAAAGAACCCCGGAAACAGCATTGACCGGTGCGGAAGGGGGCGTATGTTTTAGCTATGAATAGCCAAGAAGTACAATCATTGGAGGCCAGTCAGACCAAGCATGCTGCCTGCGAGAAGAAGACCAACCATCGTCTCGCCGAGTTGAATGCACTGATCCAGAAGGTTGCCGATCCAGAGCTGCGGACACGTTTCGCACACGAACAACTGCTGATTTATGAAGCTCTGATGGAAGAGAGAGCTGCGACATCTACTCTCAGTCTTGATCGGGGAAACCTTACCGCGGCTAATGCGGTAATGGCAGTGAAGAAACTTCAGAGGCAGATTCGGGAATTGAGCGGAGTAACTGCTGGATGACAAAAAAGACAATTCTTCTTTGTACACTCACGAAAAGTTTATACTGCGCCCATGGACACGATCGCAGAGATCCCCGATATCGATCAGGCACTGCGCAGCATCTGTGCCTCGGGCGCTCTCCCCTCTTCGCGGGATGAGTACGAACAGGCGTATGACGAGGCGAAGGCCCACTGGGTGCATTTCAGTTGGTTTTTTCATTCAGGAACGAATACATTGCACTGGCAGGGGAATGGAGATTCCAACGACGGACGCTATTGGAAGAAAGCGCTCACCGACGAAGAAAAGATGCGATTGCCCGGTAATTTTCTCATCCAGAGAGCTATCGATCGGCCATTGCCTACCCCTGTTGTTTCACGCCCCGATACGCCCGAAGAAATTGCAGAACGGCGACGGATTGTGGCAGCAGCGCTTCAAAAGGCATTCGAAGGTCCGCTCGTTGCGCCAACTCTGTAGGGGACGGGATGAGGGGAGAGATTTTGGCAAATACGAAATATGGGCGACTGTTCTGCAAAAAAACCGTAGCTGGGATTCGCGAATCCCAGCTACGGGGAGGACAGGACAAAATATTTTTAGATGAACAGCGCCGCGAGCGCGAGCGTCAGGGTCGAGAAGAGCTTGATCAGCACGTGCAGGCTGGGGCCGGCCGTATCCTTGAAGGGGTCGCCCACGGTATCGCCCGTGACGGCGGCCTGATGCGCGGGGCTCTTCTTGCCGCCGTAGGCACCCGACTCGATGAATTTCTTGGCGTTATCCCACGCGCCGCCGGCGTTATTCAGGTAGGCGGCGAGGATGACGCCCGTGATGGTGCCGACCATCAGGAACCCGGCGGCGGCTTCCGCGCGGAAGATCACGCCGACCGCGATCGGGGCGGCCACCGCCACGAGTCCGGGCAGGATCATTTCCTTGAGCGCGCCCTGCGTGGCGATATCCACGGCAGCGGCGTAATCCGGCTCTTCCGTTCCCTCCATGATGCCGGCATGCTCCCTGAACTGCTTGCGCACCTCCTCCACGATCACGCTGGCAGCGCGACCTACGGCGCGGATGGTGAGGGACGTGAAGAAGAAGACCACGACGGCGCCGAGAAAGGCTCCGATGAACACAGGGACCCTGGCGAGATCCACGACGGTGATGTGCACCTCTTCCAGAAATGCCGAGAAGAGCAGGAATGCCGCGAGGGCAGCGGACCCGACGGCGTACCCCTTCGTGAGGGCCTTGGTCGTGTTGCCGCACGCATCCAGTTCGTCCGTGACCTTGCGCAGCTCATCGGGGGCCTTGCTCATCTCCACGATGCCGCCGGCGTTGTCCGTGATGGGCCCGAACATATCCATGGCGAGCACGTAACCCACCATCGTGAGCATGCCCATGGTGGCGACGGCCGTACCGTAGAGACCGCCCGCGGCGATACCGGTCTGTTCACCACACCAGTACGAAACAAAGAGAGCGGCGCACACGGTCAGCACCGAGAGCCCCGTCGACTCCATGCCGATGGCGGTGCCCGAAATGATGTTCGTGGCGTGGCCGGTCGTGCAGGCTTTGGCGATTGCCTGCACCGGGCGGCGATCTTTGCTGGTGTAGTAATCCGTGATGTAGACGAAAGCGACGCTGGTGAGAATGCCGGCGACTCCGCAGAAAAAGAACCACGGAGCTGCATTCGAAAGCTGGAAAAATGCGATCAATGCGCCAACGACACCCGTCGAGGCACTCGTGCCGAGCATGAGTGCAGAGCAGACGAAGAGAATGATCGTCGTGATGGCGGTGGTGATCCAGTAGCCGCGTACCATCGCGCCCATGGGGGTGTCTCCTTCCTTTGCATGGACGGTGTAGACGCCGACGATCGTGGCGAGCAACCCGAAGGCGCGGAGCACAAGCGGGAAGAGAATTCCCTTGAGACCGAAAATGGGATAGAGCGCGACCCCCAGCACCATCGCGCCGATGTTCTCCGCCGAGATGGATTCAAACAGGTCCGCACCGCGGCCGGCGCAGTCGCCGACGTTGTCGCCCACGAGGTCCGCGACCACCGCGGGGTTGCGGGGATCATCCTCCGGAATGCCTGCCTCGATCTTGCCCACAAGATCCGCACCCACATCGGCTGCTTTGGTATAAATTCCGCCGCCGAGTTGCGCGAAGAGCGCCACGAAACTTGCGCCGAATCCGTATCCGACAATCAGAGACGGAATGCGCTCGGCCGACAGACCCATACCGACGCGGTAGAAGAGGTAGAGGGCGCTTATCCCCAAAAGCGAGAGGGCCGTGATGACGAGTGCGGAGACCGTGCCGCTGCGCAGAGCCATCTTGAGTGCGCTGTCGATTCCTTCGCGGGAGCTTGCTGCGACTTTCAGATTGGCGCGGGTCGCCACGACCATGCTCACGACTCCGGCGATACCGGAGAGCAGGCAGCCCAGCAAGAAAGACACGCCGACTTCAAAACCGTGGGCCCAGCTCCGGTCCCCTCCGCTGAAACCGTAGACCAGAATCATGAGCAGGCCGGCGGCAATCGCGAGGATCGTGATTGTGCGGTACTGCCGTCTGATGAAGGCACGTGCCCCGAGCGAGATCGCGTGCGCGACCTTCTCCATGGCGGGCGTACCGGTGGGGGCCGCCTTCACCGCGTTCCAAAAAACAAGACTGTAGAGAAGTCCGATGATGGCAATGACAGGCGCCAGGACCTCCAGAAGCAGGGCATTCATGGGAAAAGGGGAGAAAAGTGTACGAAAGCATCCTTCTGCCCGAGTGTGCAGGGGGGACGTCAGGTCAGAGCCTAGGGGCGGTGTTCCTGTTTCGTCAACTTTTAGCCCATAATCCTGTCATCCCTAGTCTGAAGTCTCAAACGCATATCGCTTGATTTCCGCATCAAGCACCTCTTTTGGCGTACGGAAGTTGAGGGAACGACGAGGACGATTGTTGATGAGTTCGACAGCGTGAGCAAGTTCTTCCT
>JAQTQU010000030.1 GCA_028712095.1 Candidatus Peribacteraceae bacterium
GTCGATACGGGCCCGCTCTACATGGCGCATGTGTTCGGTGTGCCGCTCGTGGATATCATCGGCCCCGTGGACCCGCTGGAGCAGCCTCCCCCTGCGGGGCAGCGTGTAGCACTCGTCCTGCCGCCCCAACCCTGCGAGCCGAGTTCCTTCGTCGCCGATACGCTGCGTACCCCCACGGCGGCCCAGCAGGCGGCGTTAGAGGGCACCACGGTCGCCATGGTGACGGAGGCCATTGATGCGCTTCTGAAATAAGGTTCTTGATTGGGTTTCGAGAGTACGGTTGCTATGCTGATTCTATGGGCATTCTCGATGCCATCGGCTTGACCCGGAAGATCACGCGTCCGCGCTTACGAGTCTTTCTGAAGAAGTATGCGAGCACCGGCCGCGTGCTTGACGTGGGGTGCGGGGCCGCCTCCTATCGCGACCTCTTTCCGCAGTTGACCACGCTCGATATTGAGCCACGTGAAGGCATGAAGGTGGACATTGTCACGGATGCCCATGACCTCAGGCAGATTCCCGATGCATCGTTCGACGTCGTGCTCTGCACCGAAGTCCTGGAACACCTGCATACTCCCCCGCAGGCAATCGCGGAATTCCGGCGTGTCCTCAAGCAAGGCGGGCTCCTGCTCCTCTCCACGCGCTTCATCTTCCCGCTCCATGACGTGCCGGGGGATTACTACCGCTTCACGAAGTACGGGCTGAAGCATCTCCTCGAGGAGTTTCAGATCCTGGAGCTTTCCGAAGAAGCCTCGACCGTTGAAACACTGGCTGTTCTCGAGCAGCGCATCGGGTTCCAGTGCGAGACACTGTGGTTTCGTCCTTTCAAGATCTTCTGGTTCCTGCTCGCGGGCGTCACGCGGTGGTGCGGGTGGCTCCTCACGCGCGAGTACGGAGATATCCGGCATCAGGTGTCCGAGAAGAATATCCTCACATCGGGGTATTACGTGGCGGCAAGAAAATCTTAAGATCATCCTTTCAATATTGAGATTCCCGCTGAATCTGTCGAAGGTGCTATCATAAGTCCATGAAGAGAAACGTTTTTGAGACAATACTGGCGCCGTTTCTTCTGTGGCTACTTGGGTATGCGATGGGATGGATGAGTGGAGCATGCTCTGTGACCAATTCATGTCCTTGGTAGCTTCAAACAAGTACTCGCTTTTGTTCTTTTAAAGCGCTTTATAACGGAATCCTTGCTTCTCAATTTTTCTGCGAGGCAGGAGAGACTTGAGGTCATAAATAAGCCCCTTCGGCTTGAGAGCCTTCATAAGGTCTAAAGGATTTCCCATGTATTCTTGATGTGGAACCAAAAGCACCACGGCATCGTAGGGTCCTAAACCCAGAGAACCGGGTTTCCAGCCTTTCTTCACCATCATCTCCTCCGGCACGTAGGGATCATCCACTTCCACAGAGCAGCCGAGTTTCTGCAGGTGCTTCACCACGTCGCCGGATTTACTGTTGCGGGTATCGGGAATGTTCTCCTTGAAGGTTAAGCCGAGCACGAGCACGCGCGGATTTTTCGTTCCTTTCAGTTCTTCTGCAACCTGCTCCGCCACGTGACGGCTCATCGAATCATTGAGCGCGCGGCCCGCCGTGATGACCTGCGTTTCCATGCCCAGCTGGCGCGCTTTTTCCACGAGGTAGTACGGGTCCACGCCGATGCAGTGGCCGCCCACGAGGCCCGGCACGAATTTGAGAAAGTTCCATTTGGTCGCCGCAGCATCAATGACATCTTTCGTTTCGATTCCGACCTTATGGCAGAGTAGAGCCACTTCATTGATGAAAGCGATATTGAGATCGCGCTGCGCATTCTCGATGGCCTTGGCCATCTCGGCCACTTTGATATTCGCCGCACGATGCACGCCTGCCTCAATGACGGATCCGTACAGATCGGCGAGCATATTCAGTGTCTCGGCATCCTGTCCCGAGACGATCTTTTTGATTTTCTCGATGGTGTGTTCCTTGTCTCCGGGGTTCACACGCTCGGGGGAGTAGCCCAGTTTGAAATCCGTGCCGCATTTCATGTCAGATTCCTTTTCCAGGATGGGGCCGCAGATTTCCTCGGTGGTGCCCGGCCAGACCGTGGACTCGTAGACGATGATGGTTCCTTTCTTCATGTGCCTGCCGACGGTAGAGCTGGCACTTTCCACTGGAGTGAGATCGGGATTGTTCCGTTCGTCCACCGGAGTTGGGATCGCGAGGATCACGATGTCGGCTTCGCGGATGACGGCGGGATCGGCGCTGTACCGGATGGTCACTTCCTTCAGTTGCTTCTCCGAGAGTTCCCGCGTGCGGTCGTGTCCTGCCTCCAATTCCGTGATGCGCTCTGCGTTCAGGTCATAGCCGCGCACGTCGTAGCCTTTCTTCGCGAAGATGTATGCGAGTGGCAGGCCCACGTAGCCCAAACCTACAATACACAGCACGGGATGTTTCATCGTGGGGGATTCTAGCACTGGAGTGCTTCAGAGGTTCCAGAAGTTAAAGAGGTTTTAGAGGTTTTTTTAACCTACCCTCGTTCGGGAAAGACGGCCATGCTACCGTAGGCGGGATGCAACGGTTCCGTCACTGGATTTTCGGCCCCGCACGCTCCACCCGCGTGCAGTTCTTCCGGTACTTCTGGGTGGGCGGCATCGCGACGGTGGTGGACTTCGCGGTATTCGTATTCTGCGTGCGTGTTCTCGGCATGCATTACCTCCTCGCCCAGTTCTTCGCGTACTGCACCGGGTTCGTGACGAATTACATCCTCTCGATTCTCTGGGTCTTTCAGAAGACGAATCAGATCGTGCGCGAAATTACCATTGTCTTCGTCATCACCATGTTCGGTCTCCTCTGGACCGAGCTTCTGCTCTATCTCTTCATCGATACATTCCTACTGGGGGAGGTGACGGCCAAGGTCATTGCGACGATCATCGTGCTCTTCTGGAACTTCGGGGCGCGGAGGCTGATCGTGTACCGAAACCCGCCCAGGGCCTAGGTTCCCGACTCCAGTTTGAGTAGAGTACAGGCATGTCCAAGGTCGCCGTCATTGCCGGTGCCGGTCCAGCAGGGCTCACTGCAGCGTATGAACTCCTCCATCGCACCGATATTCGCCCGATTGTCTGCGAGGCGACTGATGTGATCGGCGGCATCGCCCAAACGTACAACTACAAAGGCAACCGCATCGACCTCGGGGGCCATCGTTTCTTCTCGAAGAGCAAGCGCATCATGCAGTGGTGGTTCAACATTCTGCCGCTCCAGGGGGCGCCGGCGGCGGATACGGCCGAGAAAGGGCACGAGATCGATTATGCAGTTGAAGCGGTACTGGCTTATCTCTGTCCGGAGTGTGTGCAGGACTTAGGACTTAGGACATGGGACAATGGAACTACTTCGGAGCAAAACAATAAAGAAAACCTTCTATTCCCAAGTCCCAAGTTCCAAGTCCCAAGTCCTCAATCATCGGTCATTCATCGTTCTGCACCAGATCCGGAACAAGAAGATGCAGTCATGCTCCAGCGGCCGAGACTCAGCCGCATCTACCACCGCCGACATTTCTTTCCGTATCCGATTGCCATCACGCTCCGTGTCGCTCTGCGGTTGGGGGTATTCAATACCTTCCTGATCGGTTTGAGTTACATCAAGGCGCGGATGTTGAAGCGCAAGGACGAAACCTACCTCGATGCCTTCTTCATCAACCGTTTCGGCAGGCGCCTCTACGAAACCTTCTTCAGGGATTACACCGAGAAAGTGTGGGGCATTCCCTGCAGCCAGATACGCGCGGACTGGGGCGCCCAGCGCGTGCAGGGGTTGTCGCTGCGACGGGCCGTGGTCCATGCCGTGAAGGACCTGTTGAGTTCCGATTTCAAAAAGGCCCAGCAGGAGCGCGAAACCACGCTCATCACGCGCTTCTTCTATCCCAAGCTGGGTCCCGGACAGATGTGGGAAACCGTTGCGGCGCAGGTGGGTTCCTGCGGTGGCGAGGTAAAGATGCGTACGCGCGTTTCGGGCGTGCATCTGACGGATGGCCGCGTCACCTCCGTCACGCTCGAAAACACCAAGACAGGTGCGGAGGAAACTCTGCCCTGCGATTACTTCTTTTCCTCCATGCCGGTGAAGCACCTCGTCGGCATGATGACGCCGCATCCTCCCGCCCGGGTCGTGGAAGTGGCGGAAGGGTTGCCTTACCGTGATTTCATTACGATCGGATTGCTCCTCAATAAGCTCCACGTGCAGGACGGCAGGCATGTCGATGCATCCGTGCCGGATAACTGGATCTACATCCAGGAGAGCGGCGTCAAAGTGGGGCGCGTGCAGATTTTCAACAACTGGAGTCCGTATCTCGTAAAAGATCGCAAGAATACCGTGTGGATTGGACTCGAATACTTCGTGAACGAGGGCGGGAATTTGTGGATCAAGCCCGATCAGGAGTTGATTCAATTCGGGATTGCCGAGATGGAGAAGATTCACTTCCTCAAGAGCCAGGATGTGATCGATGCCTGCGTGCTCCGGATTCCCAAGGCGTATCCGGCGTACTTCGGCAGCTACGACCAGCTCCACGTGGTGCGCGAGTACGTGCAGCAGATCCCCAATCTCTACCTGATTGGCAGAAACGGCATGCACCGCTACAACAATCAGGATCACAGCATGCTCACCTCGATGACGGCGGTGGATAACATCGTCGCCGGTCGCACCGATTCATCCAACGTCTGGGAAGTGAATCTGGAGATGGTGTATCACGAATCGAAGGCAGGAAAGCAAGGAAAGTGAGGAACGTAAGGAAGGTCCTTTCTGCCTTTCCTGCCTTTTCTTACCTTCCTCACCTTTTTGAATACCACTCCACCGACATCTTCACTCCTTCCACGAACGGCACCTTGGGGTCGAAGCCGAGCATCTTCCGCGCCTTCGCAATATCCGCCGTGTAGTTCGTTACTTCTCCCGTGCGTGCGGACCCAAGGGTGATGGATGAGGAGCTCCGCATGAGGTTCTTGATCAGATCCGCGAGTTCCACGATGGAGTGCGCTTCGCCAAATGCGAAGTTGAATGTTTGCCCGTTCGCCTTTTCGAAATTCTTCACAATGAGCAGGAGGCCATCCACCGCATCGTCGATGTAGGTGAAATCCAGTTTCTTCTCCTTGCCGAAGATCACAAGCGGCTCGTTCTTCTTCGTCTGCCGGATGAAGAGGGGCACCACGCGCTCGGAGTCGTCGTACATGCCGTAGACATTCGAGAAGCGCACGATCACTGTCTCCATGCCGTAGCACCGGCGGTACGATTCCACGAGCGCTTCGCCGGCGATCTTGCTAGCGGTGTAGGGGCTCTCGCAGTGCTCCACGCGCACCATGTCCTCACTGTACTTCGGCGCGCCGCTGTTACCGTACGTCTCGCGCGACGATGCGAAGACGAAACGCTTCACGCCATTCGTTCGTGCCCACTCCAGCGTGTTGAAAGTGGTCAGGAAATTGTCGCGGGCGCGGTCCGGATGTTCCACGAGCTCATACACGCGGGCGTTGGCGGCAAGGTGAATCACGCAGTCGATACCCGTCGGGAGTTTTTTCATCTCTTCCTCATGCCGCAAGTCGATACGGATGGTGAGTTGTTCCACTGCGGGTTGCCATTTATTCGGCTCCCAATCAACTCCGACGACCTCAAATTTCTGCTCCAGGAGTCTTTCGCAGAGTCGTGTACCGATGGTGCCGGAAGAGCCAGTGACAAGGATCTTCATACGGGGATAGTGTGCCTGTAAATCCTGAACCTGACAAAGGTAATTGAGGTTTGGAAAAGGTTAGAGAGGCCTGATAGGTATCGCTTTTCAGGCCTTCCTAACTTCTCAAACTTCTACAACATTTTTCCGTTCAACTGCTACACTCTTTCCGATGTTGTCGCTTGTGATCCCTACGTACAACGAGGCCGAAAGCCTGCCGATGCTCCTTCCGCGATTGCAGGAGGCGCTGCGGGAGATTCCCCATGAAATCATCATCGTCGATGACGATTCTCCCGACGGAACATGGCACAAAGCGGAAGAATTACAGGCGTTCTACCCGACGCTCCGCGTCATCCGGCGTCGTGGCGAGCGTGGCCTCTCTTCTGCCGTGGTTGCGGGCTTCAAAGCTGCGCGCGGCGAAATTCTGGCTGTGATGGATGCCGACGGTCAGCATGATGCCGCACTTCTGAAGAAGCTGGTCGAAACCGTTCAGGTACGACGCGGCGTGGCTATCGCCTCGCGGTATATCCACGGCGGCAGTACGGGGCGGTGGAACCGCCGTCGCACGCTCCTGAGCCGTGCGGGGACCCGCATCACCACGCTGCTCTGCCGCCTGTCCGTCCATGATCCGATGAGCGGGTTCTTCGCCATAGACCGCTCGCTTTTCGAGCGTGTTGCTCCGCATTTCCATCCCCGGGGATTCAAAATTCTCTTCGATCTGCTCATGCGACTTCCGCGCGGGACGCCCGTGACGGAAGTTCCCTATACCTTTGCGCCCCGCATCACCGGCACGAGCAAACTTTCGTTCCGGGTGCAGTGGGATTTTTTCTGTTCGCTCATGGCTCTCTTCTTTGAGCGTTGGGCACGGGTCGCGTGGGCGTTCTATCTGGTTCTGTTTGTCGCATGCGGTGTGTACCTTTCTGTACGGGCGTGGCAGGTCAAACTGCTGATCTTCGATGCACAGGTGCGTGAGCGGACGCGCATGGCATTTACATCTCTCTCGAACACGGAAGGATGGCTGATTTCCGATCTGTCCCTCCGGAAAGTCGATTCCCAGAATCTGCAGATCATGTATCGTCCGCACGGACGTGTGCGCGTGCCCGCAAAATGCATGCTTGTCGGTCTTGATTACTTCGGCTGGTCCCCATGCGACACCCTCTGATCCCAGTTTTTTGTATGTTTCATTCCTCTTCTGCTTCCTCACCCGCCCCTCGACTTCGCTTCCACCTTCGCCCTGCGGGCTTCGGTGGACAGGCGGGGCACCCTCTCCCAACAGGAGAGGGAAAAAGGAAAACCTTTTTTCTGAATCCCTTCTTCGGCCTCGTGTTCCTCGGCATCGCGCTTGCCGTCCTGCATGCGTGGCAGGGCATCACGACGGATGAGGCCAAGTACCTTCTCAACATTCCCTATCCGCATCCACCGCTCGCGCGCGGCATCATCGGCTTCACGCAGTTGATCCCCGGACAGGCGATGTTCTGGCGCATCATCCTCGCTATCGCCCTCCTTCTGGCGGCGGAGCTGGCCCGTGCATGCGCGCCCGCACGCGAGAGGGGAGTTGCATTTCTCCTCGCGGGACTCTGGATTCTTTCCGCATCCGTCTTTGTTTCCGCAGGGCAGATCTTGCTCGCTCCTGTCACAGCGGTCGAAATGCTCGTGTTCTGCTACTGGTACCTCAAGGGTGAAGATCTTGAGCGCATGATCGGGTGGATGGCGCTCCTGTGGCTTGTCTCTCTTTTCACTGCGTATCAGGCGATTCTGTTCCTTCCTATGGTCGCGGCGGTGTTCCGGCGTCTGAAGCTGCCCCGTTGGCAGCGCATGGCCGCCCTCGTCGGCCCCGCTGCGCTTCTCGTGCTCTACACGGCGACGAATCCGCTTGCGTTCGCCAGTATGATCACGGCGAGCGGACAGAATCTGGGGGCCGGTTCCCCGCTCATGGCGCTGCGTGATGTCGTCTGGCTCTGGGTACTGGGAGGCAGTCTCGTCCTGAGCGTACTCGGGACGATCGGGATGTTCTCTGCGCGGCGGTGGCCGCTCATCATCAGTCTTCTGCTCGTTGCCGGATTCACGTTTCTCACGTTCCGTCCGTACTATGCGATTCTGTTCACGCCGCTACTGATCGCAGGTCTGGCTTCGTCGCCGTTTCTCATGCGCAGGGCGGGAACAATTCTGGCAGCGACCCTCGCTTGCGCACTCATCCTTGTTCCTGTGACTTTTCCCGGGCACGGGACATCTCCGGCGCCAGCCGTGTACGCGGCAGCACAGCACGCGGGTATTCCCGATGGCGCTACGGTGATTATTGCCGGTGCGTTCGGTCACGAGTGGCAATATGGTTCTTACTTGGTGCGTCGCATGGTTGCAAATCCCCAGCTTCTTGATTCGGCACGCGTGGCAGTGTGCCTGGCGGATTGTCCGGCGATTCGCGGGCGGGCGGGGTGGGAGCAGCTTTCCGATGTACCGGTGGAAACGTGGGTGCGGCCGGTGCGGTAAGGATTCGGGAACTCGGTGCATTTTCAAAATCCGATTTCCCTATTTTCCGATTTCCCGAGTTCCTTAAAGGTTGTAGTACTCCCGATACCACTGCACGAACTTCGGTACTCCATCTCTGATCTGCGTTTTGGGTGAAAACCCGAGCATTTTCTTCGCCTTTGCGATATCCGCCTCGGTGCGGACCACGTCGCCGGGCTGCATCTCCATAAATTTCTTCTTTGCCGTTTTACCGCAGGCCTTTTCGATGGCGGCGACGTAATCCATGAGTTCTTCTGTTTTTCCACATCCCAGATTGAAGATTTCTTCAGGATAATTTTTGTCGATCGAGGCGACGATACCCGACACGATGTCATCCACGTAGGTGAAGTCACGCTGCATCTTTCCATGGCCGAAGATATCCATCACTCGGTCGTGCAGGACTTCATCGGTGAACTCGAAGAGCGCCATATCCGGTCGGCCCCAGGGTCCGTACACCGTGAAAAACCGGAGCCCTGTGACGTTTATTCCGTAGAGCGAGTGGTACACGTGGGCCATGAGCTCGTTATCTTTCTTATTCATGCCGTAGAGCGATAACTGGTTGTCGGTGCGATCGGTTTCCGCCAGAGGCATCTTGGTATTGCCGCCGTAGACGGAGCTCGAAGAGGCGTAGATGAGTCCGGAAACCTTCTGCACTCTCACTTCGTCGAGCACGTTGAAGTATCCGCGGATATTGATGTCGATGTACTCGTCCGGATGGTCGAAGGCGTAGCGCACGCCGGCCAGCGCGGCCAGATGGCAGACACGGTCGCAGCCTTTCATGGACGCGGCCACGGTTTTGCGGTCGCAGATGTCACCGCGGATGAGCGTGAATTTCTTGTTCTCGACGAGCTGTGCGGTCCGATCCTCCTTGAGTTTGGGATCGTAGTAGGGATTAAAGTTATCGAGCCCGACCACCTCATCACCGCGCGCGAGGAGCACCTGAGCGGTATGGAACCCGATGAAGCCGGCGGAGCCGGTAATCAATACTTTCATCCTGAGCAGTGTACCGCGCAAAGGAGCGGTCTGTCATCCAGCGGCGCGTATTTATGTGCATCTATGCAGCAGCATTCACGTCTCCTTCAATGGGCTGTGGAGGCTGCATCTGGTCTACGACAGCAATGCGCTGTTGGGGCGCTTTTACGGCAATCGGTTCAGGTTGCTTATTGGTCACCGCAAACTGTACAGACATATCTCCGAACTGTGCCTGTGCGCAGTCAATCGTGCAGTGCGTCTGATCTCCGCGGGGGGCTCCGAGCAATGCACTGCATCGTTTGGCCATGCCCTGTTGCATATACGTGCAAAACACACTGAAAAAGACAGTGGTATCGCCATTCGTCCCTTCCTTGGAGTGGAATGTTGCGGGGAGATCTCTTTGCTCGCGCAACAGGGGGCATCGTCTCGCATCGGCACTCAGTCCCTGGGTGTCATTGATATGGACAGTGTGGCCGACAAAAGTTGCTGCTTCGTCCAAAGGTTGCGCAGACAGTAGACTTCTTTTTTGCTCCTTTCAACCCGGCCCCAAACATGCCAATTGAGCCGGTGGAACAGGTGCGCGATATTTCCCATAATGAGCGCTTTAATGGATTGTTGCTCTGGCGGCGTTTGTTGTTTCTTTTCGAAGATCAGGAACGAGGGTTCCATTCTCAACAGAACGATGTTCCCTACTTTCCCGCAGTGCTTTCTCGAGCATCTGCGCCCACGGAAAACAGGCAGGAATCCAGTGGCCGAATATCGGCTCCATCCAGTCTCCGTTGGAAAAGCGGTACACCACGAGTCCATCATCGAGCGAAATATCCCCTGTTGCCGTGGCGATGATCTCTTTCACGCCTTTCCATGCCGGATAGCGTTGGCGGAACAGTGTTTCGGTCGTCTGTTTGTCGATGGTACGGGCAGATGTCATCCCGCGGACTTTTACCATGCTTGCAGTTATTTGTGTGTTTTCCAGCTCATTGAGTTCCCCCTTTCCGAGGAACTTCTTGCGCCGTGCGAGCGCACCGGTGACGGTATCGTCGCAGAGCCGTTCGGCAGCATCCAGAGCTTCCATAAAAGAAAAGAAAGTGTACGTTCACTTCATGTCCTCGTAAAAGGGATTTATGCCTTTTCTTCCTATTTCACCGTCTCGGAATTTCAATCTTTTCTCCTCAACTTTGTCCCCCTCACTCTGTCTCTCTTCCTGCGGGGGGAGAGAAGTATCGGTCACGCTTATTTTATACCAATTCCGTGGTAGGTGAACCCTGCTGCACGGATTTCTTCGGGATCGTAGACGTTACGGCCGTCGAAGAGGGCGCGGCCGCGCATCGCGGCTTTCAGTTCCTTCAGATCGACTCCGCGGAAGACATCCCACTCGGTGAGGAGGATCACCGCGTCGGCATCTTTGGCGGCTTCGAGGGGCGAGTTCACGTAGACCACCTCCTTGGGCAGGGCTTTTTCGGCATTCTCCATTGCTACGGGATCGAAGGCGCGCACGATATGATTCATCTTGAGGAGCATCGGAATCAGATCGAGACTCGGCGCCTCGCGCATGTCGTCGGTATTGGGTTTGAACGAGAGACCCCAGATGCCGACGGAGGCGTTTTCGGGGATGGCATTCAGGAGCTTCTGAAAGAAGCGCTCGCGCTGATGCGCATTGACGTCCTGTGTTGCCTGGATGATCGGGAGCGGAAGATCCAGTTTTTTGCCGATGGCGAGCAGCGCTTTTACGTCTTTAGGGAAACAGCTGCCGCCGTAGCCGATGCCGGCATGCAGAAAGCGCGGTCCGATGCGTTCATCCAGTCCGATGCCTTTGGCGATATCGCGGACGTTTCCGCCACTCACTTCGCAGAGTTCCGAGAGCATGTTGATGAAGCTGATCTTTGTCGCGAGGAACGCATTACTCGCATATTTTACGATCTCGGCGCTCTCGCGGCTCATGAAAACCAAGGGACGTTCGGTGCGCAAGAGCGGCTGATACAGTTCCTCCATCAGTTCACGCGCCTTCTCGTCACCATTGAGTCCGACGATAATACGGTCTGGACGCAGCGTGTCACCGACAGCCGATCCTTCACGTAAAAACTCGGGATTCGAGATCACGGGGATGTGGTACTTCTTCCTACGTTTCGCGATGGCGGAAGCGATGCGCAGCTCGCACTCGTGCCCCGTGCCTACGGGGACCGTGGACTTATTCACGAAGACCAGATCGTGATCGATGTGTTCCGCTACTGCATCGCACACACTGAACACGGCGCGCAGGTCAGCGGTGTGGTCCTCGTTCGGCGGAGTGGCTACGGCACAGAAGAGCACCTTGCACTCCGGCAGCGCCTCGGCGAGTTGCGTGGTGAACGACAGGCGGCCGCTTTCCAAATTCCGAACGAGCAATTCCTCGAGCCCCGGTTCGAAGATGGGACTTTGACCGGCTTTCAGCTTCTTCACCTTGGCCTCGTCAATGTCCACGCCGATCACCTCGTGGCCCAGCTCCGCGAAGCAGGCTGCAGAAACGAGGCCGACGTAGCCGGTACCGACAATGGTAATCTTCATATGGAGTGAGTGTAGCGGGGTGGGCGGAGGCTGTCAGTGTTTTTGGAAGTATTCAGGGGTTGGTATTGAGGGGTAAGGGGTCTGTTTACGTTGTTCCTTATCCCATCATACTTTCCCCCATTCCCCTTCCTCGTCGCACCCTCAGCAGGCAAACTACCAACAGATGAAAAGAATCCTCATCACCGGCTCCATCGCCTACGACATTCTGCTTGGCTACGAGGGATCCTTTGCCGACGCCATCGATCCCAAATCCCTGCAGCATCTCTCGCTCTCGTTCTTCTCGCCCCGCTTTGCCCGCCATCATGGCGGAACCGCGGCAAACATCGCGTGGAATCTTCGGCTCCTTGGCGGTGATCCGTTGATCGTGGGGACAGTCGGCTCCGACGGAGGATCATACAAAGCGTTGCTCTCAGAGCGGGGGATCGATGTGACGTACATCGGGGAACACAAGGAGCACGTCACCGCTACGGCGATCATAGGAACGGATTTAGACGAACGCCAGATCACGTTCTTCCATCCCGGTGCGGATGCGGTGGGTTCATGGCCGGATCTTTCGGATGAGCGAGATGACATTGTGTACGGTATTGTCAGTCCGCGCGATACGCGGCAGATGACATCAGGGATGCTCTGGTGCGAACAGCAAAAAGTTCCCGTGTTCTTCGATCCCGGGCAGCAGATCATTGCATTCAGTGCCGATGAGCTTCGGCGCTTCACAGAGATGAGTGCCGGTGTGATCGTGAATGACTACGAGTGGAGTTTGCTCAAAACAGCCCTGAAGGTGAACGAGAAAACCATTCTCAATCTCACGCCGCTTGTCATTGTCACGCACGGAGAGAAGGGCGTCTCACTCTTTACCAAAGAAGGCCATGTTTCATTGCCGGCTTGCACTTCTGATCAGGTGGTCGACCCCACGGGAGCTGGTGATGCGTTCCGCGGCGGGTTCCTCTTCGGTCTCGCGCGCGGGTGGGATACGGAAACGGCGTGTAAGCTTGGCGCGGCCATGGGATCGAAAGTCGTGGAGCAGGAGGGTACGCTCCTCAATCGATTGGATTGTGAGGAGGTGTGGCTGCGGGCGGAGAGGGCCTATGGGCACGCGTTGCCAAAATAAGGAAGAGTGGTTGGTTTGAGGTGATTTGTTTCTCCTCACCCCCTATCCCCCTCTCCATCCCGACTACGATTCCTTCATGGAGAGGGGGCACACATGTATCGTTCTGAATAGGCTTAAACAGAAAAAGTACGCCCCCTCTCCCGTTGGCGTCGGTGCGGAGGGGAGAGGGGGTTGGGGGGTGAGGCAACTTTGTGGCTACCCGACTGTAACAAACAGCATGCCGCTCCGTTTGTACGGGTGTCATGCTCAGTATCGCCATGTTCTTGGCTGTCCTCTCCACCCTCGTCCTTCGTAAGATGGCGCGGGGGCGGCTGAGCTGAAAACTGACGTATACGAGCTCTGCGCCTCCTGCCCGACGGAGGCGTTTTTTGTTCATTCACATTTTTTCTTACAAGAGGGCGGTCTGCGGATTCACGAGTGGTGTTTGTGCAGTATCATTTCACTGTTCTATTCCCCTCACCCTATCAGCCTTTGCCCTTCGGGCTACGGCCGACAGGCCCTCTCCCCGCGAGGGGGAGAGGAGAGAAGGTCAGCTCGTTTATCATCCCCAGTCCCCCCTGTTGGAGCGATGGATCTTACGATCGAAAAGGAGAACCACATGAACGAACGAACACGACATCATTTGTGCGTTTGGTTTCTGCGGACGACCGAACGCACACAGCGCTTTCCGCGTCCACTCAGGCTGTGCCTGCGCAAGAGGCACATGAAGGCCTTCGGCCTTCTGACCAACCTGGCGGAACTGGATGAGCAGAATCAGCTCAAATCCGGTTCCCGCATTCTTATGCGTCTCAATGGACAGGGGGTATCGGTGTATTGATTCAGCGCTCCAACGGGGGATTTGCCGGGGCTGCATACGACGGTATGCAGTCCCTTTTCTCGTTATGAAGGTTGAGAAAAACCCTTCATACTGCATACAACATACTGCATACTATTTCTGCTGATACGGTCATCTCGTATCCTCGGTCACGTTCCCTCCTTCACATGTCACACGTCAAAGATCCCTCTCTGGCCCCGCAGGGGCGCATGAATCTGGAGATTGCCGAGC
Source organism: Candidatus Peribacteraceae bacterium (assembly GCA_028712095.1). Lineage (GTDB taxonomy): Bacteria > Patescibacteriota > Gracilibacteria > Peribacterales > Peribacteraceae > Peribacter. The sequence continues at coordinate 13,846 of JAQTQU010000030.1, forward strand.
GCAACATGGGCGCGCTGCTCACGGTGCGCGAGCGCTTCAAAAAATCCCAGCCGTTCAAAGGGCTCACCATCGGCATGGCGCTGCACGTCACCAAAGAGACTGGTGTGCTCGTCCGCACGTTCGTTGCGGGCGGCGCGAAAGTAGCCATCACCGGATGCAATCCTTTGAGTACGCAGGATGACGTGGCCGCTGCGCTGGCAGAAGAAGGCGTACTCGTGTGGGCGTACAAGGGTGAGAGCAGCGAGGACTACTACAAGTTCCTCAATGCGGTGCTTGAGGCCGAGCCCGATCTCACGATCGATGACGGATGCGATCTTATTTCTCTCATTCACAAGGAGTATCCGCATCTGCTTGAGAAGGTGATCGGCGGTTGCGAAGAAACGACGACCGGCATCAATCGTCTGCACGCGATGGCCAAAGCCGGCGCCCTCAAGATGCCGGTGATTGCCGTGAACGACAACAAGACCAAGCACCTCTTCGACAACTACTACGGCACCGGCCAGTCCACGCTCGATGGCATCCTCCGTTCCACGAACCTGCTCTTCGCAGGAAAGACCGTGGTCGTGGTTGGCTATGGCAGTTGCGGCAAAGGCGTCGCACTGCGCGCGCGGGCCATGGGATCGAATGTGATTGTCACCGAAGTGGCGACGGTTCCGGCGCTGCAGGCAGCTATGGATGGATTTCAGGTCATGCCGATGGCCAAGGCCGCACCGCTCGGCGATCTCTTCGTCACCGTGACGGGGGATATTCATGTCATTCGTATGGAGCATATGGAGCAGATGAAAGATGGCGTGGTACTGGCGAACTCCGGGCACTTTGATAACGAGATAGACGTAGCGGCACTCGAGAAGGCGGCCAAGCGAAAGCGTCGTGTGCGGCACTACCTCGATGAGTACCTGTTGAAGTCCGGCAAGGTTGTGTTCGTGGCCGGTGAAGGACGACTGGTGAATCTGGCTTCCGCTGAGGGGCACCCGAGTGAGGTGATGAGCTTAAGCTTCTGCGGGCAGTCACTGGCGTGCGAGTATCTCGTAAAAAATAAAGGTAATCTTCCGAAAGAAGTCATCACCTTACCGGATGAGATTGATCAGGAAATTGCCGCCCTGCAGCTCACGGCGATGGGGCTCACTATTGATACGCTTACGCCCGAGCAGGTGAAGTACCTTTCGAGCTGGGAGGAAGGAACGTAATTTTCCACCCTTTTCCGGCGAAAAGGGTGGAGCCCAAACGCCGGCGCGCCAATCACCCCTCCACCCGGCACTGTGCCTCCTCGCCTCGCCTCCAAGGCTTCGGCTCGTCTCGTCGGCATTCCGCGCTTTGCGTGGCAGTGCCTTCCCCTTCACCCCCCGTGGCGCGCCACCACCATGTTTTTCTGTTGGTGTTTTGTTTGTTTTCTCTTCACTAAGCTCTAAACCGTTTGATTTAACGGCTTATTCAAGCCATTCTTGACATATTGTAATGTAATGCTTACATTACTTAGCGTCATGCTGCAGCAGTACGTCCTTCGGCACGGTCGTTCGCGAACGACGTGGCTCCGCCTGTCTTACTTTCCATGCCTTCGCAAGGCAGAGAAGCGTGCGTGAGGAGTATCAAAGCTGAATGAACCGCACCCTTCTCTACCAAAAAGAGAGTGGGTACTTGTCTGATCTTTCACGCCATCGGCCACCGCGAAAATCATCTCTTCTGCACATATTTTCATGACTCCCTCACCCTACCCTCTCCCAAAGGGAGAGGAGAGAAGGAAAAGTATTCGAGTGGGTGGAATTCGATACCGATTTACGAGTTGCAGGATGCTGTTGATTTTCTGCTGTGATGAGAAATCCGCTTCTTGCCGTATCTTTGCCAAGGATTTTAGCTCCCAATGGATGGGTGCATGGTTGAGATAGACGAAGAAGTGGTTCTTTGCTCTTCCGGAGGTGTGTCATGCAGGTTATCGGGAATGGTTCCCCGCTTAATCGGCGGGGAAAACAGAGGTCGTGTCTGGGCTGTCCTTTCTTCGATGAGGATGGCCCTCCTGGTCTTTGCTCGACCGATGTGGGTGTCCTTCTGGAACGAGGATGTCCCCAAGTCGGGTCTGTGCATCTCCCGCGGGAGTACGTGCCGGACCTGGCTGATTCTGAAGAGGCCTCCGAGGAGCTCATTGAGGTGTAGCCCAAACTACACTTCCCCGCACATTCTGTGCGGAACCGTTCAGAGGCGGGTACCCCCTACCCGTCTCTGAACATCGTTTAGATGTAAGAAGCAGATTTCTCGTCATTGGTCTTTATCAGCATCGTTTTTTTAGAAAGTGATCTGCCTTCCTTGCCACGTTACTGTGGCCACTCGTTGCTCCCCCCTGGGAGTGCCGCCCTCCGGGACTGGAGGTTTGGTAAGTGTTTTGGAAGGCTGTCAGGTCAATTGATGGAGTAGTGCTGACATGGTGATCGAGTCGCAAGAGTCGGCTGTTGTGGCTGAACTGAAGGACGATCGGCGTCTGCATAGGCGCCTGTGGACCAGGCGAGTCCATGCTCTGCGCAAGCGAGCGACCCTTCGTCTGGCCAACTGCGCGCGAGTGCTCGGGCGCAAGGTGAAGCGTGCCAAGCGCCGCGGTCAGCCATTCATGAGGGTGCTCAAGGACGTTGAGACCCTCAATCTCCGGGCCAATCGCCTGCGTGACCGCTACAACGTGCGGATCGCCTAAGTGTAGGAGACCTGATTTCCACTCGGCTTAAGCTTCGGCTTGAGCCATATTCATTCCCCGGGAGCGTGCAAGCACGCTCCCGGGACCCTTTAAGAAAATCGGGGAGGCGGATCACTTTCTTGTTCGATTGTCTGTGTCACATTTCCAACGCCGTGGATTCATTTCGATGTACCGGCGAATGCGGTGTAATTCGGCGTTCGACCGGATGATGCGGTCGTGGTAATTCGGTTGCCACATGAAATGCGCGTATTCCGCGGTGCGGATACGGCGGGTGCATGCGGATTTGATGTGGTTGATTACCGCACCCAATGATCGCGGACGGAACCGGAATAACGGGATCAATGCCGCAACGTTTGTAGAGACGTCCCGGCGGGACGTCTCTACGGTGGTCCGCCCATGGTGCGGTGATTCATGGATCGTCACCACCATATGCACGTGGTCCGGCATGACGATCCAATCATCGATCGCGACATTCGGCCGCACCGCGGGGGTGCATTGGATTTCATCGGCCACGATGCATCCCATGTCATTCAGTCCCATGATCCCGCCATGGATTTTTCCGAATGACAGGGCATGGTCCGCCGCGCAGATCGTCACAAAATAGCGTCCCGGTAACGCGTAATCCCGTTCCCGTTTCCGGTTCGAAGTCGTGCGGTAGGTATTCCTGAAGAGGTCCATGCCTCCATGGTGGGTCCCCGGCAGTTTTGATGGAATATCGCGGCGGCGATACGGCAGGATCGGTGTCCGGATTTTGGCTTTCCCTTGCGGTTATAGGCGTTCTATCGATGTGCAGAACGGGCCGTGCGGTAGAATAGGCGCATGCAGAACAACGCGCGCATCGCCATGCTCCTGCGTCAGATCGCCGCCCTGCTCGAAGAGCAGGGGGTTGATTTCAAACCGGCAGCGTACCGTCGTGCGGCTAAAGTCCTCGATGAGCTCAAGAGCGATGTCTCTTCTTTCAAGGAGCTCAAAGAACTGGAGGCGCTTCCCGGCATCGGCGTGAGTATCGCGAAGAAGATTCAGGAGTACCTTAAAACCAAGCGCATTGCGGCGCTCGACAAGATCCTTGGCATGCAGG
>JAQTQU010000064.1 GCA_028712095.1 Candidatus Peribacteraceae bacterium
CTGCCGGTCTTTTGGGTCAGTAGCTTAAGTTGCCTAGCCCCGCGAATGCGGGGCGTGAGAAAATAACCGAACTGCTCGATCCTTCTCTTGTTCCTTACGAAACCCTTCCCCTGTGGGTCAGTAGCTCAGTTGGTAGAGCAGTGCCCTTTTAAGGCATTGGCCGTGGGTTCGAATCCCACCTGACCCACCATTACGTGCCCGTGTTGGGCGACACGATACTTAGACCAATAGGCACAAAGGTTCTGCGATCCGGAAGGTTCCAATCCCTTCACGTTGCATTGTTCAATTCATATGGGCATGTAACCAGGCAGTTCTGAAAATTATTCATGAGCGCATCAGGCCAGAGCTAGAACAGGAATTTAGGGCCTTCATTAGTTGAAAGCCTATGTATACTTGTACACTTTCCTTAACTCATCCATGAATGCGCCTCTCCGCCATGCAGTCGACTGTTTCATACCCAGCAATGTCGGCGATTTCCAGATGCATCTGTTCGAGGAGTGTGTGGAGGGGGAAGTGAAGCAGCACATTGCCTTGGTCATGGGCAACATCAGGGAGAAGACAGACGTTCTCGCACGCATCCATTCAGAGTGCTGTACCGGCGATATTTTCGGGTGCCAGCGTTGCGACTGTCAGGACCAATTGAACGAAGCAATGGCAATGATCCGCCTTCGGACCGAAGGCGTTCTCCTGTATCTGCGGCAGGAGGGGCGAGGCATCGGTCTCGAGAACAAGCTGCGCGCCTATCGTCTGCAAGACCAGGGACTGGATACCGTGGAGGCGAATGAAGCGTTGGGATTCGTTCCCGACGATCGCGAATATTCGGTGGCAGCCGAGATGTTGAAATATTTCGGCGTGAAAAGTGTTCGCCTTATCACCAATAACGCCAACAAAGTCACATCTCTCGAGGAGAACGGTATTCCCGTCTCGGAGCGCGTGCCGATTGTCATCCACTCTCCGCTCCGGGACCGGAGCAATCTCTTCCGCATCAAGCAGAAGAAACTCGGCCATGTCTTTGATCGGCTCGATGTAGTCCCCCTCGCGGAGAGCATTCCCGAAAAGTATCCTCTCATTGCTCCGCACATCTTCCACCGCAGCGTTCCGCTCCCTGCTGCGACGGAAGAGTACGCCGAGGGCGTCCGCAGGCGATGTGCAGAAGACTTGGGGAATAATCTTCGCTCCATGCTCATCCAGGGGCCAAATATGCGGGGAGACGGCACGATCTATGATCGGCAATTCGATTTCATCCTGATACTTGACTGGGCGGACCAAGCGGCTGCCGAAAAGATCGCGTCCGTCAAGCACGGCCATCCCCGCGGCAATTTCCTCTACGTCAGCGACGTGGAGTACCGCATGTATCCGCGCGACCGGCGATTGCAATTCTTCCTTACGAGGAGAATCCACGGAGACTACGATTTCGGCAATCCGCCCACGCGCAAGGATATCCTTGCGACGGCGATCAGCTATGCAATTCAGATCAAGGATTCCCTGCGTCCGCTCCTCTTCGATTTCATCGAGGAACGAGCGGACATGCAGCAGCTTCTGGCGAGGGCGCATGTCTGCCTGAAGCGTATGGATGATTGCTTCCTGCGCGTTCTCTGCATGTACACAACGGGGAAGTATCCGCTCCATTCCTCCCATCTTCTGGAATGCGATGACTCCGATACCACGGCGGGCATTATCGGTGTCCTGAACGGCTGGCACTCCCGGTCCATCAGCCCAAGGGGTGTTTGCGAAACCCTCCAAACGTGCGACGAAGTGCTGAACGCATTTCTCCGGCAAGTCGCAGACCGAAAGATATGATCACCCCCCGTCGTCCAGCCCGATGACGCTTGCAAATTTGTAGCGGATGACGACCATCGGTCCCAATACTTCGACATGGAGAAGTTCGAGGCCTGCGATTTCGGCGGGACGGAACCCGGTGCCATCGACCAGTGTCGGCGCATCGGCTCCGCCGATGATTGCCGGAGCAATCGCGATGCGCAGTTCATCGACCATTCTCTGTTGGATGAATTCAAAATTCGTGGATCCGCCTCCCTCAACCAGCAGCTTCCGTATACCTCTGCCGTAGAGAGTTTCGAGCAACGAGGGGATCTCAATGCGTTCCGTTTCGGCTTGGAATATCGTGGCGAACGGCGCGACCCGCGCTGTGTCTTCCGCCCTGGCGCGTGTCGTCGTAAACACATACTTGGCGGCATTGCCGAGTTGGAGGAAGTTGCTGTCCAGATCAATATCGCAGCACGGACTGATTACGACTTTTGCGGGGTCTTCCGGCAGATTCATCTGCACGCGGTGGCGGCGGTTCTCTTCATGGCGGAGCACGAGGCGCGGATTGTCCTGAGCCAGAGTCGTTCCTCCCACGAGAACCGCGTCTGCGTCCCTGCGCAGCCGATCGACGATTTTCCCATCCTCCTCCGTCGACAGAACAAGTTTTTCCCGTGAACAAGTGGCGATCTTCCCGTCGCAACTCATGGCAGCGTTGATGGTGACGTAGGGGCGGCGCATGAAAGGGTGTATTCTTAACTATACATCCGTATGATGTCCAGAGCCTTCGCCAGATCCACACTTTCCCTCCCCCTTTCAAATCCTCCCCAGAGACCATAGGCTGGTGAGCTCTTCTTGCTGTAGCCACCTAATAACTTCAATCTTTCCACGAGATCTGTGTCGCCGGAAAAGTAGATATACGTTCCCTTATCGTCACACGCTGGCCCTATGATCACGACGTTCGACCGTTTGCCGTCGCGCTCCAGAACATGCAGATCCAGGAGATAGGAAAATTTTTCCCGGAGCGATGAATGGTAGAGAGTCACGCCATTGGCGAACGTGGTCTTATTTTGGATATCTTCCTCGGATGTGTGGAAATCAGCTTCGACATATCCCTGGAGAAACAAATCGAGCCGACGTACCCGGCGAATTTCCTCGCAGGAGAATCCTTCCTCGATCAGGCCATAGATGTACCGCTGGTCATTGACGGCAACCGCCGTATCTTCCCGCGACAACCGATATCCGGCCAGGAAAGCGAATTGTTCGAGGGAGCTTTTTGAATGGTCCCTGTGGAGATCCAGGGATGCATAATCGTGGTGGTCGATGACGATGACATCGTGTTCCTGCCGGAGGAGTTCCTCCTGCTGCGGTCCCGGCATCTCCACGATGATCACGTTCTCCCTGAGATTCAGGAACGTATACGGCGGTTCGCGGTCGAGCGGACAGAACCATGAATTTTGCACCGACACCCTAGCCTCGTAACCGAGGCTCTTTGCGATGCGCAGGATCGTGAAGCTCTCGGCATCGTTCAGCGGGCAGATGATGGAGGTATCTAACGGCTGCATGAGGGAAAAGCGTGGCGGAAGCATTCTATATTGGCCTGGCAGAACAGCACGGCGTCTTTCACTGCCGACAAATGGCCAAGCAGCGCCGAAGCATACATCCGCGCCTCCTCCTGCCTTTCCGCTTCCCCGCCTTGTTCCACCTTGGGCATCGTCACCTGTATGAGCGTCTTGTACTGTCCGATGAAGGAATGGATTCGCTTCCCGCATTCCATCGCGGAAGGCGGTATCGTTCCTTCATACAAACCCTCGTAGGTGGCGAAATCCAGAGGCACCGAATAGTCCTCTTCATGCGCGTTCATCACGATCATGCTTCGATAGGTGTCGATGAAATAATCGATGGACCTCTGGAGGAGACTTGCCAGCACTTCGTCATCATCTCGAGCATCCTGGAGATTCGCGGGGATGCCCTCGTAAAAATACCGGGGATAGGAGCCGAACATGCGCGAGAAGATCTCACGACTGTTCTTCTTGATCCCATGACTCCGGAATAGTTCGACGGGGTCATTGCCGATGACGATGCGGCAAACGCTCTGCTTCACGCCGTGAAGCAGAGGACCGATAAGATGGTTTCCGCACTTCACGTTTTCCATGGAGAGTGCCGGGCTGCCGAAGGGAATGTGCGCCACTTGCAGGACCCGCTGCATTTCCGTGTACTCCGTCGAATCCATCATCCGTTCCAGGCTCTCGAACACGATCAGCCAGTCGATGTCACTCGTCCTGTTGAACTGTCCGTCGTCGTTGTACAGGGAGCCATACGACGAGGCGCCAACGACGTCGCCCTTATGGTTCTCTTGCTGCAGCAAGCGGGCC
>JAQTQU010000065.1 GCA_028712095.1 Candidatus Peribacteraceae bacterium
ACCGTCCCCGAGCGCGACAGCCTGATCGAGTACTACGAACGCGTACGCAGCTGCGGATTTGGGGATGAAGTGAAGCGCCGCATCATGATCGGTACCTTCGCCCTCTCGGCCGGATACTACGACGCGTACTACCGTCAGGCGCAGAAGGTGCGCACGCTGATCAAGCGCGACTTTGAGAACGTATTTGAGCAGGTGGATTGCCTGCTCACGCCCGTTGCGCCGACACCGGCCTTCCCGATTGGCGCACATACCGACGACCCCGTGCAGATGTACCTCGAAGATATCTTCACTGCTCCTATCAACCTTGCCGGTATTCCGGGGCTCTCACTGCCCTGTGGATTCTCAAAAGACAACTTGCCTATCGGCATGCAGATCTTGGGGCCACAATGGGGCGAAGAGGTGATCCTGCAGGCAGGGCATGCCTTCGAGCAGGCGACCGATTGGCGCACGAGAAAACCATCGCTCACCTCCTCGCTGCAGTAAACCGGCGAGAGGTCGTCCTGAGCGCAGCCGAAGGACGACGGAATGGCACGAGAAAAAGCCGACGATGTAGGGCCCTGCACTGCGATGTCTCCGCTGGCGTTTGCCGCGCCCAGTGCAACAAAGACCCATGGCCCCCTCATGGGAAAATTATGGTAAAATGCTCTGATGGCTTTGCATTCAGTTGAATTCCTGTTCGTCTTCCTGCCACTCACGCTTCTGGCGTTCGTGTGCGTAAAACGTCTGCATGTGACAGGCGCACTGATTGTACTGACGGCAGCCTCCGTTTTGTTCTACGCACTACAGGATGTCAACGTTCTGCCTATCCTGTTGGGATCGCTCGTGTGGAACTACTCATGGAGCTTCTTCCTTGGTCAGAATTCCACCACCGCGCACCCTCTTACGACAAAACTCCTCCTTGCGGTGAGCATCACCGGCAACATTCTCCTCCTGGCGTTTTTCAAATACATTCCGACGCTCTCTCTGCTTCTTCCGGAGGGAGCGCTCCCTCCATCTGCAGGAACCCTTGTGCTGCCTTTTGCCATTTCCTTCTTCACCTTCACACAAATCTCATACCTGATCGAGGTGGCCAATGGCAGCACCACGCAGCCGAATATCCTGCAGTACTGCACGTACGTCCTCTTCTTCCCCAAATTGATTGCCGGTCCGATCGCACGCGCATCATCCATGCTCCCCCAGTTCTCGCGTGAGAATCTGCGCGTACGGATTGGCGACGGTTTCATACAGGGACTCTCGTTCCTCATCATCGGACTTTTCAAAAAAATCGTCATCGCCGACCAGCTGGTTCGCATTGTCACGCCCGTCTTTGCCACCACGCTCCAGTCCTCACCCACATTCTACCGGGCTTGGTTCGGCACCGTGACGTATGGGCTGCAATTGTACTTCGATTTCTCAGGATACAGCGACATGGCCATTGGCATTGCCCTTTTCTTCGGCATTGCGCTCCCCATGAACTTCAACAGCCCCTACACCTCCGTCAATATTGCGGAGTTTTGGCGCAGGTGGCACATCACGCTCGGCGCGTTCTTCCGCGACTACGTATATATCCCCCTCGGGGGAAACAGGCGCGGATTCTTCCGGAAGCTGATCAATCTGCTCATCATCATGGTGCTCGTGGGCATCTGGCACGGATCCGGCGTGACATTTGCGATCTGGGGAGCCCTGCACGGCCTGTGTATGTGCATCCACGCCGCCTGGGTGGCGCTCAAGAAAAAACTGGGAGGAACGGATGCGACGGGGGGCAGTGCGGGACGCCTGTTCGGGCGGGCACTGACCTTCTTCACCGTTACGGTCTTGTGGGTATTCTTCCGAGCCGAGAATCTGCCCTCCGCCATGCGCATGCTTGCATCCATGTTCTCCCTTCCTGCCCACCCGCCCACCACTGCAGAGTCCTTCTACGCATTCATCGTCCTGGCCGCTCCGCTCGCCATTGTCTGGTTGCTACCCACGACTCAACGCTGGTTGCAGTACAGCGGCACCGAACCGAAATCCCTGCCAGCTCTCCCTGCAGATCCTCATGCCACTGCACCCGTCACTTCTGCCGTGATCGCACAACCGTCGTGGTTGCACGTTCTTGGCCAAGGACTCTTCGTGGGTCTGCTGGCCGTATTCGTGATGGCATACCTGTCACAGGGCTCCGCGTTCATTTACGGAAATTTCTGATGAAAAAAATACCGTTCTTCATCGGCCTGCTCCTGCCACTCGCCCTCGTGGCAGGCCTTCAGTGGTCTATCGATCCCCTCCTCGTTTTCAGCCGGGAAGAGGGAGGCGATTGGTGGTGGAAGCAACCGCGCCTCTCAATGCCATACGTAATGCGGAGGGTGAAACCCGCATCCATGAGTATGGGGTCATCCCGTGCTGGATCCATACCAATCACGCATCGGGGCTGGAACGGCCAACGCGTCATGAAACTCGTACTCCCCGGTGCCACCTATTCCGAGGAACGCCAGTTCCTCGAGCATGCCCAAGCCATTCATCCCCTGCGGGTTGTGACGCTGGAAACGAGTTACGAAAACATCTACAACAAGATTCCCGGACAATTCGATCCGGATCGCCTGCTCCGTGTGACGGGGCAGAATAACCGACTCCGATTCGGACTCCGCGTCATACAGGATTACATGACTGTGCTCTTCTCCGCAGATTCCATCGAAGAGGGCATCATGGAATTTTTCGAAGTTGCGTGGACGCCCCGTCTCCAGTACTACGAACGGCTTGACGCTCTGCGAAAGGTGTACGGCACGACGGGGGAAGGGAACAAGAATAACCAGGAAGATCCCATGAAAGAACTGAAGGACATGCTCACATTTGCTTCGGACCACAAGATCCAAATGTATATCTTCATCTCCCCCCTCCGGGCTCCGTACGAGGAATCGGAATACCGCCGCATCGGTTTCGAGAAAACCGAACAGTGGAAACGCGATCTCATGCGACTGCTCACTGAGGAAAAGCGCAGAAGTGGGTACACACACCCTCTGTGGGATTTTTCCGGTTATAACACCGTCACGCTCGAAGAGGTCCCTCCCAGCGGCGTCTTCTATGATATGCGCTGGTTCTCGGACGCCGCACACTTCAAAGAAGTGACCGGGGCAATGATCCTGGACCGCCTCTTCGATACCTGCGCGGAACCCTGCGAGATCCCGGAGGATTTCGGCGTGCAACTCACTCCGGAAAATATTGAAGAGCATCTTGCGAAAGTCCGCGCTGATCGCGTGGAATACCTCCAAACACACAAGGCACCCGCATATTAATCGTTCAATCCTTCCATGCCGACCATGCCGCTCCTGTGCGTTTTCGGCATGTCTTCGCCATCATCGCGTCCCCGTGAGAGCGGTAGCTGTTGGTGAGTGCCCCCTGCCACTTCTTGCGCTGTTCCATGCAGTACTTTTTCCAGCTCTTCTCGCGCAGCAGCTGAAACGGCTTCCGTGCTTAAAAACTCCCTCCTCTCGATGCGCGAGCAAAGTGCCTTCAGCGCCTGCTCCTCAATCCCCCCCGAAACCATTGCTCCTTTCCTTCCGTTCATCGACATGTTGCCCCTGCCGGCCATGCCCAGAGACGCAGCTGCGCGCCTAAGAGCACCCGCCCCGACGACATGAAAGTTCACATCCTGCTGGCGTTCGTGTGTCATAGAAATGCGCGGGAAAAAGTTGGCAAAAGGCTACCCGGACACGGGGGGAACACAAGATGGAATGGGTACTTTTGGGCCAATGACCGCCGGAAGGCTTGTTTTCGGCATGAAGCGGGATAATGATCCCCTGGCCGCAAAAAGCGCACATGGCATTCGATTCGCCGCTCTTCCTGTTCGGCTTCCTCCCGATCGTGCTGCTCGTCGTCCTCGCGCTGCAGTACATGGGAAAGCTGCGGCTGGCCATGCACGCCCTCATTGTCGTATCATTAGTCTTCTACGGCTGGTGGAGGCCCGCCGACCTGGTCGTGCTGATCGGATCGGCGCTCTTCAATTACCTCTGCGGACTTGGCCTCATTCGACGAAAAAGCCGCTCATTGCTCGCCTTCGCCATCACCGGCAACGTGCTGCTGCTGGCGTACTTCAAATATCTGGGATTTTTCGCAGAGACGCTC
>JAQTQU010000031.1 GCA_028712095.1 Candidatus Peribacteraceae bacterium
CATCTGCGGGTGAATATCTTTCTTCATAACAGAGAAAGTGTAGCGGGAAAGCCCTGTGAGGCAAGCAAGGAAAACAGGAAAAATATGCATGTCTGGCCTCTCTTTTCCGTCTAGCTCTGCGCCGCGCGCGCCGCGCGCTTCACCCTGCGTTCCTCTTTCTCAATCGCTTCGACCTCCTCGGTCCGCTGCTCCTCCGCCGCGGCGAGCACGGCCTCCTCGCTCTCTTTGTCGAACATCACCACACTCACCGTCGCGACTTTATCCTTCCCGTTTAAGCGCATGATGATCACGCCCTGCGTGGCGCGGCCGAGTGACGGAATGTCTTTGAGCTCCATGCGGATGGCCTGCCCCTGCTTACTGAGACACAACAGATCCCCTTCCGCGCCCTCTTCGAGGACGCATCCGCCCACGATGTCGCCCGTCTTCGCCGTGAGCTGCGCGGCTTTGACCCCCGTGCCGCCGCGGCCCTGGAAGCGGTACTGCTCGACCGGCGTCATCTTGCCGAGCCCGTTCTCCATCACCACGAGCAGCTTGGATTTTTTCGGATCACTGATCGCTGCTGCCTCCACCACCTTGTCACCGGAACTCAGTTTGATGCCGCGCACACCCGCCGCCGCGCGGCCCATGTGACGGACGTCATCCTCTTTGAAGCGGATGGCCTTGCCCTTCTGCGTGAGCAGGATGATCTCATTCTTGCCGTCGGTTTCGACCACCCACCGCAGTTCATCACCGGCAGGCATCTTCTGCGCGATCAGGCCCGACCGGCGGATGTTCTCGAACTCACTCAATTCCGTACGCTTCACGGTCCCGCCGCGGGTGGCCATGAAGAGGTACTTCTTGCCTTCGATCCCCGCGCGCAGAATCGCCGTCACGCGCTCCTCGGGTTGCAGCTGGAGCAGGTTCACGATCGCCTGACCCTTGGCGACTCTGCTCCCCTGCGGAAGCTCGTACGTCGGCAGCTTGAAGACGCGCCCCGTATTGGTGAAGAAGAGCAGGTCATCGTGGTTCATGACATGCAGCAGCGAGAGCACCTCGTCCTCCTCTTTGGTGGTCATGCCTTTGACCCCCTTGCCGCCGCGCTGCTGGGCCCGGAACTGCATGGGACTTAAGCGTTTCACATAGCCCGTCTGCGTGAGGGTGACGATCATCGGCGCATTTGGAATCGTGTCCTTGGCCGAGAAATCGCCCACATCATGCTTCACAATCGTCGTGCGGCGCCCATCTTCGTAGACGGCTTTGAGCTGCATGATCTCGCCCTTGATCTGCAAGTCCATTTTCTTTTGGCTCTTCAGCAGTTCTTCGCACTCCATGATAAATTTCTTCTTCTCTTTGAGTTCATCTTCGATCTTCTTGCGCTCCAGACCCGCCAGCGTCTGCAGGCGCATCTGCAGGATGGCATCGACCTGGATCTCGCTCAATTTGAACTTCTTCACGAGGTTCTCTTTGGCGATCTCTTTGGTCTCGCTCTTCTTGATGGTCGCGATGACCTTATCGATGTCATTGAGCGCAATGCTCAGACCCTCGAGAATGTGTGCGCGCTCGCGAGCCCGGTCGCGGTCGAAGGTGATGCGCCGTCGCACCACTTCGCGACGGTGTTGCACGAAGATTTCCAGCGCCTCCTGCAGATTGAGGAGCCGCGGCTGGAGCCCCCCGTCGAGCGCGATCATGTTGTAGCCGAAACTCGTCTGCAGATCGGTATGCTTGAAGAGCTGGTTCAAAACCTTCTGCGGGTAGCTGTCTTTTTTGAGCTCCACGATGAGACGGATCCCTTCGCGATCCGATTCGTCTCGGATATCAGAAATGCCTTCGATGGCCTTATCCTGCACGAGCATCGCCATCTTCTCGATCATCGTCGATTTGTTCACCTGATACGGGATCTCGGAAATGCGGATCTGGTAGCGGTTCTTCACCTCTTCGATCTCGGCCTTGGCGCGAACGACCACGGACCCGCGACCCGTGAGGTAGGCCTGCTTGATCGCTTCCTTGTTGTAGACGATGCCCCCCGTGGGAAAATCGGGTCCCTGCACGAACTCGAGCAGATCTTCCACGGTGGCATCGGGATGATCAATGAGGTGTACGGTGGCATCGACGATCTCTCCCAGATTGTGCGGCGGGATGTTCGTCGCCATGCCGACTGCGATGCCCACGCTGCCGTTCACAAGCAGATTGGGGAACTTCGACGGCAGGACCATGGGTTCGCGGCGCGTTCCGTCATAGTTGGCGACGAATTGAACGGTGTCCTTCTCCAGATCCTGCAGCATTTCCTGCGACACCTTGGACATCTTCGCCTCCGTGTAGCGCATGGCGGCCGGGGCGTCGCCGTCAATCGAACCAAAGTTCCCCTGACCGATCACGAGAACATGCCGCATTGAGAAATCCTGCGCCAGACGGGCCAGGGAAGGGTAGACGATCACTTCGCCGTGCGGGTGGTAGTTTCCCGAAACGTCTCCGCAGATCTTCGCGCACTTGCGAAAACGACCGCCCGGATTTAAGCCCAGATCATGCAGCGTCACAAGGATGCGCCGGTGCACGGGTTTGAGTCCGTCACGGGCATCGGGGAGCGCACGGGAGACGATGACGCTCATCGCATAATCCAGATAGCTCGCCTCCATCTCCTGCACGATCGGACGCGGCGCGATCTTGCCGATTTTGGCGAGCGCATCGGCGCCGAGCACGGGAAGACCGTGTAGCGAAGCGGGAGCCGCTTCGGGAGTGGCCTGTCCGCCCGTATCCTTTTTATCCTGAGCGGAGTCGAGGAGCTTCTCATTCTTTTCGGGCTCTGCAGGTTTATCGGATTTCTTGGGCATGGAAAATCGGGGTGTTAATGATCAGAGGGATGATACAGAAATTTATGAGAGAGAAAAGGGACAGGGGGAGGTTTGAAAGGAAAATGAGGTGAGAGAGGCCTGAAAGGTTATTCCTTTGATACATTTCAGGCTTTCCTCACCTCTCAAACCTCTTGAACTTCACCTCTCAGGCTTCCCTAACCTTTCAAACCTCTCTAACCTCCCTCTGAATGCTTTCTATTGTCTCCACTCCTATTGGCAACCTCGGCGACATCACCCTGCGGGCACTGGAAACACTGAAAAAATGTGATGCGATCGTCTGCGAGGACACGCGGGTGACAGGTCAGCTCCTGAAACTTCTGGATCTTCCCAAGAAGGAGCTGTTGAGCTGCCACGGCTACAGCGATCCCCGAAAAGTGGATAATATCGCGCGCAGACTGGTAGGAGGCCAGCACCTCGTCCTCGTCAGTGATGCCGGCACACCGGGTATCTCGGATCCCGGCTATGCTCTCGTTTCGCGTGCACGCTCCGAAAGGATCCCGATTGAAGTGATTCCGGGACCGGCGGCATTCCTCGCCGCCCTCAGTGCTTCCGGACTGCCGATCAACCGATTCGTATATTTTGGCTTTCTGCCGCTCAAGAAAGGCCGCCAGACGCTCCTGCGCTCCTTCAAGGATGAGGAACGGACCATCGTTTTCTATGAGTCCGTGCACCGGATCGAGAAAACTATTGATGAACTCGCGGAGGCCCTCAGAGAACAACCGGACCGCTCCGTGGTCATCGCGCGGGAGCTCACGAAGGTGCACGAGGAAGTCGTGACGACAACCGTAGCCGGACTTCCTGCGATTGCCCGGTCGATCACGAAAAAGGGAGAGTTCGTGGTGGTGATCGGCGCTCGCTGAGTACGGACGTATCATGCTCCTTCCCTTTATGAGCCCCATACGACATTCATCAGAGACATTCTCACCCAGAATGAAGGCGCAGCAAGAAGTGAGTTATAAGCTGCAGAATGCTCCACCGGAATTACGTAGGAACGCGCATGCCATTCATGACGCCGTCTCCCGGATGATGGCGCGAGCCGGATGCTCCATGGCATGGCACTGCATCACCAATAGAACGCTCTCGTTGGCAAGATCCCTCCTCCAAGAGACCCCCGGACGCATGCTTGCTCCCGCAGACCTTGTCTTCACAGAGGGCAACGCCACCTGCGCCTGGCACATCGAAAAGTCCTGCCGGATGTTCTCGGTCCCTACGGCAGACAATGTGCTGAGAGGGCGAGGGGAGACCGAAGCCTCCCCCCGTGTGATCGGTCAGAGTTCCCTCCTCTGACGCCGTCGCCGGAGGATCCCTCCGATGACGGGAGCCATCGGCATGAGGGCGGCGCCAAACGCCCACCAGCCGACGAGGGGCCAGATGGACAACTCCCGCACGAGTTGCTCCTTCGCCGCCGTCACGGCATACAGGACACTCGTCACCAGGACAAAGAGTCCAACGGCCTTGTGGAACAACCCGTCAGATTGCTGGGATCGCAGGAGAAGAAGTACTCCTCCGCATCCTGCAAAGAACCCGCACACCACCATCTCAACCATGAGCCACCTCCTACCAGCAAGCAAAGGAACGAAGGATCGACTGACCAATGACTCCACAATAAGGAAAAATAGGTGAAGGAAAAGAAAAATTCGCGAAAAATGGAGGAAAGCCCGTTGCCTTCCTCCCCGATCAGGGTGATTGATCCCTATCCTCTCCTTCGAGATACTCCAAGAAGAGGAGCCCGACATACGTGCCGAAAAAACTGGCACACAGAACCCCGTAATGACCCCAGACGTTCATCCGGAGGGCAATGATGATGAGCAGCGTCACTGCCCCCGCGCCAAGACCCAGAGTCGCGAGGCAACCGTGGAGGCATCCGATCTCCACGTTGTCCCAGATGGACCGCCGCTGGAACCAGCCGAGGCCGATTCCGGCGATGCATCCGGCGATGAACATGGAGAGGTACCCCACGGGCCACCTCCTTTCGTCGATGGAAGGAATGATCACACGTTGACCGGACAAGCGATGATCCTGCTCTTTCCGCGATACGTCAAAGCATTTTTACTGCGAAATGATCACGGCAGCACCGCCAGCGGATCGATGTTCGTGCCGTCCTTGACCACCTCGAAATGGAGGTGCGGTCCCGTCGTCGTGGGACCCGATCCGAAGGCACCCACCGCGCCGCCACTCAGACCCACAGCCTCGCCCTGCCGCAGATCCTGACCGCTCTTGACCGTGATCTTCGACAGGTGACCGTAGAGCGTGGCGTAATTGCCACGGTGGCCCACCAGGACGTAGGAGTACCCGTGGGCACCGCCGTCACGCGCGAGGAACACCACGCCGTCCGCGGCACTGAACACCGGGGACCCCTGACCGATGACGATATCCAGTCCGTAGTGCGGAATGCCGAAATGCTCCTGATACGACGCATCGAGGAACCCGGCGGAGAGCGGACCATACGCCGGCCAGGCAAACCGGGGGGCTAACGGAACAACAGAGCGGTCAATCGTGCCGGGCGTGAGGAGTCCTTTTTCAAGAAGCTCCCGCTCAATGCGGCTCTTGATCTTCGCATCGATGCGTGCGAGCGCGCCCTGCATCCTGAGCACCTGCGCATGGACCTCCTCCACCGTTGCCTGAATATTCTTCAGTTGCTGCCCGGTGACGGCGAGTCCGCGGGATGCGCGTTCCTCCTGCTCCGTCATGCGTAATGTCTCGTCGCACAGCGCCCCATGCTGTTCCTGCAGAAGCGAGAGTTGCTGCTGTTGGTCCTCCGCCTGCGCCCGGGCCAGCAGAATGCCGCGAATCAGTCCGGACTGCAGATCTTCGTCGAGCACGTCGCCGAACGAAGCGACGAGCACACGGCGGAAGAACGAGCGGCCGAGGGAATCTGTTCCCAGCAGCGGCTGCGATCGTTCCAGCGCGCGGAACGCGTCCGCAATATCCGCCGATTGCACGGGAGTGACCGCAGCATCGGCGGTGACGGACCATCCGAAGCGCTGCTGCAACGCCGCAACGGATTGCTGCAGGCGGGCTATCTGCAATCGTAGTGTGCGCTTCTCGCGCATCAGGACGGGCAGACGCGCCTTCGCCTCCTTGAGCTCCGCTTCGTAGCGGCGCCGGAGAGCCGGCAGGCTGCGCGTGCGTTGGTATTCGGCCGATGCCTCGTCAATGGCTGTGCGAAATGCCTGCTCGGCATCCAGTTTTTCATCCGAGAACACGAGGGCAAACGCGAAGAGCGGGACAAACCCAGCGAGCAAGACTGCCGCAACGGCGATACGGCTTGTCCTGAGCGAGTCCTGCCGCACAGGACGAGTCGAAGGGTTGATCTTTGTATGCATTTTCTCTCTCATTATAGCGGAAAATAGGACATGTGATAAGGCGCGCATACGCACGGAAGGCATGCCGTTGCGTTCCCCTTCCCTGCACGAAAACGTGTAAAGAACGATGTGCTGCGCCGGACCATTCCTTTCTGCTATAGTGGCTCCCTATGATCGCTCACCTCCACGGAACCGTGACGCGACACGCCCCTGGTGAAGCCACCGTGGACGTTGGTGGGGTGGGCTACCGCGTACTCGTGCCGCTCGACGCGTGGGAACAGCTGGAAGAAGGAATAACGGTGAAGCTCTGGATTTCGACCTACGTCCGCGAAGATCGCTTCGATCTCTTCGGGTTTCTCTCACGACAGAGCCGCACGTTCTTTGAGGGACTTCTGGGAATCACCGGCATCGGCCCCCGCACGGCACTGGAAATCTGTTGCGTCCCCCGCGGTCTCATCGGCATGGCCATTCGGGAAAAGGACCCATCCCCCCTGACATCGATCAAAGGTATCGGCAGGAAAACGGCAGAAAAACTCCTCCTCGAATTGAGCTCCCTCGCCGAGAAATTTCCCACACTCTTTACGGAGGGCGAAGGTGGAGTTGTGCGGTCCGCCATGGATCCTGATGCCGTTGCCGCTCTCGAGGCGCTCGGTTACGACGCCCCGACCATCACGCACGCACTGACCGCCCTTCCTGCCGACCTCGCCACGACTGAAGATCGCGTCGAGGCCGCTCTCCGCTCCCTCTAAGTACCGCGGCCGC
This sequence comes from Candidatus Peribacteraceae bacterium, assembly GCA_028712095.1. Taxonomy (GTDB): domain Bacteria; phylum Patescibacteriota; class Gracilibacteria; order Peribacterales; family Peribacteraceae; genus Peribacter. The sequence goes on from JAQTQU010000031.1 coordinate 6,896, forward strand.
GGATGGTTCGACTTCGCTCATCACAGAGGGCAGCCCATGCCTCACCTTCCTCACCTTCCTTACCTTCCTCACCTTCCTCACCTTCCTTACCTCCCTTACCTTCCTTACCTCCCTTACCTTCCTTACCTCCCCTCCCGTGCTGGATCTCTCCGTCTCACAGGCACTCGCCAAGGCCATCACGCCCTCGTTCGGCGTCCCCGATCAGGAGCTGAGCGCCCTGCGTACGGGTGTGCGGCGCTACGTGCAGGAATGGCTCAAGGAACGCGAAAAGGGCCAGCATTCATGGTCCATGACCCCCTACGACAAAGAGGCGATTGAGGCCGTGAAGGAGGTGGCGGTCTGGGCGAAATCCGAGCGTATCCGCACCGTCGTCTGGGTGGGCATCGGCGGATCGGGTCTCGGTCCCAAAGTGATGCAGGAGGTGTTCGAGACGCCGGAAACACTGGAGTTCATCGTGCTCGATTCCATCGATCCCGCCTTCGTCGAGACCGTGCTCAGGATCGTCGACTGGAGAACGGCGCTGCTCGTCGTGGCGAGCAAATCCGGCTCGACCCTGGAGCCCATGAGCCTCTTCTTCACCTGCTACGAAAAAATGAAGGCTGCACGCGGCGGTAGCGCCGCCCGTTTCACGATCGCCGTCACGGATCCCTTCGGCGGACCCCTGCGGAGCTTCTGTCTCGAAGAAGATATCCGCATGCTCACGATTCCCGCAGACGTGGGAGGTCGCTTCTCGATATTCACTCCGGTCGGCCTGCTCCCGCTCGCCCTGCTCGACGCCAATGTCGCAACCTTCGTCCGTGGGGCGAAAGAAATGGATACGCTCTGCCAGAACACATCGATCGACGAAAACCCCGCCGCCCTCCTCGCCGCCATCCAGTACCTGCTCGACTTCAAGCGCGGCTACGGCATCCGCGTGATCATGCCCTATAGCTCCCGCCTCGTCTCCATCGCGCGATGGGATCAGCAACTCATTGCCGAAAGTCTGGGCAAGACCGAGACCAGGAACCCCATCCCCGCCGCCGCCATCGGCACCTTAGACCAGCACTCGCTCCTGCAGCAGTGGATGGCGGGCCCGAGAATGCAATGGCACCTCTTCATCCGCGAAGAGGAGAAACCGCGCATCTCGCTGCCCGAGCGTCTGCCGGAGTCTTTTGCCTCGCTGCAGGGAAAGACCTTCGGCCAGCTGCTCGATGCGTGTTACACCGGAACCTCCGCAGCACTCACCTCCGCCAAGCGGCCGCACGCCACCATCACCCTGCCGCGCCTGGATGAGCGGCATTTGGGCCAGCTCTTCTTTCTGCTGCTCACCGAAGTGATCTTCCTCGGCAAACTCTACCGCCTCGATCCGTACGGCCAGCCCGCCGTGGAGATCGGCAAGAAGATCACCAGGGAAATTTTGTCGAAGGGGAGAACGGAAGAGTGACGGATGTTGCTCGTTGCTTGTTGGTTCGTTGCTCGATTGATGCAGGACCGACCAAGCTCTAACGAATAACCAGCAACGAGCCAACGCGCAACGAATCCCGTGACTCCACGATCCTCCTCCGCTATCCTTTCCCTACCCCCTACTCCTAACCCATACCATATGGCCAACGCCGTCACCGACCACACATTCCAGTCCGAAGTCCTCGAGTCCCCCATCCCCGTGCTCGTGGATTTCTGGGCTCCGTGGTGCGGACCGTGCAAGATGATGGGACCGATTGTGGATGAGCTGGCAACGGAGTACGAAGGGAAGGCGAAAATCGTGAAGGTGAACGTCGACGAGAACCCCGAAACGCCGGGGCAATTCAATGTCATGAGCATCCCCACGTTCATTCTCTTCAAACAGGGAAAGCCGTTCTCCACGTTCATCGGCGCCAAACCCAAAGAGAGCGTGAAGCAGGAAATCGATCGTGCGATCGCGTAACCCATGACCACGTTTCTCGGACTCGTCGGCATCGTCTGCTCCATCCTGCTCATCAAGTACCGTGAGCGCACGGCGGAGATGCTGGGCGCCGGAGAATGGATGGAGTACCTCGGCGGCGTCTACAACGTCATCGTCATCGCGGCAGTTTTCCTCTTCTTTTTCTCCATTGCGGCGCTCACGGGCACACTCGACTTCTTCCTCGCCCCCGTACGCTGGCTCCTGCCGACACGGGCTGTGGACACATCGTTGAACATGCTTTGAAAGAGAGAGCGAACGTCCAAGGGCAAACGCTCGCTCCCGATTCCATTCTCTCGCATGAGTCGGGTGACACATGCGCTCTTGGTTGGCCTGAAACGGCCGAGAAGAAACTCCCTTGGTGGAGAGAATGGGCCGCCATTCTAGGTATAGCGAAGAACAAAGAAAAGGGAGGAAGCGATCTTTGCGACGGACTGTCACATCCCAGAGAGATCCGCTACGATACAGCGCATGGGGCTGTAGCTCCCGCCTCCGCTCCTCGCTCCGCTCGGAGCTTCGGACGGGCAGGCAGTTGGTAGCCCCGCACCTTCTTTACCATCGCCGGGGCATGAGCTCAGTTGCCCAGCCCCGCGCTGTTCCTTCCACCATTCGTATTCTCTGGGGCATTAGCTCAGTTGGTAGAGCGTCTGGTTTGCAACCAGAAGGTCGCCGGTTCGAATCCGGCATGCTCCACCATTACGTGCGCGTCCAAAGCAACCCGCCAATTTGACCAATAGGCACAAGGTTCTTGCGACCCGAAAGGTTCCAATCTCTTCACCTCGCAACCTTTCGATGGGGTTGGGACAGCGAATCCACAACTTTTCGATGAGTCGGCGAATTTGAAGAAATACTGTTTCTATGTTATAATAGATTACAATTACCAACACCCATATGAGCGAAGTTCAGCCGGTCCCTGCCGCCGTTTCCGAGCATTCTCTCACTCCCGAAGAGTTGCGCGCCGCTCTGCATGATTTGCAGAGACAGTATGGCAGTGATCTTCGCAGAGAGCTGGGTATCGAGGTCGTATTCCCTGAGGGGGCTAAGATCGGGGATCTCGATATCTCCGGAAAAACCGTTGAACAAGTCCTGGGCATGCTCTTGAAGGAAGTCGAACAGTATGAGCCGCCGGTCGTACGTGAGAAGACAGAGGGAATCACCGAACAAACCGATGTGCCGCAATGGCTGCACGGACATGAACGACTGCTCTGGAACGGAGCGGCTTCGAATCCCCACTGGGAAACCCAGGCCACGCAGTACGGTGAGAACGTCCGCGTCGCCTACAAACGCCGTGACGCGGTGCTTCGACCGGGAAAGACAGGACAGGAGCAAGAGCGGTCACTCGAGCCGATCACGTCCGAATTCACCCTTCAAGAATGGAGCGTTCTCAAGCGCGTCATGGACCGGTACCAGGATGCCGAACGGAAGCTCACGGGACCGGAGGACGTGCGGAAGGAAGCACGGCAACAGGTGCGCGAGATCCTCGGCGAATGGCAGAAGTTCCGGCACGGCAAAGGCAGCAAGCCGGAAAAGTTCCTCGCGCTCGTGCACGAGGCGATGGAAGAGGCAAGGAAGCAAAGCCTGGATTTCGAGCCGGCAAAGATCAATGAGAACAAGCTCGCGCAGGCCGCCGCGAACATGCTGAGCCAGCTTTTCATCCTCAACCGCACGCGGGGGGATGGCAGGGAGCGCGTCCCGACGGTGAAGGCTGGCATCAAGGTAATCCCGACATTCCGCGGTGCCCTCGAGATGTTCACGAACTGCGCGGAGTACCAATTGAACGAACAGGAGCAGCCGAAGGGAATGGCACTCGTTCTCGGCGAGGCAGGCGTTGGAAAAAACGAGTTGCTGGAGTACTTCGCCGCAAAGACGCGTCGTCCGTATTTCTGGTTCCCCTGCGGGCGCGGCATGGAGGCCACAGAACTCGTGAGTCACTATGAATTCGATTCGAAGGAAGGAACGGTCCGTTTTCTCACGGCGCTCGCCGAAGGTATCCAGACCCCCGGCGCACTCGTGTACATTGATGAGATCAATGCGCTGAAACCGGAAGTCCAAGCTGCACTCCATGGCCTCGGGGATTCTAACCGCACTCTCACGTTTGACGGAATCAGGATTCCCGCTGCCGAAGGCGTGATCATCGTCATCGGTGGGAACCCCGCCACGCTCGGCTCCGCGGGTGACCTGGGCGAGGCACTCCTCAACCGCACACGTGGGCAATCCATGGTCATCAACTACCCTGCTCTGCGAAAGGGTACGCTTCAGCAGCGCAAAGAAGGATGGTCGGATGCAGAACTGCAGCAGAAGGAGGCGGAGAATAATACACTCCGCGATATCGCCTGTGATGAGGTGCTCGTCCTCTATCCGCTCTTCAACGAGTTCAGCGGTCTCTCGGATCAAGAGTTTGCCCTCCTGTGGGACACCGTCATCAACGAGCAAACACAGGGAAGTAGGATGGCGGAAGTGGAGCAGAATCCCCGGCTCAAGCCGCTCCTCGAAGGGGCGGGAAACGAGCACATCCGCAAACTGCTCATGGACCTGCGCACGATCCTCGAGATCACCGACGAGTGGCGGAGGCGCTACGAGCGGCGCGGAGAGTTCCGCGTAGGCATGAGCCTGCGCGATTCCATCGCCGTTGCGCAGCGTTACGCCAAACTCCGTGACGTCCGCAAGGCGTTCCTGAGTATTTTCGATGACTTCCGCAAAAATCCCATCGACGGCCTCGACAGCGCCTACGTCGCGCTCATACAGATCCTCGATGACAAGATCGCTCCGCCTCTCCCTACGACGACGTGAAGGAGAACGAGCATCAGCACCGGGATGTGCAGAACCCCTCTCCAGCTCAAGAATCTGCAGTGAAGGCGGAAGTGCAACTGACCCCTCAGCTCAGAGAGACCCTCGAATGTTTCCACGATGTCCTCATGCACGACCAACCCATCACTCGGGGGAAGGTCGACACATTGGGTAAGCAGCTCGCCGGTCTTACGGTCAATATTGCTGGCGAGACGTTCGCCTTGGATGATCCGAGATTGACGAAGAACATCCGGCTTTGGTTAAAGATAATGAAAGGGGGTTATGTAGATGACAAAGATCTCACCTGTGTTCCTCCTGGCATTGCCACTATGCTCGCAAAGCGCGGCACCGGTACCAGTCCATATATGACAATAGAACTTGAAAATGCCCGTTCTATCTCTGCAGAAAGCATCCGGAGATTGACGCAGTGGAAAGGCAAATACATCGCTCTTGGCATCACTTCCATCGACATGGAGACCGCCAAACATCTTGCGAGCTGGGGAGGCGATCGCCTCTTCCTCAATGGCCTCACCTCGCTCGATGCGAACACTGCAAGAGAACTTGCGAAGCTTGGGGGGAGGGGCTATCTCGGACTCGATGGCCTTACTGCACTCAATGCGGAAACTGCCGGGGAACTCGCACGATGGAAAGGAGAGGTTCTGAATCTGGATGGTCTTACCTCCATGGATACGGAGACTGCGGAACAACTAGCACAGTGGAGAGGCGATGATCTGACTCTCCGTCACCTTATTTCTTTGAGTGCGGAAGCCGCGGAAAAGCTCGTACAGTGGAAGGGCAAGAAACTCAATCTCGGTCTCACCTTGCTCGATGCGCAGACCGCCGAAAAGCTCGCACAGTGGCAGGGCGGGGAACTTGCCCTGGTTTTCCTCACCTCTCTGGATGCAGCAAGTGCGCAGAAGCTCGCACAATTCAAAGGCCAACTCATCGTCAATGAAAAATTTGAAAAGATCATTGCGCCCTTCCGTACCGCCCATCATGAACAGTAACCCCGACACCTATCTCGAAACACAGGAGGTCTCTTCTCAGACCTCAGAATCATTGGTATCAAAGATACAGGTGTCCCCTCAGCTGCAGGCAACCCTCACCGTTATCCGGGATGCCCTGCTGCACGATCAGCCGACAGAACGAGACCAGTCTGCAGCGCTGGAACGGCAGCTCGCCGGTCTCACCGTTTCGGTTGCCGGAGAGACATTTGCATTGAATGATCCGAGATTGCGGGAGAATAGCCGTATTTGGGCTGAAATTGTTCGTGGGAATATCGACTATAAGCGTCGCTATGAACTGACCACTCAACTCACGTATCTCCCTCCCGACGTCGCCGCAGTCCTTGTTGAGCATTTTGGCAGAACCGACCTTCTCAACCTGAAGAAAGTGACTTCGATCTCTCCTGCGAGCGCAGAACGTCTGGCTCGGCTGGAAGGTGACAGGCTTGTTCTCGGCCTTACTACCTTGGATGCACGAACTGCAGAGCTGCTGGCTCAAATGAAAGTTTCATCTCTCTGCCTTCACCTCACCTCACTCAATGCCAATATTGCGGAGAAATTGGCGCAGTCGAATAGCTGGGCACTCTCCCTGCCAGACCTGCCCTCGCTCGACGCGGAGGCCGCGGAAAAGCTCGCACAGCGGAAGGGTAATGAACTGAAACTGGATGGCCTCACCTCTCTGAATGCCAGAACAGCCGGTAAACTCGCGCAGTGGCAAGGCAATTTCCTTAGCCTCCGCGGCCTCACGTCTCTCGACGCCGAGACAGCCGAGATGCTTTCACAGTGGCAAGGAAATTATCTCTACCTCGACGGCCTCACTTCGTTGAGCCCGGAGACTGCTGAAAAGATCGCACAGTGGAGAGGCATTGGTCTTTCGCTCAATGGGCTTCGATCATTGAGCCCGGAAAGCGCTGAAAAGCTGGCACAGTGGAGGAGAACCGACCTCTCCATCAATGGCCTCCGCTCTCTGTATCAGAAAACGGTGAGTATCATTACGGGACGGAGGGGCACGCACCTCGATCTGAATGGCCTCTCTTCCCTTGATGCGGAAACCGCCAAGAGGCTCGCACAGTGGAGTGGGGTGGAGATGAATCTGAGAGGCATTTCAACGATCGATGCGGCAACGGAGAAGCAGCTCGTAAGGTTCAGCGGAGAGATCTATCTTGCACATGTCTCCAAACAGATTTCCTCATCCTTCAAGCACTATGGATCATGAACAATGACTCCGACATGCACCGGGATTTGCATGAGCCGCAATCCGCATCACCGGATCGTCCGCAAGTACTCGAGGATCCCGACGCCTTCCTCGCGGCACTCAAAAAAAAGATCGATGCGGGAGTCGACCCTACGGAAGCGGCACAGGTGCTGCGGGATATCGAGCGCACTGTCCAGACTGCGGAACGGAGGGTCGAGATCTATACGGATCCGGAACTGGATACATTCTGCTGCACGCAGGTGCCGAGCAAGCGCGTGACGGAGACAGGCGAAATCGCGGACGACCCCCAGCGCAAAACGTACCTCATCGGCATTCCGTTCGTCTATGTCGGGGGGAACGCGCCGCGGGAATTCATGCGGGGGGAAGTGTCCCACGAATGCGGTCATGCGCACTTCACGGATTTCGCGCGGCAGAAGAGACTGGGTATCCTCGCGGCGCAGGAAGGAATACCTCAAGACGCGCTGTTGACCTTGGATAACTGCGTGGAGGATCCGCGCATGGAACGGCTCGTCGGCGGTCCGCTGCGACCGAATGAGCGCCACACCCTCTTCGAGAAGAACCGACTGCTCATCATCCCGAAAATTGCGAAGAGCTTGAGAGGGTTGAGTACCAATCCCGCTCAGCAATTCTGCATGCTCCTCAAGGTGGAACGGCTGTGGGCCCTGCATGCGCAGGAGCTCCAGGGCATCGAGAAGCCATGGAGCCCTGAAGAGCTGCATCCGAACGTGCGGGAGGAGTATGCGCAGGTGGAGCCTGTGCTCGCGAGCATCACGGGCGATGCCTCGCTCCCTCCGATGAAAGTGAATGCGGAGGTGGAGCAACTCCTCGTGCAGCACCTCGTTCCCGCACTGAAACGTCTGCTGCAGATTGCACCGTGGCAAAATCCGCAAGGCAGCGGGAAGGGGCAGGAGCAGGGAACGGGTGAAGGGGGAGAGAACAGCGAATTGCCCGATCCCGAAGCCAATTCTCTCGATCCGAACGACACGAGCAACTGGCCCGAAAAGCTGAAATCCTTCCTGCGCAAGATGACCGAGGAGCATCGGCAGCGTTTGGAAAAGGAATCGCAGGAGCGGAAGGAACAGGCGAAACAATTGGAGCAGCAACGCCAAGAATCGAATCAATTGCGCCACGAACTCCTCCGGCGGCGCGACAACTTCGAAGATCCTGACTTACGTGAACAGTATCAAACCCTAGCAAGGGAATTGCAGCCCGTCATTAACCGCATGAACCGTGTGTTTGATCAGTTTCTCCCGACGATCGTGGAGCCGCAGTACGAGTACGGTCGCAAGGGATTCCGCTTTTCTGTGCGGCGCTTCGTGCGCTCCTTCGGAACAGGAAAGGAGCAGCCCATGCAACAGAGGAGGATCCCGGAAAAACCTGCGCTCGTTCTGCAAATTCTCATCGATGTCAGCGGCTCGATGTATTATGAAAACAAGGAACGCATCCGGAATGCTGTGAAAGCGACCATTGCCGCCTGCGAAGCGGCAAAGGGAAGGCATATTCAGATCGAGATCCTCGCGAGCGACGACAGCAATGTCAATGATCCGGATCGCGAGAAAGCGGCGAAATACCTCATCAAGGATTTTTCCGAGGCATTCGATGGAAAAGTGAAATCCCGCATCATCACAATGCTGACCGCATTCGAAGAACGAGGAAATGAAGATGCACAAGCCATTCAGGCAGCCGTCCCTCGCGTCAGCCGGACATTACGCAAGGCGCGCGCCGATGCAGACCGCGTGGGTTCCCTTATGGTGTTTATCAGCGATGCAACGACGCAGCGAGAATCGACCAGACTGGCCGCAGAGGAAGCACGGCGCACCTCACCCCTCGAGGGAACCGCCATCACACCCGAACCTGACATCGCCGGAAAAGTGCGCTACCACTTTGGCCCTAATAGCATGGTGCCGCGGAGTGTCGAGGAATTCCCTGAGACGTTTCAGGAGATCCTTAAGCGTCACATCATGCATCTGAAGGCACGAGGGTGAAGACGACTCTGCTTGTGAAGAGGACAATTGAAGCATCTGTATCCGGCATGCTCCACCACAACTTAACCGCTTGCTTGGCTAAAAATCCCGATAGGTGGTCTCGTTCCTTCTGCGGATGGCTTTGATGGTGATCTTTTCGCCGTCATCGTGGTAGATAATCCGATAACCGCCCACGCGGATGCGGAAGATGGCGTCATATCCCTTGAGCTGCTTGCGATCTAATGCCCCGAAGTCTCGTGCGAAGAGGAGCGTGAGCGCAGCGAGGGCACGCGCGCGGCCGTCACGCGGCATCTTGCGGAGTTGCTTCTTCCACGACTCCATATCAGTGCTGAACCTTCCGCAGTTCCTTCAAAACTTGCTCGATAGGAACACCTTTCGTCTTCCCGCCATCCGTGAAATCCACCACGGTCTCCCAGCCCTCCTCAGGAACGTCCGCGTCGATCTTCACGATGTAGAACGACGGCTTCGAGCGCCGGATGACGCGGTACGACTCACCCCGCTCGACGCGATCGGCCACATCGGCGAGGTTTTCCCGTAGTTCTTTGATGGAGATATCCTTGAGCATAGGGTACACCGGAAAGTACCTTCAGTGTACACTAGGATGGACACTGAATCAAGGTGAATGGCCCATCGAAAAGACAGAGAAATATTGACATATTCAAATTAATATTACTATAAGATACAAATCTGGAACGACACCCTGAGAACGCGCTGGCGACACGAGGACAGCTCGATGCATTTTCCAAATTCCGTCCGAACATGGATGTGAATGCAATGGCAAAGCAGATGAAGACTGCCGTTCAAGGCCTGCTCAGTGACCGCCTTCCGGATCTCCATCCCCACCCGCTCCCCCACGCTCATGTTCTCACCGTGCAAGTAACGGGAGGAGGGTGTTGCCAGGAATAGCGTACGACCCGTGAGGACTCATCTTCGTGACTGCCGGAATAATAACGGGTATCCTGGAAACAGTCTTCGCATATGACATGAAGAGCACACTGAAAACAGCGACGAAGTTTCTGATGATTATAACTGTCGTCGGGATAGCGGTCATCGGTG
>JAQTQU010000032.1:0-2808 GCA_028712095.1 Candidatus Peribacteraceae bacterium
TTTCGAGCTCCTCACAGGATCCGAATGCCACGAATAATACGAGTCAGACGGTGACGACGGGGGTGCAGTGTCCGCTCTACCAGTGCTCCGATGGCTTGGACAACGATCAGGACGGAGCTACTGACTATCCGGCGGACTTCTCCTGCTCCGGCCCCACGGATAACGATGAAACGAACCCCAAAGCCCAATGTCAGGACGGGGTGGATAATGACGGAGACGGGGTGACGGATGGACAGGATCCGGGATGCAGCAGCAATCAGGATAACGACGAGCACAACATCTGCCCTGCGGCAACGCAGACCTCCGCCTGCCGCTGTGCCACGAACGCGGATTGTACCAACCCCGATACCTGCCAGAGCGGGTACTGCAGGCCGGTGACGTATCAGTGCAACGATGGCTTGGACAATGACGGAGACGGTGCCACGGACTATCCGAACGATTTTTCCTGCACGACACCGACCGACAACGACGAAACCAATCCCAGGGCCCAATGTCAGGACGGGGTGGATAATGACGGGAACGGGTACACGGACTATCCGTCAGACACGGGATGCTCGAGCAGGCAGGACAACACCGAGAGCGGCGGACAGCAGTTGTACCAGTGCAACGATGGCTTGGACAACGACGGAGACGGAGCTACTGACTATCCGGCGGACTTCTCCTGCTCCGGCCCCACGGATAACGATGAAACGAACCCCAAGGCCCAATGTCAGGACGGGGTGGATAATGACGGAGACGGGGTGACGGATGGACAGGATCCGGGATGCAGCAGCAATCAGGATAACGACGAGCACAACATCTGCCCTGCGGCAACGCAGACCTCCGCCTGCCGCTGTGCCACGAACGCGGATTGTACCAACCCCGATACCTGCCAGAGCGGGTACTGCAGACCGGTGGGTGCCGATCTCTCCATCACCAAGAGCGGACCTTCTTCTGTGCTGCGCGGTGACAATGTCACCTATACCCTCACAGCCCGGAACGCCGGGCCGAGTACCGCGACGAACGTCGTGGTCACGGATACGATTCCTTCCGGTCTCACCTTCAATGCCGCCGGCTCCTCCGCCGGATGTGTGCTGAACGGAGCCGGCACGAGCGTGCTGTGCAATAACTTCAACCTGAACTCTGGTGAGAGCCGCACCTTTACCATTGCGTTCGCCGTTTCTGCTTCACTGAACTGCGGTGCGACGATCCATAATACTGCGGATGTCTTGAGCTCCTCGGCGGATCCTACGACTGCGAACAACCACAGTAATGACGTGAGTACATCCGTGACGTGCCCGCAGGCCGATGTCATGATCGTCAAGAGCGGCCCGCAGAGCGTCAATCGCGGCGGAAACATCCTCTACACGCTCACCGTCACGAATCTGGGTCCCCAGCGCTCCGATAACGTCGTCGTGGTGGATCGCCCCGAGATCATGACCGGTCTTACCTTCAATGCGGCACAGAGCGATCAGGATTGCGTGCTGAACGGAGTGGAAGTGCTCTGTAACAACATTTCCCTGCAGAGCGGGCAGTCGCGCACGTACAACATCGTCTTCACTGTCTCGCCGACCTTCACCTGCGGAGGAACGGTTGCCAACCGCGCAAATGTGAACGTTTCGACACCCGATCCGCACGGTGACAACAACTGGAGTGATCGCGTCGTGACGTCCGTCAACTGTACACAGTGCTCCGATGGCTTGGATGACGATCAGGACGGCGCCACGGACTATCCCAATGATTACAGCTGCGACTCGCCCGCCGACAATGACGAAACGAACCCCAAAGCCCAGTGTCAGGACGGCATGGACAACGACGGGGACGGACTCACGGACTATCCGACCGATCCCGGGTGTTCCAGCCTTCAGGATAATGACGAATCGAATCCCAATCAGAACCCCGATGCTTCCATTCTGAAATCGGGGCCGGCCATTGTGACCCGCGGCAACACGATCAGCTACACGATTGCCGTGACGAACGTCGGCTCCGCAACGGCACAGAACGTTGTGGTTGCGGATGCTGTGCCCTCCGGCCTCGCCTTCCAGGCAGGGGCATCCTCGCCCGAGTGCGTACTGAACGGCGGCGGGATGAGCGTACTGTGTAATAATTTCTCGCTCGCAGTCGGTCAGACGAAGATCTTCACGGTGACTTTCACCGTTACCACAGCCGTTGCCTGCGGTGCCGCCATCCAGAACACCGCAACCGTCTCGACGAGCAATGACACGAACCCCTCGAATAACTCCAGCCAGTGGAATACGGCCGTACAGTGCGTCACGGCCCAGTGCTCTGACGGCATGGACAACGACGGGGACGGACTCACGGACTATCCGACCGATCCCGGATGTTCCAGCCTTCAGGATAATGACGAGTTCAATCAGACGCAGAATCCGGATGTGGCCGTCACCAAGTCCGGACCGCAGACCGTCAATCGCGGTGACGCAGTCCTCTACACCGTCACCGCCACGAACGTGGGAACGGCGACGGCGCTGAACGTCGTCGTGGCGGACGTCATTCCCGCGGGGCTTACCTTCCACGGAGGACTCTCTTCGACCGATTGTCTTCTCAATGGAGCCGGAACCAGCGTGCTCTGCAATAACTTCTCGCTTGCAGCGGGCCAATCAAAGAACTTCACTATCGCCTTCACTATTCCGCAGACCGTGCAGTGCGGATCCGTTGTTCAGAACACGGCTACGGTCTCGACGAGCAACGATCCCAACGGCACGAATAACACCAGCCAGACGATTGTGACAACGGTGCAGTGCCCCACTCCGACCTTCACCATCACGAAGACCGATAACCAGACCACGGTCGTCCCGGGTGCAACACTCC
>JAQTQU010000032.1:2908-16721 GCA_028712095.1 Candidatus Peribacteraceae bacterium
AGCAACGATCCCAACGGCACGAATAACACCAGCCAGACGATTGTGACAACGGTGCAGTGCCCCACTCCGACCTTCACCATCACGAAGACCGATAACCAGACCACGGTCGTCCCGGGTGCAACACTCCATTACACCGTTTCCGTCACCAACACGTCACAGACCGCGGCCACGAACGTGACGGTGACCGACACGCTGCCTTCTCTCGCGACCTTCCTCTCTGCTTCTGACGGAGGAACACAGACGGCGGGCACTGTGACGTGGTCCGGCCTCTCGATCGCCGCAGGGGCGACGAAGGCACTTTCCGTACAGGCACAGGTCAGTGCGCAGGCAACGAACGGAACAGTGCTGACGAATACCGCGAATGTCTCCGGCGTCACGGCTGTTGATACGACGACCGTGCAAGCCTCGTCGCTGAACGCGGATCTCTCCATTGCGAAGACCGGCCCGAGCACCGTGCAGCTTGGCGGTACGATCAGCTACGTCGTTACCGTGACGAATAGCGGTCCTGCAACCGCGACGAATGCCACGGTGACGGATGTGATTCCGGGCGGCCTTACCTTCAATGCCGCTGCATCACCGGGTTGTACCCTGAATGGAGGAGGCACGTCGGTGCTGTGCGCGATCAACAGTCTTGCAGCGGGACAGTCACAGGCGATCACACTCGTGTTCACCGCCGGATCCACGGCCCTGTGCAGCACGAACGTACTGAATGCCGCAACGATCTCGAGTGCCGATGATCCCAACAGCGCCAACAACACGAGCCAGACGGTGACCACGGCTGTGCAGTGCGGAACGCCCACCTACAGCATCACGAAGACGGATGGTCGCACGACGGTGCTGCCGGGCGAATCACTCACGTACCAGATCACCGTCACGAATACATCCTCCTACGCGGCAACCAACGTGCAGGTGACGGATGCACTGCCAGGCGGCGTTACGTACGTGACCTCTTCGGATAGCGGCATCCTCAACGGGGCCACCGTCCAGTGGACGCTCGGCAGTCTCGCGGCAGGCGCGAGTAAGACACTCATCGTCATTGTGACCGTGCCCTCCACGGCCTCGGACGGGACCGTGCTGACCAACATCGCACTCGCCGGCACAGCAACTGCACAGGATACGACGACCGTGAATACCGGAGGCTCCAGTTCGAGCAGCAGTTCGAGCAGCAGCGAGTGCAACCTGACCGTGACGCTGCGTGACTCGCAGGATCCCGTCGATCCCGATGAAGACTTCACCTACACCATCGAAGTGCGCAACAACAACGACACGACGGTCAATAACGTGGCACTCACCCAGACACTGGATAGCAACGTGATCTTCCTGTCGACGACAGGTGGCGGCAACGACGATGCAGGGAACACGATTCGCTGGACCGGCCTCTCCATCGGCGGCTACTCCACATCGACCTTCACGACATCCGTGCGGGTGCGCAGCGATCGTGAGGGCGTGACCATCCGTTCCAATGCCTTCGCCTGCAGCGCGCAGGACAGCGAGAATACGCGGGTGACCGGTAACGATCTTCCGCCCCCGCCTCCGCCCCCTCCCGACGGCGCAACGCTCACCATCGACAAGCAGGCGGACCGCAGCGAGGCGCAGGCCGGCAGTATCATCGCCTACACCATCGCCGTACGGAATCAGAGTGACGTCGCGGTCGGACCCGTCACTGTCGAAGACACGTTCTCTGCCAGCGACATGACCATCGAGTATGCGGACGGCGGCTCCGTGAGCGGCGGCTCTATCCGGTGGGATCTGGGTACGCTGGGCGCAAACGCCACCCGTCTGATCCACTACCGCGTACGCTTGAGTCCGGGTCTGCAGCACGGCCAGACCGTGAGTAACTCGGTACAGATTCTGGGCGGCAACGCCAGCGACACCGAACAGGTGCAGATCATCAGCCAGTTCCCCCAGACAGGTCTCTTGAGCCAGTTCATCCAGTCGCCGACCGACAAGACAGCCTACCTGCAGCCGGTCAGCCCCAAGAAACGTGAGTCATCGGATGCGAGTGTCACCGCCCTCACGTGGATCATCCTGCTCTCGACCGGACTCACGGGCGGCGGACTGCTCGGCAGGAGATTCCTCCTCGGCTTCTAGCATCACCCCCCTGACCCCCTCTCCCCGCTGACCAACGCCAACGGGAGGGGGGAGTTTGGGCTGCGCAAGAAAGAAAACTCTTTCCCTCACTGGAAGGGCCGGGGTTCATGGTTCGACTGCGCTCACCACAGGTGAACCCCGGTTACGGAGCGGAACCCAGCACGTGCTCTTTCACCATGTTCGGCAGTTCCTCTCTGAGCGCACGCTCCATCTGTTGCCGTTCTTCCTCCTGCGGAACACTCAAGACCCAATTGGCCAGATCCGTTCCGGCGGGGGCAGCCCCGAGCCCGATGCGGATGCGGGGAAAGCCCTCCCCCACATGTTCCACCACGGATTTGAGGCCATTGTGCGTCCCAGGCCCTCCCTGATGGCGGAACCGGATCTCGCCAAGGGGAAGATCGCAGTCATCGCTGAGAACGAGCAGCTGAAACGAGGGATCGGCTTTGTAGAAATTCATAAGCTTTGCAACCGCCTCGCCGGAACGGTTCATGAACGTCGTCGGTTTCACGAGGAGCACGGGAACCTCCCCGATCGTGATCTCCGAGACAACGGACAGCAGTTTCGCCCTTTCCTTCCACTCCCCTGCCCCCCGACTTGTCCCCCGAAGCCGATGCGGAGGGGGAAGCCTTGGCGAAGGAGGGCCTCCTCCGAACACCCCGTTGAGCGCATCGAGCGCCCTGAACCCGGCATTGTGGCGCGTGTGTTCGTACGCGGCGCCGGGGTTGCCGAGCCCCACGATGATCAGAGTCGGCTTCATGATGGAGAGTATAGCAATCTCCTTGTGATTCTGCCTCCACCTCTCACGCTCCTTCTCTTCGCCCAAGGTCCGAAAGAACGGCTGAAGAGAAGAGGATGCGCGTGTGTGTGATTGTTCGGCTGCTCAAAGCTCCTTCCCTGGGGCAAGGGTCGGGTCCTGTCCGCCCTGCCTGCCGGCAGGCAGGGGACAAGGCAGGGATGGAAGTTGGAACAGAAGGCAGGTTCCAATGACAAGATGTATACGAGAAACTGCTTCTAAATGCAAAACATAGCGCTTTCAGAGACATTGACAAATATCAAATATATATATTGTTATCGTATCCACTTTACCCCCCCATTAGTATGGAATCGAACAATATGGAACGGCCACAAGAATCACGGGAAGCAGGACCAGAAAGCACACAGGAGGCGTTGAAAGCACTGGACGCCGCTTCTCATGCTTTCGAGCAGGCTGTGCAGACCTGCGGTTTCAAAATTACGGGATCAATAAGCTCTAACAAGTGCGAGCTGTACGTTAATCAACCGGATGAAAAGAGCGGTCGTCCTACAACCTATGATATCAGCAGTTCGGATGCAGGGGGTGTGACAGTCCAAAGGGGGGCTCGCTTCCAGCATCGTCTTCTCACGTTCCACCGTGTCTATCCTGCAGGAACGTTTCCGAATACTCCTTCAAGCACTCAGGAAAGGTTATTCGGGAAATCCAACGATGGGCAAGACATGCCTGATCAAGTATCTTTCGACAGAAGCAACGTTGCGAATATTTTCATGCTCCATGGGAATAGGGTCCTTGGAACGCAACCGAATGGTGATGTTGAGGTAGAACAGAAGGTAACAAAGGCCACGGGCATAGTTCAGAAAGTACGAGGAGGCCTTGCAGCCCTTATTCCAGGAATGACGCGCCGTCCCGCAGGGCAGGCCCAAGAAACGGTGACCATTCCGCATACAGAAGTCATTGAAGATCTTCAGAGCATGACAGTCTGCCTGCAGCAGGCGACGGATCTCCTGATGAGAAAGAGCTGAATAACCCGCAAACGGAAAACAGCCCGCCATGGTGGCGGGCTTTTTTGTCACAGAGATTCATCTCAAAAAATGATGCACGATCGTTGCGAATGCCTTTAACGCCCGGTCGCTCTGTGCAGCCGAGACACGGATATTCATCTCGTGCGCGATCCGATTGCGCAGGCGATGGGCATTCCAGATATCGTCAAGACGGGTGAGGCGCGGGCCCGCCTGCTGCAGTTTCTCGGCAAATGTGCCGGTATAGCCCAGCGCTTTGAGCACGGCATCGCAGACCTTCTCCGCTTCCAACACGCGCCGCGACGGATCACTGAGCGCAATGGCCGCATTCCATGCCTCGCGCAAGCGGACCCTGTGCAGATGCGGGATCTTCGTACGTCTGCGCAGACTCGCCCAGATCACGAATCCGAGACTCAGGAGTGCGAACCCGATGGGGAATATGAACCAGAGCATAGGCAACCATCAGGGTTTCACGACGATCTTCTTCGCCTTCAGTTCCCCGAGCGAGAGCTCGCGGCTCACCACGCCCGAGAGCAGCTCCTGAATGCGTTTGGCATCCTTGAGGTTCTTGCCGTGCAGGTACTGCTCCATGTTCTGCAGAATCGCCGCAGCCACGAGGCGCGGACGCGAGACATTCTCGAGTGAGACAATCCCACCGGTCGACACTTTCTCGACCGCAATGGTGCCGTATCGCAGCAGCGTACCCGAGATGCCTTTCACTTCGTAACTGACGCCCTGAATATCGCTGAACAGGATCTTCGTCGCCGTTCGGTGAAACCAGCCGTGCCACTTCACGTCAATGAGCGCCTGATTCGTGACGAGCCAGGCATCGAGAAAGTAATCGAGAAAATTGCGGATCCACCACACGATACTGAATACGCTGGCGAACGCCACGCAGTAGAAGATGATGAGAAACGGAGCGATGGCGAGAAACACCCACGAAGTAATGAAGGCCGCCGTGGGCCAGAAGAGATGCTGCAGACCCAGCCGCCAGTGCGTGTGGATGAAGAGCCGCACCTCCTCGTCATCCTCCAGATGCTTTTGGAAGAACCAGCGGTTGAGCTTGGCGATGAAGGAACGCACACGTGCAGTGTAGGGGAGGAAACAGAGGATGCAAAGGAAGCGAAAGCAACAACGCATTGGCCGCGAGATCACCCGCTGTTTCCGCTGTAACCTCTGTTTCATCTGCTCCTTCATCTCAACCCTACACAAGACAGCCCTCATCCTCTATACTGGGCTGGATGATCAAGAAGCCCGTCACCCTCTGGTTCCATTTCTTCGACGTCCTGCTCAATATCGTCATCATCGTGGCGGTGGTGGCGGGTATCCGGACGTTCCTCGTCTCCCCGTTTCAGGTGGAGGGCAATTCCATGATCGCAACGCTCGAGAACCGTCAGTACATCATCATCAACAAGCTCGTGTACTTTCTGCATGCACCCGAACGGGGGGACATCGTCGTGTTCCGGCCACCGAATGCCGATCACAGCAAGTACTACGTGAAGCGCATCATCGGCCAGTCGGGGGACGAAGTGATCATCCGGGATGGCGACGTGTTCGTGCGCACCGGCGGGACGGGTGAAGAGCGCGAACTGAGCGAGCCGTACCTGAATGAACACAATCAGGATCACACGTACGTGGGGGCCGCAGGCAGCGGCGAAGAGAAGCGCTATGCGGTTCCGGAGGGTTCCTTCTTCCTGCTGGGGGACAACCGTCTGGGCAGTCTCGATTCCCGCTCCTTCCGCAATGTGCAGAACGAACCGACCCCCTTCGTGCCGCAGGGCGACATCAAAGGCCGCGTCTGGTTTGTGGCGCTCCCTCTGAGTAAGGCGCATGCCATGGAAGAGCCTGTGTACGGTTTTTAGGGTGAGGAATAAGGCGTAGGGCGTCGGTTATTTTGACGGGTTTCTTCACTGTTCCCTACCCCCTGCACCCTCGGTCGTCTTTTCTCTTGCATCAGCCCAAAACCGCTGTAGAATACCGCCATTCCCCTCTTCGGGGTTTTTTCTTCTGAGAAGCCGATGTTCAAGAAAACCACCGAGTACCTCCGCGGCGCCGTCGAAGAACTGCACCATGTCCGCTGGCCCACACGCCAGCAGGCCGTGCGATTGTCGCTGATCGTCATCGCGTTCGTCTTCTGCACGGCCATCTTCTTCGGCGTCGTGGATTTCGTTCTCGCCCGCATTGTCTCGCTGCTCCTCTCCTTTACCTAACCCTCACCTTCACCTTCACTCTATTCGTATGGGCAAACAGGATCCGAATGCAGGTCGCAACTGGTACGTCGTGCACACCTACGCCGGGTATGAAGACGCCGTGCGCCAGGCTATTTTGCAGCGTGTGGAATCCTTCGGCATGCAGGATTACGTGCTCGACGTGCGCGTGCCCAAAGAGAAGCAGCTCACGTTCAAGAAGGGCGAGCCCGTGGAGGAGGAACGCAAGCTCTTTCCGGGGTACGTGCTGGTGGACATGATCGTCACCGACGACAGCTGGTACCTCGTGCGCAATACCCCCAACGTCACGGGCTTCGTGGGCTCGGGCAATATTCCGGTGCCCGTCACGCTCGAGGAGTTCGGCGTGATCGAGCGGCGGGTCGGCGAGCAGGAGGCGAAGTACAAATCCGATTTCCAGATCGGCGATCTCGTGGTGATCATCGACGGCCCCTTCAAGAACTACGAGGCATCGGTTTCCGCCGTGGATGTGAACAAGGGCAAACTGACGGTGATGGTGCTGATCTTCGACCGCGAAACCCCCGTCGAACTGGACTTCACGCAGGTCAAGAAGAAGTAGAAGCGTCGGGAAGATTCCCGAAATCCTCAGGGAAAAGGATCAGGACACCGTTGACCATTTCGGGGTCGATATTCTGCAGTTCTCCACGAGAATCGACGTACGTAAATTCATGCATTTGTTCGATATCTGTTCCCATCAAAACGACTGCACGCTGACCGATATGCTTTCGCTGGACAGGGATGCAGTCTTCAAATAAATCACGAACATCAGCGTAGCCAAAATCGTTCTGCGCAATCTCGCCCGACTTCCTTCGAGTCTGCAGCTGCTCCCAAAGAGGATGCGCTTTGCATGCTTCAAAAATTTGGGCTCGAATAGCAGCCCCAATTTCGTCCAATGCCAGTTTCGGCGCATCCGCCGGATGTTCATGATTAAAGTTATTTTGCTTCTCAACCATGTTTGCTATTATACATTATATCTTAATATTCATCAACTTCACCCACTCCATACTCCATACTGCATACTGCATACTGAGTACTGCGTACTCTCATGCCTGCCCGCCACATCCTGATCACCGGCATGGTGCAGGGGATCAATTTCCGCTCCGAGACGAAAAAGAAAGCCGACACGCTCCGTCTCACCGGATGGGTGCGCAACAACGATGACGGCTCGCTCGAAATGCACATCGAGGGTCTTCCTCCTGCGCTGCAGCAGTTCGAACAGTGGTGCGCCGAGGGACCATCGGCGGCGCGTGTGGAAGAGGTACAGGCCAAAGATGTCGATCAGGACTACGGAAAATCCTTCGAGATCCGGATGTAGAGAAAACTGTCGCCCCCCTGCATGCCCGTTGTTTGCACTGATGCGCTGCTTTTACCCCTTCGCTGGTTTGTGCGGCAGCAGGAGCGCCAGTCCCGCCATCTGCGCGATATGGCCGATGGTGAAACCGAGCGGAAGGCTCAGAACACCGATAGCGGGGGCGAACCACCAGGCGATGGAAACCGCCACAACGGCATTCACCACGTTGAAGATCGCCGGCCGCGTCGTGTCTTTGAGGGCGAAATACGCGCGCGAAAACAGATGATTGAGACTCTCGAACGGAATACTGAACGCGTAGAGCAGGAGACAGAGCGTGAAGAGCGCTGTCTGCCGCTCGAGGTGCACAAGCCAGATGGCAACCGGCGTGAGGGCGACGAGCGCAATCGCACCGGGAACGGTGAGGGCGAGGAGGTACAGAATGCCCTTGCGCAGGTAGATGCCGTACCGGTGCCACTCCTGCTTCGCGGCGGACTGGCTCAAGAGCGAGAAAATGGAGAGCGAGAGCGCGATGCCCGAGACACCGATGATGACGGACTGGAAATTGCGCGTGTACGCGTTCACGGTCACCGCCCCGGCCGGCATGCCCGATGCGATCGCATCAAAAACGAGCAGCTCCACGTACAGCATGGCGAGCGCGATCATCCGCGGCAGCATCAGGAGCCCGAGCTCACCGATATCCGAATGCCACAGGGTGAGATGCGGCCGGTACCCGCGGACGAGGAGCGCCGCCAGACGCACGAGCATGCAAACGACGGCACCGATCACCGTACCGAACATCGGTCCGTATTGCCCGTACACGGGTGTCAGCCACACGGTGCCGGCGATCGTGCCCAGCGTATAGAGAATCGGGGCGATGCCGTACACCCAGAAGCGCTGCACCGTGAGCAGATACTGGCCGTACGCATTGGCAAAGACGAAGAGGAAGTTCGTCAGCAGGGCCAGCCGCGCGAACTGGATGTAGAGTGCGAGATCATCGCCGGTGAACTGCGTGAGGTACGGAGCGATCCACGGCAGAAGCGCCGTGAGCAGCAGGCCGATCAGGCCGAACCCGATGGACGAGATGAACACGACGCCGTTGAGGAGCTTTTCCATCTCGCGCCCGTCGCGATGCACATGGTAGCGGGCAAGCAGGGGGACCAGCGCGACCGAAAAACCCGCCATGATGAAAATCTGGAACAGGAGGTCAGAGGGCCTAAACGAGGCGATGTACACATCAACCGTACGCAACCCCGGAAACGTCTGCGTCAGCAACCGGTCCCGGAAGAGCCCGACCACCGATGCGCCGAACTGCGTGACGGCCAGCACGGCCGCCCCGCCGAGAATCCGGTGCTGATAACGCAGAGCGCTGAGGCGCATGCCTCAAGAATAGCAAGGAAGAGCCCAAAAAACAGCTCTATTCATTGACGATGCGGGGCGGACATCGGATCATGGGTCATGAGACAGACGGTCACCCGCAGTCTGTCATCATTCACGGAGGAGAGCCTTCGGCTGAAGGACCCGACGGGAGGGTTCACCCTTCATGGTGGGTTCCGCCGGTGCGGAATCTGACGGGATGCAGACGATTCGCTCCCTTTCCCTCTCTCCTCTCCTCCGCTCCCGCCCCCGGAACGTGGTTGGTTCAATCGGGCAACCGAAGTGAACCTGCGCAGAAAACACCTCCTGCGAAATCCACGTTCCGGGGTTTTTCAGAGTAGGGCTACTGCGAAACGTCATCCGGTACCGCCTGCATATACTCCATCGTATTGATACCCTCAACAATGCGCATCGAACGTGTTTTGTAATTCAGGAACACAAACGTTTGAAGTTTTGCCGTCTCCGCACCAACCGCCGAGCCGGCCGGGAGTAGAGCATTGAGCGGAAGCGGGCTCCCCGTTTGCTTCATCGGCAGATCAAGATAGGCCCAGAAGGCATCGTTGCCCAGTTGCCGCGTCACACATTCCGTCACCATCCCGGACCGGTAGTCATTCTCATTGTTTGCGCCAGGACAGTGCCGGAAGATCCAGTGCATGCTGTCTTTGTTCTTCTCGTAGAAAATGAATATGTAATTTATTAGCATCAATGCAAGGAAACTCGTGTGCGTCCTGTAACGGCTCACTGGTACTCTTTCTCTACTCATGCGGCACCTGCTGGGACGCATCACCGTTGGAATCGCACTCGGTATCGTGCTGATTCTCGTCCTCCAGCAGAATGGATCACGAACACGGCAACGATTTCAGTTTTTTTCCGATTGGAAAGCGCAGGTGACTACCAGTTCCTCATCCGACTCTTCAGCCTCTTCCGTTGACTGCTCCCCGTGTATCAATGGCGGCTGCCTGGACTGCGGCATCTGGGCCGACCATCCCCTCTGCGGCATTCCTCTGCCCGACGGCGGCAGCTACGACTGCCTTGCGGCCCCCGATGCAAATTATGCAGTCTGTGCCTGTTCCACTGTCTCTTCCCCCTCTTCTTCGCTCTCCTCCCTCTCTTCTGCCCTCTCTTCCGTTACACAGGCCAGTTCTCTGTCCTCCGTTTCTTCCATTGCTGAAACATCCCAGAGCTCAACATCGGACAGCCTGCAATCTTCCGCCGTCACGAGTGCTCAATTCTCCTCGGATCTGCAGCAGAGCTCTTCCAGTTCGGCAGGTTCGGCCCCGAACGGTTCGGTCGTCGGTCTTGAAGCCGGTCTCTGCGCGCAAGTGAAACCCGATCCCGAGACCGGTCAGAAACTGGTGTACTGCTGTCTGGATGAAGGCTACATCTACCAAAAGGAGGCCACTCAAAAGGAATTCGAAGACTTCGTGTCCCTGCTGCAGCGTCTCGAAAACATGTCGGGCAAAGATGCAAAACTCATCTTCGAGTCACCCTACGACGGCAGCATGCACAAGAAGTACGGCTGGACCACTCTTTGTGGAAAACAGATTCCGTGCGACGTGTGCTCGCAGGAGCATATCTGCGGTAACGGGGTGACCGAGACCAGTGAGCAGTGTGACGACGGTCCACGCAACTCCGATGAAACCCCCGACACCTGCCGTATGGATTGCACAATGCCCGAATGCGGGGACAGCGTGATCGACCGCCAAGCCGGAGAGGAATGTGATGACGGAAAATTCAACGGCAATCAGCCCAACCGTTGCCGAACCGGCTGCCGGCTGCCCTACTGCGGTGACGGCATCATCGATTCCCTCAGCGGCGAAACCTGTGATGCGGGAAACGGAAACGCGGATTCTCAAGCCGACAGCTGTAGAAAGAACTGTCAGTCCCCCCGTTGCGGGGACAATGTGAAAGACTCGAATGAAGAGTGTGACGACGGAAACCGCGGCGATGGAGACGGTTGTTCCTTCTACTGCCAATTGGAGCAGAACCTGCCACTTCCTCCGGCTTCTTCACTCCCCGCTCTGCGCTGCGGTAACGGAATTCAGGAACCAGGTGAAGAGTGCGACAGTGGTCCGAACAATGCAAATGTGCCCAACAGCTGCAGACAGAATTGCGTCCTGCCACGCTGCGGCGACCGTATTCAGGATGCCGGTGAAGAGTGCGATGACGGGAACACTGTGAACGGAGACGGATGCGCTGCCAACTGCCTGCGGGAACTCGTGCTCTCCCTGACGAACGTATGCGGTAACCAGATCATCGATTCCGGCGAGGAGTGCGACGCCGGCAGCGGCAATGCCAACAGCCCCGACCACTGCCGTTTCGATTGCCGTTTTCCCGTCTGCGGTGACGGCATCAAGGACACCAATGAACAGTGTGACGACCGAAACCGTCAGGACGGGGATGGCTGCACGAAAGACTGCTTCAGTGAATTCTGCGGCGACGGCTTCAGAGAGATGGGCGAAGAGTGCGATGACGGAAATCTGATCAGCGGGGATGGCTGCAGCAGACTCTGCCAGAAAGATACGGGGACTCCCGTCTCCGCCCTCGTCATCCAGAGCGGGGCGCTGGCTCTCCGCTCCTCACGGCCCCCCCTACGGGGTGCTGCTTCCAGTCAGATGTCATCTGCCTCATCAGATGCGGCAGCTCTACAGCAGCAGACGTCTGTGCAATCGGTGGGTTCCGTCACTGACGTGACTCTCCTCTCCTCTTCACGCGGCTTTTCTCTGGCCGCCCAGACCGCATCTGAAGCTCCTGTGCCATTTGCATCCCAGAACCTCAACGCGCAGATGATTCTCTTCCCCGCCGCCGGGTCTTCACCCGGTACGCCGGTTTCTACTGACTACTACCCGCAACAGCCGGTCTTCACGACCTCCTCTCTGAATGATACTGGCCCCGCCGCTTTGAGTATCGTCGCCATGGGTGCGGCCGCGGGATTGGCGTGGGCACGACGGAAGAGAAGGACATAGGACTTAGGACATGGGTACCGGAAGAGAGCATGAGTGCTTGATCAAGCTTACGCACAAAAATAGTCCAAGCTCAAACCCCCAAGTCCTCTGTCCTAGGTCCTAAGTCCTAGCCTACCACTTCCCTCCCGCCCCCCCTCCTCCGAACGAACCTCCGCCGAACCCTCCGAATCCCCCTCCGGATGATCCTCCGCCAGAACCGAACCCTCCTCCCATCCCCCATCCCCCCCGTCCGCCACGCCGCCCCGCACGCAGCGGGCGGTACGTCTTCGAGGCGATAAAATCAATCAGCAGACCGATGATGAACAGGACCGGAATGGTGAGCCACCAGCCGAAGGCGATCGCAAGGCCCACTCCGCTCACACCGCCGAGCACGCCGCCCAGCCACCACGACTTCGTGCGGCCGAGAAAAACGACCAGCCACTGCAGAAGGATGACGGCGAAGAAGAACAGAAACGGCGTGAATCCTCCGGAATCGCCGGATTGCGCGTAACGGTCCGCCGTGTACTCACCGCCGATGTGTTTCTCCAGAGCCAGAATGCCGGCCCGAATACCACCGGCATAGTCCCCATCGCGAAAAGCGGGCGTAATCTCCTGTTCGATGATGCCCTTCGCCACGATATCCGGCACCGCGCCCTCAAGACCGTAACCCGTGGCGAGGAAGATCTCGCGATCGGCGTACGCGACAAGGATGAGGATTCCGTTGTTGTTCTCTTTTGTCCCGATCCCCCACTTGCGCCCGACCTGCACCGCAACGTCTGCAATGGGCTCGCCATTCAACGTGTTCACGATCAGGACCGCGATCTGGTTACTCGTCTGCTGCTGGTAATCACTGAGTATTCCGGAAATCTGCGACTTGTCCTCAGCGGAAAGTACGTTGGCCGTGTCGGTCACAAAGCCGTCATTCGGCGGTACATCGAAAGCCCGGGCACCCGTGACGCCCGCGCACAACGCAAGGACGCCCGTCATGCCGACGAGAGCGAGCTTCAGGCGCATCATTGACCAAAATCGACAGTGGGCGCCACCTCGGCACCCGCGGCGGATTCAAAAGGCTTCTCCTGCGCAAAGCCGAAGAGCCGCGCCAGCACGGTGGCCGGGAAACGGCGGATCGCCACGTTGTAGAGCTGCACGGCATCGTTGTAATCCTTGCGGGCCACCGCAATGCGGTTCTCGGTGCCCTCCAGCTGCGTCATGAGGTCACGGTACGCCTCCGTAGCCTTGAGCTCCGGATACGCCTCCACCGTCACGAGAAGCCGCGCGAGGGCGGATTCCATATTCTGCGTCGCCGCCAGCTGTTCCGTGCGCGTTCCGGCGCTCAGCCACCGGGTACGCGCCTCGGTGACCGCCGTGAGCGTAGATTGCTCGAAATCCGCCGCACCTTTGACGGTACTGACCAGATTCGGTACGAGATCGACCCGGCGCTGGTAGGCCGTTTCCACCTGCGCCCACTTGTTTCTGACGTTCTCCTGCTGGCCGACGAAGCCGTTGAAGCCGGTCCAGGCCCAGCCGACGAGCACCACAAGCAGGACGAGCAGAGCAATGAGCCAGGGTTTCTTGATCATAAGATGAGGGGGAAAGCGACGTCAGTATAGATGAGATGAAAGGTTGGTGAAGTGCGAAAGGGGAAGTTTGAGAGGAAAATGAGGTGAGAGAGGCCTGAACAGTTATTCCTTCGACCCCATCTCTCGGCTTCCCTTTATAACCTCCAGAACCTTCCCATCAGCTCCACTTCGGCAAGCACATGCCCCTGCATGGACGTGAGCAGATCAGTCTTCGTTGGAGGCGCATAGAACGAAAGAAGGGTATCGAGTGCGTAGAGATGGAAGAGATACCGATGCGTCCCCGATGGCAGACACGGCGGCACGTACTCCTGTTGTCCTGTACCGGAACGGCCGAGACTGCCTGCTTCCGGAACCGTTCCCGCGGGAACCGCGCGCATCGCCGGATCGATGTTATAGACCACCCAGTGCACGAAATCACCGCTTGGGGCATCAGGATCACTCAGAATGAGGACGAAAGACTGCGCACCGGCGGGAACGCCGGAAAATGCGAGTGGAGGACTCTCGCCCACGCCGGTACAGGTGTACTGCGCCGGA
>JAQTQU010000033.1 GCA_028712095.1 Candidatus Peribacteraceae bacterium
CAGGTGAAGGAGATCGTGGGGGATGCGAAGGTCACGGGCCTCGTCCTCGATCAGCCCTTCGAGGGATCGGACAAACTCGCTGTGGACGGCGTCTTCGTCGAGATCGGTGCCACTCCCGCAGTGGAATTGGCGCAGCAGCTCGGCTGTGCACCGGATGAACGCGGCTACCTCAAGGTGGATTCCGTCATGCAGACCACGGTGCCCGGCGCATTCGCCGCTGGGGATGTTTCGGGCGGCAGCAATCACTTCGCACAATTCGTGACGGCGGCGGGGGAGGGGGCGGTGGCTGTTTCGGGAGTGTTTGGGTATTTGCAAGGGTGAGAGTGTCTTGAAGAGGGCGTAGGAATAGGGTGTAGGGTGTAGGAAAACATGAAGCGGCATTTTTAAGGATCCTACGCCCCACGCCAAACGCCCTACCCCCTCGTTCGGCCATCTTTTTCTTGCAATACCCTCATTCCATCTCTACCCTACCGCCGTTATGCCAAGAGGAAAGCGCACCGTCTTCACCGTTCTCTGCCCCGAATCGGGTAACAGAGTGGGAACCATCCGTTTCCACAAGCAGGATAAAACCGGCGTGGCCTGGAAGGAGCACGCGGGCAAACTCTCGAAGTACTGCTCCGTGTGCCGCAAGCACGTGAAGCCGAAGCTGAAGGAAGAGCGGCATTCGAAGTGAGGTGGAGGTTAAAGAGGCTTGAAAGGTTAGGGAGGCTGGATAGGTTCATTGATTTTTCCTATCAGGATTCTCTTGCCTCTACAACTTTGCAAACCTTCGATACACTCCTTCCATGAAGGAGATCTACCGTCAGTGCGCGTCCGTCGTCGTCTTCCGGCGCACGGCAGACGGCACGCAGGTGCTGCTTCTGAGAAAGCCGCGCAAGAACGATGCGTGGCAGCTGCCGCAGGGCGGGGTGGAGGCCGGGGAGAGTACCGAACAGGCGGCCCTGCGTGAGCTTCATGAAGAGGCGGGGATCACCGTGCAACTCCTCGGGAGCAGCGAGCGTATTTATCAGTATGACTACCCGCCTTCGTACCGCCGCTTCCGTCCGGATCACGTGAAGGGGCAGCAGATCAGGTTTGTTTTTGCCGAGGCGGCGGCGGATGCACAGATCACCGTGGACGGCGAAGAGATCAATGCTTTCGTCTGGGTGACGGAGGCCGACCTGCCCAGGTACATCAAGCGCAAAGAGTACCGCGAGATCATTTATTCCCTCATCGGCGAAGGCCATCTGCTACGCTAGTCCTCCATGCGGTTAGCTTCTCTCGTGCTCGAGCAGTTCCGGTCGTATCTCTCACTCGAGTTCACGTTCGGAGAAGGGGATTTGCACGTGCTGCAGGGGCCGAATGCCGCGGGCAAGACGAATCTGCTCGAAGCGATTTCGATCCTGTCGAGTGGCCGTTCCTTCCTGAGTGCGGAGGAAGATGACCTCATTGCGTGGGGACATGATTACTATCGGTTGCGTGCCAGTCTCCTTTCCGATGCTGCAGAAGAGCAAACCATCGAAATCGTGAGTCAGCGCCTTCCCCGTCGCGCACGCGTGGGATTTGTGAATGACGTGCGTCTGCCGGTCGGTCGGCTCACCGGGGTGTTGCCTGCGGTGACATTTCTCCCGCAGGATCTCTCACTCTTCTCGGGCTCCCCTGCGCGGCGGCGCGATCTGCTCAATGATTTGCTCGTACAGGTCTCGCCCGCATTCGCCGCAAGCCTTGCGGCGTACCAGAAATTGCTCAAGCAGCGGAATGCCCTGCTACGACGTATTCGGGAGGGGACCGGCCGCGCGCAGGATCTGGCCGTGTGGGAGGAGGGACTGGCGCGGGAGGGTGCGGTGATCACGCTCGGGCATCTGGAATTGCTGCAGGTGTTGCAGTGCACCCTTGAAGAGGAACTCAGGGCGCTCGGTGAGTCGTGGCGTAGCGTGCGCCTCGTGTACGACCGCCACGGCGGTGCCACCACGCAGGAGGGAATCGAGCGTGAGCTTCTCCATGATCTGCTGCATTTCCGCGAACGCGATCTTGCCATAGGATCCACGACGGCGGGTCCGCACCGGCACGACTGGCGCATTGAAGCGGATGATCGGTCACTGGCCAGCTTCGCCTCGCGGGGGCAGCAGCGCACGGCCGTGCTGGCGCTTCTCTTCCTGCAGGTTTCGTATATGGAGGTACGGCGTGGCGAGAAACCCATCATCCTCCTCGATGATGTCTTTTCGGAGCTCGACCAAGCGCACCAAGAGTGTTTGATGGCGTCGCTCGAAGGTCATCAGGTTCTCCTCACCACCACACATGCCGTTCCGGGCATCGGTTCCGCAACGGTGTGGGAAGTGAAAGAAGGAACGCTGAAAGAGCAGGGCGTAGGGCGTGGGGCGTAGGGGGTAGAGGTGTAAGGGGTAGGATTGTTATTGTTGAATGGTTTTTTTAGTAACCCTACGCCCTATCCCCTATTCCTAACCCTTGTTGCTGCAGCGCTCCGAATACCGCCAATGCGAGCGCATCCGCGGCATCATCGGGTTTGGGGATTTCTTTGAGGTTCAGGATACGGCAGATCATGTCCTGCATCTGTCGCTTATCCGCATGGCCGTCGCCGGTAATGCAGGATTTGAGCGTGAGGGGATTGGGTTCCAGACAGGCGATGCCCTGCTCGGCGAGCGTGAGCAGGATGACGCCGCGCACCTGTGCCACGTCGAAGGCGGTTTTGACATTCGTCGAGAAGAATAGCCGCTCCACCACGGCCAGATCCGGCTTGTGCTCCTCCAGGTACCGGAGGAGGTCAAAGCGTATTTCCTCCAGACGATCCGCAAGCGGCAGGCCCGTGGGCGTTGCAATGGTAAGCCATTCCCGTACGGTCAATTCCCTCCTTTCGTTCGATTCGATCAGCCCGAGACCGGTGGTAGCCAAACCCGGGTCGATTCCAAGCACGATCATGGGATGAGGGTGCAAGTTTCCCCCGTTTCCCGCAAGGTCTTTACGTTGAAGAGAAAGGTGATTTCTGCTATTCTGAGAGGAAATAGTCATAAACATTTTCGTGACAAAAACACACCTCAGACACCGGCATCTTGTGGCACTGCCCCTGTTTCTTGCGGTGCTGGGGCTTTCGGTGATTCCGTCTCTCCCGCAAACCTCTTCGCTGATTGCTTCAACTACTGGACGCGATAACGTGATCACGCTTGCCGATGGTGCGCAGATGTTGCTGGGTGAGGGCGCCGATATCGATACATCCGGGCCTGCCCCCGTTCTTCAAAAAGGGAGCGCACTGATTCGCACAGAGGGAATTGTGCAGATTCGCACGCCTGTCTGCGACATCCTTACGATTGCGGGGGCATTTCATGTGGTGGCCGGAGAGAGCTTGGTGACCGTCTCGGCAATAACGGCACCGGTTCTCCTCTCGACCGCGGGTCATCGGGCGATTGTCTCTCCTGGCCAGCAGATGCGCATTGCATCAACACTGACCGGCATTGAAGCCGGCGCTGCTTCATGGCAGGCCGCACGAACATCCACTGCGCTTCCCGGTCATTTCTTGCGAGAGCAGCTCCGGGCATTGCAGAATTTCCCTGCCGCCTCAGAGCGCCTGCCTGCATCGCAATCGCTCATCCCTCCTGATGAGCCGGTGATTCCGTCTGCACAGCTTGCTGCAGCACAGGAACGTGCCAGAGAGGCGTGGCGTATCGAGATCCTCGGATCTCTGCGGTGGTATGTTGAGCAGAAGGATGATAACGGTGCACGTGCGATTCTCACGCGCCCTGCATTCCGCACAGCGCTCGCCGATGGACGCAGTCTCTCATCTCTCGTCACACTGGCATCCCGCACAGAAGACGGTGCCGCCGGTCTCAGACCGCTTCTTGTGAAATTTCTCACTGACCGACACGATCTCTGGTTGCTCGCTGCACTCCATCCCGCGTTTCACACCGGTGCGTGGGTAGCGGGAATGCCCTCGCTCACACCAGAAGAGCAGGTACTACTGGCTTTCGTGCTTCCTCTTGCCGATCGTGCTCCACAGGGTTTTTCGCCCGTCGTGGTGCGCTGGTGGCAGGAGGAGGTGAGCACGTTCATTGCTGGGCAAAGTGATCCTCTTTCTCTGGTGGAGTCGCTCCTCACATCACTCCTCCCTGTCGTGGAGCAGAATATTGCCGATAACTATCCCGAGCGTGCCCAGAGGTTAGCGCATGCACTCATGACATTTTCCGAGCCGGTGAGTGACCAGTTGCCTCCTGAATTGCATAAATCCCTCATTAGTCTTCAGCAACGTGTGGATCCACACGTTGAACTCTTTCCTTCCTCTGCCGATTCATCTTCCTCTATTGCTTCAGTAACCTCTGTTTCGTCGGCTTCCTCCTCGTCACTTCCTCCCATCGATCCGCAGGAGCGTGTACGTACAGTGGAATTTGCTCTTGAGCAGGCGGGCGCGCTGTTCTCGCTCCAGACGAAACTGGAACCGTCGGAAGACAGCCAGAGTGTTCACGTCCGCGACATCCTGTTTTCCTCCTCCAAGGGCGATCTGCCGTATGCGTTTGACGTCAATGCGCGGACGATGCAGGTGTCGTCCATCGTGCAGAATGGCAAGCTGTTGCCGTATCCTATGGAAATAGATGCGTTTCTGCAGTGGGTGCGGCAGTAAATCTTCACACATTCTGATCATGGCAAATCCTGAAAAACGAGATACCGGCCCCGAAACCACTCCTCAGCAAGAGGGCACATTTGCCGCCGCTCCCTCTCTTCTTCCGGCAATTGCCGCCGGTCAGGCCGATATCCATACCTCTGCTGCCGGGGCGCTTGCAGAGAAGCAGCGCAAACTTGGCGAGCTTGCCCGCCGCCGCGAGTCGAAGGAGATCAGCCCCTACGATCTGGATTTGAATGTGCTTTGGCGGCTCAATGGCGGGGATGACGAGCATGTCGAGCCGACACCTCTCACGCGTTCCATGCTCATGCACTCGACGGGCGAGCATGCAGTCGTGCTGTCGCCTGAGAATCGCAAGATCGTGCGCCGCCTCACGTTCATTGATTGTTACGGCAGAACAATCAGCGTCGATCTGAGAAATGATGTGCCCGAGGACGAGACCCTCATCCTGTTCCCGGAAGATTTGGGAGACACGGAGGGAAAGCCGTCTCTTCGTGTCATCGATTAAGGGCGTTTCGTGGATATGCCAGTATTCTTCCGATACTCCCCGTTTGTCATCAAAAGGAAGATCGTCGGAAAGATCCCCATCGAATTCACGAGGAGCAGCGCGATGAACCACCACTTCTTACTCATGCGTGCTGCACGCCACAACGCCCAGCCCTTGAGCACGAGGTCGATCATGGCGAGCACGAAGAGCAAGCCCAGCGCGCCATTCAGGTTGTACGCACCCATCATGAAATCGCGATTCTGCCAGAGAGTGGAGAGGTCGTTCATCATGAGTGCAGTGTAGCAGAGGGAATGGATGGCGGCGCAAACTTCGTTCTTCAGTTGACCATGTCCCGAAGACTCCGTACGCTTTTCTGCGTTTCCGGGCGATGAGCTCCCGCCTTCGCTCTTCGAGCTTCGGCGGGCAGGCAGCTTCCAGCTTCGCTTGGAATCTGAAGGAGCAGTTACGATGATATCTTTTACACCATGGGCGATTAGCTCAGCTGGTTAGAGCGCGACACTGATAATGTCGAGGTCAGTGGTTCAAGTCCACTATCGCCCACCATCTTACTTATCTTCGGTAAATATCCGTCACGCTCTCGCCCTTCTCGATGTGGCGGATGACTTCGGCGAGCAGGGGAGCGATGGGCAGGACCTTGAGGCCAGAGAAGGCCGTGTGTTTGACGGGGAGACTGTCGGTTACCACGACTTCTTTGAATGCTGCCTTTCCAAAATTCTCCACGGCTTTGCCCGAGAAGATGCCGTGGGTGGCGGCGGCATAGACATCAGGCAGGGCCTTGCGCTTGATCAATGCCTTCTTGGCCGAGAGCAAGCTGCCGCCGGTATCGATCATGTCGTCGAAGAGGATGCAGCTGCGGCCTTCAATGTCTCCAACCACTTCGATGATCTCGGCCTCGTGGTGGGCGGGACGACTCTTGTGCATGATGGCGAGGTCGGCACCCAACATATCGGCAAATTTCTTGGCGCGCTTGGCGCCGCCGGCATCGGGCGAGACGACCACGGGATCCGTGAGTTTCTTGTCTTTGAAGTATGCGGCGAAGAGGGGACGGGCATCCAGCGCATCCACGGGAATAGTGAAGAAGCCCTGAATCTGGTCGGAGTGCAGATCCAACGTGATCACGTGATCCGCACCGGATTCCTCAAGCAGGTGGGCGATCAGTTTGGCCGAGATGGGTTCGCGCGGGGCGGCCACGCGGTCCTGCCGTGCGTAGGCGAAGTGCGGCATCACCACGTGCACGGTGCTGGCAAAGCTCAATTTGGCCGCCTGACACATGAGAAAGAGCTCAATCAGGCATTCGTCGGGCGTGTGCGTCGCCGTCTGCAGGATGTAGACATCTCTCCCGCGGACAGACTCCAGATAGCGCACGTAGCGCTCACCGCAGCTGAAGGCCTTGAGCTCCACTTTCCCCAGCGGGACAGCGAGTTCTCTGGCGAGGGAAGTGGCGAGAGAGGGGTGGGAGGATCCGGCGAAGAGGTGCATCAGGTACAATCGTAGCAAATGAACGTCCGTTTCTCCACCTGTCTCGGCATGCCCGTCCTCGCGGAGGACACGGAAGAGGTGGTGGGGACTATCTCGGGGATTTTGCTCCATCCTGATCGCGGAACGGTCGAGGGGTTCTTTGTACGGGTGCCGGGGCTCTTCTCATCATCGCCCCTCTTTCTCTCATCTTTCGATATCACCAATTTCGGTCGGCGCATCCTCATTCGCGATCATGACCGCGTCGCACCTGCCGGGGATTTTCTGCGGGTGCTCCCGTTGCTTGCTGATCCCCGGACGATCCTTGGCCAGCGCATCCTGACGGAATCAGGAACAGCGCTCGGCCACTGCCGTGATATCCAATTCGACACCGGCTCGATGCGCTCTGTGTGGCTCTTTCCGAAGAAATGGTTCCGCTGGCGCGGGCCGGTTGCGGTACGGGATATCGTCGAAGTGCGCCCCGATGCGATTATCGTCCGCGATCCGCCCGCCGTGTCCCGTCAGAAGGCAGTGGCAGAGGCCGTGAAGACACCGCTCGTCCCTCTGCTGACGGAAATGCCGGAAGGAGCGTGAAAAAACCGTCCCGCAGACGCGGGACGGTTATTGAAGATTCTATTCCAGCCGCAGATCGATGACGAAAGTGACAATCGCGCGAGCGAGGAGGATGACGATGAGGCCGATGATCACGTAGATGATCATTTTCTTGGCCTTGTCCTTTTCGCTCTCTTCACCCTGCGAGATGATGTAGCGGATGCCGGCGACGATGATCATGACCACGGCGATGAGCGTCATGAAGTCGAGCACGACTTGAATGACTTTGATGATGGCATTCTTCAGGCTGCCATCGCCGATGTTACCGCTGCCGACGTCCGGCGGATCGGAAAGTTGGGCGAATGCATGGAAAGGAGCGCTGCACGCGATGACGGCAGCGAGTTTCAGACTGAGTGAGCGGAGATGGGTCATGGGAGGGGGGAAGAATTTTCCTTATTGTTATACGGCTTTCGGTGTGTGTGCAAGGTCTTGAAAAGATCACAACTACATTCTTGAGATTTGGCAAGACGCTCTCCCCGCGCACCAGAAGGCAGGTTTTCCTTTCCATGAGCGCATGGTCACGATGTCATTCCGCATTGCTGAGCCCACGGTGCGGAGTTCAGCGCCCGGTTTTCTTTCTTTTTCTTTGTATCATCGATGTCGTGTTTGATACGCAGTTGCATGTAAAACATGACGAATGTTGAGTCCCCTCACCCTCCTCTCCCCCTTCCCGAGGGGGAGAGGGGATAGCGGAAAAGTCCGAACTCACTCGGCTGCATAGGAGCTGTTGGATTGGTAGCGATTTGAATGCAAGTTGGTATGAGGGTTCAGGGATTCACGACTGCTCCTTACCGATGAATCCGGTGGCCAGCACCAGCAGCGCGGGACCCGCAAACCACAGATCCTGATAGGTGATCATCGTGGCCATGAGCCGGCTGCCCTGCATGATGCCGGCAATCGTCGCTGTCTCGGCAATGGTCTTACTGAGGATCGGTACGTCCGCGACGTAGGTGAGCAGGGTTGAGAGCAGCAGGCCCGCCGTGGCGAAGCCGAAGATGCCCGTGAGCACGAGGTCGATGCTGCCAGTAGGCTCGCGCCTGAATGCGATCTCGAAGCCGCCGCGCACGGCGAGGAAGATCACCGCCGCGACGAAGAGCACGAGCTTGGTGGTCGAGAGCAGGGTGATATCGATGGTGATCCCCAGCATCGAGAACATGGGATCGGCGGTCGAGATGCGGGCGAGCAGGTTACCGATGCCCTGTACGGCGACGATGGAGATGTAGGAGGCGATGATGATCTTTACGGACTCGTGTTTTCCGATGATGAAGCTGTACGTCATGACGACGGCGAAGAAGACGATGACGAACAGATCCCAGGTGAGGGTTAAGTCCATGGGGGCGATGGTACTCCTTCTATTATGTCGGGAACAATTATTGTGAGCGCGGTGGGAAGATATAAGATAGAAGACGTAAGATGTAAGATACCGCGAAATCGAGCCACGTATCGCTCATGTCTTACCACTTACATCTTTCTTTATGCGTCACGGATTCCTCCTCATTGATAAGCCCTGCGGCCCCACCAGTCACGATGCCGTGGCGCGGGTGCGTACTGTGCTGCACGAGCCGAAGATCGGGCACCTGGGGACGCTCGATCCTGCGGCCGAAGGGTTGCTGGTGCTCGCTGTGGGGGCGAAGGCGCTCAAGACGGTGGAGCTTTTCTCTGATCTTTCGAAAGAGTACGAGGCGGTCATCCATCTGGGGGCCACCAGTTCCACCTACGACCGCGAAGGCGTGATCGAACGGTGGTCGCCGGTGGCAGGCTGGCATGCGCCCGACGAGATCACGATTCGTTCGCTGATCACGAGCCGTTTTCTCGGTACGATCCAGCAGGTGCCGCCCGCCCACTCCGCGGTGAAGGTCGGCGGTGAGCGCGCGTACCGCAAGGCGCGTCAGGGCAGGGGAGTGAACATTCCCCCCCGCGCAGTCGAGATCACCGCGTGCGTCATCACGCACTATGACTACCCGCATCTGCATCTGAAGGTTTCGTGCGGTTCGGGGACGTACATCCGGTCGCTCGCCCATGATTTGGGAGAAGTGCTGCAGTGCGGTGGGTATCTGGAGAGGCTCAAGCGCACAGAAGTCGGTCCGTGGAGTGTCAAAGATGCGGTGAAGCCGGAGCTCGCGACGTGGACAGGTGTCCTGCCTCTCAAGGACGTGCTCGCCGACTTCCCGAAACTCGAACTCACCGATGCTCAGGCGGAGGATATCAAGCACGGCCGCGCTATCGCAGCCGAGATCGCCCCCGATACCATCGGCTGGCACGGCGGGCTGCCGATTGCGGTCCTCATTCCGTGCAGGGATGGGACGAGGATGAGCAGGGCGAGGAAGGTGCTGTGAGTGTTGACAGTAGTGGACGAGATTAGATTGAGTTGGAACACGCTAACTTCCTGTCCCCGACAACAGGCTGCATTGTCTCAACTTTCCTGTCACGTTTAGAATCTCTTACTTATCTCGAAGAAGTCGTTGCTTGGATGGCAACGCCTTCCGGCTTCTCTCTTCATGTGTCCCCCACTTGGCGATCAGAAAAGCTTTATATCTCTGTTGGTCGAGTATTTGTTCGAGATGCTGCAACAATGGGTGCTCCGGCATGGCCATCAGGAATGCATCGCTAATACCCGTTACGTCAATCGTAGGAATGGAATCGCCTAGTACATGCAGCGCCTGAACGCACTCTGCGATCTCCATCAACAGTGCATGAATGGCATTAATGGCCGGGGGAAAGTCGCTGTTTTCTAGAATCACACTGTGTGCCCGCAATTCATCAAGGACACACTCGATCGTTTGTCGAAGACCATCCGGTGTAGAACGATCCACAGTGTCTCTCCGTATCGCACTCATCCACTCAGCGGGTCCGGTCTGTTCACGATCAACTACATCGCTAGTAGCATCAAACTTTCTGTCTCCTATTGGAATCGCCAGTTCCTTTGTTTGCTCGGACATGATGTTATTTTAGGCTCATGACTAGCTGAGGGAAGGAAGATATCCTTCTTTCCGCTCTATGAAGCTCAAGAATGTTGACATAGAAAGAATGGTGGGTCAGGTGGGATCCTTCGGCGCCACGCTGCTCAGGACAAGTTTGAACCCACGACGAGGTTGCTTGCTTGGGGGCAGTTCGACTCGCTTCGCTCGCTCAGGGTCATTCGACTCACGTGTAAAAAACCATGGTTTACCATGAGCGAACATCGAACGAAGTGAGATGTGAGTCGAATGGTGGGTCAGGTGGGATTTGAACCCACGGCCAATTGCTTAAGAGGCAACTGCTCTACCGGACTGAGCTACTGACCCAGAGGGAACGCGGGTGGAAGGAACAGACGAGGATCGAGCAGTTCATTATTTCCTGACGCCCCTTCGGGGCTAGGCGGACTGAGCTACTGACCCGTGTGCAGGGCAGCCTATCAAAAGACTGGTACACCTACAAACGAACGGCTTTCATTTATTTCCCTTGGTCCTTCGAAGCGATGTAGATCAGGAGGGCGACAATGACGATGACGACGACGATGATGGCGGGGATCATCATGGAGAGCACTTTACTCCTCCGTATTCCTGATTTGTGGACAGTAAGGAGGAGGTGGTACGCTAACCTCCATGCCCACCAAGACGACAGGTGCGCGTGGACGCAAGCCTCTGCCGCCCGCTCCGAAGCTGCGACATCTCATCGGGCCGAGTTTCATTATCTTGGGGCTGGGACTGGGGAGCGGCGAAGTGATTCTGTGGCCGTACCTCGCCTCTCACTTCGGCCTCGGGATGGCGTGGGCGATCCTGATCGGGATCACCATGCAGTTCTTCATCAACATGGAGGTGACGCGCTACGCACTCGCGCACGGCGAGAGCATCTTCGTGGGGTTCGCGAAGCGGTGGAAGTGGCTGCCGGCGTGGTTCATCCTCTCGACTTTTCTCGGGTTCGGCTGGCCGGGTATCGGGCTTGCGGGGGCGACGCTCTTCGCCGGTGCGCTGGGGGTGGATAACGTGCATGCCGTGGCGATCGGCGTATTCCTGCTCATCGGATTCTTCCTCTCGATCGGCCGCGTGCTCTACAAGTCGGTCGAGCGTCTGCAGATGGTTGTCATCGGGCTCGGTGTGCCCTTCATTTTCCTGCTTGCGCTGTACCTTTCCCGTTCCGCGAATGTGGTCGCGCTCGCGCAGGGGCTTGTCGGGCAGGGGGCGGGGTTCTGGTTCCTGCCTGCGGGTGTGCCGCTCGCCACGTTCCTCGCGGCGCTGGCGTACTCGGGGGCCGGCGGCAATCTGAATCTGGCGCAGTCGTGCTACGTGCGTGACAAGGGGTACGGCATGGGGCGCTATGCCGACCGTATCACGAGCATCATCACCGGTGAGGGGCGCGCGGAAAAAATTTCGCTGCGGGGATCCACGTTTGCCATCACGGACGAGAACATGAAGCGCTGGAAAAAGTGGTGGAAGGTGGCGAATCTGGAGCACCTGCTCGTCTTCTGGCTGCTCGGCCTTTTTGCCATGCTCCTGCTCTCGCTGCTCGCGTACGTGACGACGTTCGGGAGTGCGGGCAGCACACAGGGCATTCGGTTCATCCTGCTCGAGGCCTCCGTCATCGCCGGGCGCACGCTTCCGGTGTTCGGTATGCTGTTCCTGCTCGCCACGGGGATTATGTTGCTGGCCACCCAGCTCACGGTGCTCGACTCCACCAGTCGCATCATGACCGAGAATGTGCTTCTGCTCACGCGCAGGCGCACCGCGCGCGTTTCACTCACGTACTACCTGATCCTCTGGACGCAGATTCTGTTCGGCATTGCCGTGTTCAGCATGGGCTTCGATCAGCCGCGCGAACTCATCGTACTCGGTGCAGTGGTGAATGCCTTCGCCATGTTTGTCTATACGGGATTGCTCTTCATTTTTAACAGCCGTGTCCTCGCCAAACCTTTGCGGCCTGCACTCTGGCGACGCGGCGTTCTGCTTGCCACATTCCTCTTCCTCGGTTTCTTCTGCGGGGTGACGGTGGGGTCGTTC
This sequence comes from Candidatus Peribacteraceae bacterium, assembly GCA_028712095.1. Taxonomy (GTDB): domain Bacteria; phylum Patescibacteriota; class Gracilibacteria; order Peribacterales; family Peribacteraceae; genus Peribacter. Next base: position 12,158 of record JAQTQU010000033.1, read on the forward strand.
TTGCTATAGAGGTTTTCGAAGGATGTTTGGTGTGTTTGATTGGATTATTGGAGTACTGGAATACTAGAGTATTAGGACATCTCACTGTTTCAAGAAGGAATTATTCCCATACTTCCCTAGTATTCCATTATTCCATTATTCTAATACTCCCGTCCCTACCCTTCGTCTTCCACTTCCTTCCCTCCGCCCACCGATTCCATCCCGTGCCGCTCGATTGTCCGCCAGTCGAATGGGAATTTGAATGTTTCGAGTGCCCGCACGAGAGCGGCGAAGAGCAGCCAGGGGGTTACGTCGGCGGCGAGGAATGCATTCCCCGTTTCCTGCACGGGATTGTAATCACTGAGCCCGCTGCCCGTCGGTGCGACCGGTACCACGCCGTACTGCAGGCAGGTGGTGAGCTCGGGCATGCCGGAGGGATCCGTCAGAAAGAGGGCGATATCGGCAGCGGCCAGTAACTTGCGCATGCTGTCTTCGTCATGCGGGATGATCGCGATGCGATGGCCGCGTTCCTGTGCGAGTTCCGTAAAGAGCTCACCGTAGTCCGCACTGCCTTTTCCCAGTACCAGCAATTCGACCGGCAGACTCAAGAGGCCCGGCAGAAATTCCTTCAGGAGTGTTCCGCCCAGTGCATCCGACATCCCCGCCGGCAAACAGACGATGGGAGCCTTGGGTTCCATGGGCCATCCCAGCTCCTTTTGCAGGGCCGTCTTGTTCTCCACCTTATGTTCGATCGTCCGTGCGCTGTAGCGCCGGGCAATCTTGGGATCGTAGGCGGGGGAGAGGGGAGTCACGGTTAGGGATTGGGATTAGGACTTCGGACGAGGGCTGTTGAGACGTCCCGTCGGGACGTCTTTACGTGCTTGATTGGTTCCGACTTATCTGGATAGTATAGCTGAAAATCGCTCTTTTTGGGAGGGGAGAGGACTTGAGATTTTCGAGGGTTGGGGTGTTTTGGAAGAAGTGAGAAAGGTAAGGAATGGCAGAAACGGCAGGAACGTCCCTTCCTTACTTTCCTCACCTTCCTTACGTTCCTGATCTTCTTTGTATTTCTGCTATCCTGCCACTACCTTTATGAAACATCTCGTCCTGATCGACGGTCATCACCTCATGTACCGGGCGTACTGGGCGATTCCCCGTACACTGCAGACGAGGGCGGGGGAGCAGACGAATACAGTGTTCGGCGTGGCCTCCATGCTCCTTTCCATCCTTGCCAAAGAGGAACCCGATGCATTCCTCTTCTGCTTCGATGAAGGGGATGAGACGTTCCGTCACCAGGAGGCGGTGGATTACAAGGCGGGCCGGGCCGAGACTCCCGACGATTTCTACGCGCAGATCCCGCGGGTGCATGAGCTCATCGATACGTTCGCCATTCCGCATGTTTCGGATCCCAAGTTCGAGGCCGACGATCTGCTGTGTGCGTACGCGCGCGCGGCGGAGAAGGAGGGGATGCGCGTGACGATCGTCACGGGGGACCGCGACGCGCTGCAGCTGGCGAGCGAGCATATCCGCATTGCCATCCCGCATAAGGGCTATCAGCAGGCGGAGTATCTGGGTCCCAGAGAGATCGAGGCGAAGTACGGGGTCAGGCCGGACCAGATTCCCTCCTATAAAGGACTCACCGGCGATCAGTCCGACAATCTGCCCGGCGTGAAAGGCATCGGGCCCAAGATCGCGGCGGAGCTGCTGCAGAAGTATGACACGCTCAAAGGTGTCTACGATCATCTGGCCGAGATCCGCCCCGCCGTCCGTGAGAAGCTGACAGCTGACCGCGAGCAGGCGTTCTTCTGCGAGCGCATGGCGCTGCTGGTGACGGATCTTCCGCTCCTTCCGTTTGACCAGCTGACGCTCGGCATGTTTCCTGCCGAGAAGATCAACGCGTTCTTCCGTGCCATGGAATTCACCCTGCTCATCAGGCGGTTCCAGTCCCTCCTCCAGACTCCTTTCGGCAGGCGGCACTGTGCAGGGCGGGATCTGCCGGCCGACTCTCCGGCCGAGACCAAAGCGGCGGATCAGTTGCTCCTGTTCTAAGAGCTCCCCAACAACTGTCATGGTGAGCGCGTCATTCCGAGTCCCTCGACTACGCTCGGGATCAACTCCGTCGAGGAACGAACCATGAACACGCGATGTCGCCCTTCGACGACGCTCCCGCCTTCGCCAAAGCTTCGGCAGGCAGGCAGGGTGGCATCTCTCTCCATTGCATTTGTACGTTCTATCGAAGGGGGATCGATGGCGTATTTCTATTGACGACAAACTGTGTTCATCTATTTTTACCTCCTGATATCTCAGAGTGTCTCTATGACTTCATCCCTAGTGGATGAGGAAATATCAGAACAGAAAACTTGTTCTCCTCTGACCTCACTGTATACCAAAGATACTCACTTCAATCTTGCGGATCCTTCGTTTGCACAATTAGACTCCCGCTGTTTCGCGGATATCCCATTTTGGAATGCGCGGAACATCTTCTGTACTCACCATTTCTCTGACCCCCTCTCCCATGTCCAAAGAACGCATCGTCGCCAGTCTCGATATCGGAAGCGCCAAAATCCGGACGGTCGTTGCCGTGGTGGATGGCGACCAGGAGAAGCTCATTCCCAATGTGATTGGCGTGGGGCTCTCTCCTTCCCATGGCATGCGCAAGGGGCACGTCATTGATGTCGAAGAGCTCATCCACAATATCATCTCCTCTCTTGAAGATGCGGAGCGCATGGCGGGGGTGCCCATCAACCACGTCTTCGTGGGGATGAGCGGATCGCACATCGAATCGTTCGACAGCCGCGGCGTCATCGCGATCTCGGGGTCCGAGATCACGGTGGAAGATGTGGGGCGCGTCCTCGAGGCGGCGCAGGCCGTGAGCATTCCCCAGAACCGCCGGATTCTGCACATCGAGCCCAAGTCGTACGCGGTGGATGAACAGCGCGGCATCAAGAATCCCGTGGGTATGACGGGCATCCGTCTGGAGGTCGAGGCGCACATCGTCACGGGGCACATCCAGCACGTGAAGAACATCGAGAAGTGCGTGGACCAGGCGGGGGTGGATATCGATGATCTGGTACCGGCGACAATCGCCGCGCCCGAGGCGGTGCTCACCAAGCGTCAGAAGGAGCTGGGTGTCGTGGTCATCGACATTGGCGCGGGCTCAACCAGTGTCGCAGTGTTCGAAGAGGGGACGATTCTCTATTCGACCAGCCTGCCGCTCGGCGGCGAGAGCGTGACGAATGACATTGCCATCGGACTGCGCACCTCCATTGATACGGCCGAGAAGATCAAGATCGAATTCGGATCGGTGCTGCCGCAGGAGATCGCCGAGCGCGAGATGATCGACCTCTCTTCCGTCAGCAAGGTCGACACGCAGACCGTGAGCAAGCGCTACATGGCCGAGATCATGCAGGCACGCTACTTCGAGATCTTCTCGCTCGTGAAACAGGAGCTCACGCGCATCGGCCGCAGCGGCATGCTGCCCGCGGGGGCCCTCCTCACCGGAGCGGCGTCCAAGGCGCCGGGTGTGCTCGATCTCGCCCGTGATGTTCTGGGGCTACCGGTGCAGATGGGGTTCCCCGTGGATATCGGCGGCGTGATCGAGAAGGTGGATGATCCGGCCTACGCCACCGGTCTCGGCACCCTCATCTGGGGTGTGCGCGAGGGCGAGAGTGGGCCGATGGTCGGCACGGCCCAGATGAAACGCGCCGTCCAGCGCGTCGGTTCCTGGTTCAAGAGTCTCCTTCCCTAATTGCCCTCACCCCCTAACCCCCTCTCCCATGTCCGATACTCTCCGCTCCCTCTTCTCCGGCTCCCGCGCGACGAGCAACGGCTCGAGCGCGACGCATGACGACAATCCATTGGTCTCGCGCGAGGTGCGACCCGATGCCACGCCCGGAGCGCGCTTAATCGTCCTCGGATCAGGGGGCGGCGGCAGCAACGCCGTCAAGCGCATGATCGACTCCAAAGTGCAGGGCGTGGAGTTCGTTGCGCTCAATACCGACATGCAGGCGCTCTACCACAATCCGGCTCCCAAGAAGATCACCATCGGCCGCGGCACGACCCGCGGGCTTGGGGCCGGCGCAAATCCGGATATCGGCAAGAAGGCGGCAGAGGAGAGCAGTGCAGAGATCCAGTCTGCGCTGGAGGGGGTCGACATGCTCTTCATCACGGCGGGTCTGGGAGGCGGCACGGGGAGCGGGAGCGTGCACGTGATCGCCGAGCTCGCCCGCAGCATGGGTATTCTCACGGTGGCCGTGGTGACGAAGCCCTTCAGCTTCGAGGGGCTTAAAAGGAAGCAGC
>JAQTQU010000066.1 GCA_028712095.1 Candidatus Peribacteraceae bacterium
GGTCTGCTTGATGTACTTCTCCTCGTGCGAAACCTCCTTCTGAATCGTCTCGCGGTAGGCCACCTGCGGCGTGCCGACGTTCGATTCCACTTTGAACTCGCGGCGCATGCGGTCGACGATGATATCGAGGTGCAGCTCACCCATGCCCCCGATGATGATCTGTCCGGTTTCGTCATCGGTGCGCACCGAGAACGTCGGATCCTCCTCGGCCAGCTTCTGCAGAGCCATACCCATCTTCTCCTGATCCGCCTTGGTCTTGGGCTCCACGGCCATGTGAATGACCGGTTCCGCGAACTTGATGGATTCGAGGCGGATCGTGTGGTCCTCGCCGCAGAGCGTATCTCCCGTGCGCGTATCCTTGAGCCCGATCACCGCCGCGATGTCGCCCGCCTCGACCTCCGTGATCTCGGAGCGGTGATTGGCGTGCATGCGGACGATGCGCCCGATGCGCTCCTTGGTGCCCGAACGCGAGTTGATCATGTACGTACCCGCCTTCATCACGCCGGAGTACACGCGGACGAACGTGAGACGCCCCACGAACGGATCGGTGGCGACTTTGAATGCGAGAACCGTGAGAGGATCGTCATTGGACGCCTTGCGCTCCTCTTCTTTCTCGGTATCGGGATTGAAACCCTTCGCGGGCGGAACATCGAGCGGGGAGGGCAGATAGGCAACGACGGCATCCAGCATGAGCTGTACACCCATGTTCTTGAGCGAGGAGCCGCAGACAACGGGGTAGAGCTTGTTCCTCACGGTTCCCACGCGCAGCCCTTTCACGATCTGGGCGTCCGTCAGGGCGTTGTTCTTGAGATAGTCATCCAACAGATCATCGTCGGCCTCCGCCACTTTCTCCATCAGCACCGCTCGATACTCCGACACCCGCTCCTGCATATCCGCCGGAATGGGAATCTCGACGACTTTCTCGCCGTGTTCGCCCTCGAATGTGAACGCCTTTTTCGCGATGAGATCGATGACACCCGTGAAATCGGATTCGGCACCGATAGGGAGCTGAATCGCCACGGCATGCTTGCTCAGGCGATCATGGATAGAGCCGAGCGACATGTAGAAATCCCCGCCGGTCTTATCCATCTTGTTGACGAATGCCAGCCGCGGCACCCCGTACTTGTCGGCTTGGCGCCACACGGTCTCGCTCTGGGGTTCCACGCCCTGACTGCCGTCGAACACGACCACGCCGCCGTCGAGCACGCGCAGACTGCGTTCCACCTCGGCCGTGAAATCCACGTGCCCCGGCGTGTCGATAATGTTGATCGTGAAGACTGTTTCCTTGCCATTGGCGTCTTTGGCCTTCCAGCTGCACTGCGTGGCCGCGGACGTGATGGTAATGCCGCGCTCCTGCTCCTGCTCCATCCAGTCCATGGTCGCCTCGCCCTCATGCACCTCGCCGATCTTGTAGTTCTTGCCCGTGTAGAACAGGATGCGCTCGCTCGTCGTCGTCTTGCCGGCGTCAATGTGGGCAATGATTCCGATATTGCGTAAGTTATGAAGATCCATACATTATATTTGGAAAATGGAAGCAGGAATGCCGACCTGCCCCGCACCGAATGAGCGGAGCGGGTTCTGGTGCGGGGTGTTGGGGAGATTCTCGAGATCCATGACGGGAAAACGATGGAAAGTAGATAAAACATGCATCCCGCACGCTCGGATGTGCAGCATCCGGATGAATGCCGAGGAACTATAGGGAAACTCCCTCTTCGGTGCAAATGCTCTCGGGCAATTCTCACATTCCGCCCAATGTTGACAGATTCTAAATATGGTGTACATTTTCGACATGCCACACCCTCATGAAACTCCTCCGCCCCACGACACAGAGGATCACTGCGGACCCGAACGGCGGGTGGCGACGGACATCTTCGATGCGCATCGACGGAACCTCGCATCCCTGCAAGAGGCCCTCTGCAATGCTGCGCCGGGGAGTTTTCCCCTGCGTGACGGCGGCGACGGTGAATGGTTCCTCACGGCCGAATGCCTCGCTTCCGTAGCGGGAGCGGAGAGTTGCCAGCAGCTCATCCGCGAAGTCACGCAGCGGGGCGGGAGGCGCCTGATCGTGGATTTCTCCTCGTCCACTGTAAGCACCGATTTTGCCTTCTCACAGCTCATTCTCCTCTGGAGACACGCCCCTCCGGTGAAGATCGTCCTCGTTGCGCCCTCGCAAGCACTCACTGGACGGCTGTCCGCCATGAAGCTCCTCGGCGCATTCCAAGTGGTGAACGGGAACGAAGAGGGAACACCCGAATCGGACATGCGGGTAGACGCCTCGTCGACGCAGCAAGCCGGGAAACCGCAATGCGCACAACGCGCAGAATAACCGGAAGAGCCGCGCGCGTCAGTAGGACCACCGGCGCGGGGCAATGTGCGTTTAAATACTATGCCGACATCTGAAATCCGGTCGTTGATCAGCACAGAGAGAGACCAACGTACTGATACCGAGTTGCATTTAAAACATCACGAATCGCACGTCCCCTCACCCTCCTCTCCTCCGCCCCCACGAGCGCTCCTGCACATTTTCCTGTACCGGAGCCGCTTCCTCGGCTTCGGGCATGGATGGATAGAAGATCCACGCGCCATCCGTCCGCCGACGGCCCGTCACCGTGCTCGACGTCTCCTGACCCGTGGACGGATCTTTCCACTCAAACGTGAGCCGCGGGATCTGCCCCGCCGGAATCTTGAGATGGATGGCCTTGCGGAACTGGGGAATCTTGCGCGCGTACGGATTGAACGCCGTTCCGTTCTTCACGTCACTCTCAGATGCCACCGTCTGGAAATCCACGCCGGAAACGAGGGACACCGAAACGTTGTCCGGCACGACGAGCGACTGGATGTCCGGATGTTTGCCATCCTTCATGAGATCGGTGGCAAGACCGTTCGCCAGCATCGCATTCATGCCATACTGCCGCTGCCCTTGCTCGTAGGTAAGCCATGAAGGGTCGCTCTCCGCGATGCTGCGATCGAGGGTGCCGATGAGCTGTTCGGCCTCGCGCAGAAGAGCCATCGACGCGGTGAAGTCTTCTGCACCACTGTGCGTTCCGGCCTGTTCGTCGGCCCCGATGCGTTCTGCCATTTCCCGGATCATGCTGAGGACGCCCGTCAGCTGTTCGTAGGCCCGCATCTGATCGGGCGGGAACCCCGTCGTGTCGTTGACACGGTGACCGATGGCACACTGGCGATCCAGAAATTGATCGTGGTACTGACGGAAGAACTGCGACAGCGCCACACCCGGACGCGCCGCGATCTTCGTGAGCATCTTGTCGCGCTCTTCCGGAGTCAGAGCGGTCTCCGGATCCTGCGGTTCCTGTGGCTGCTCCTCGCGGGATGCTTCGGAACCACGCAATACTTCAGGAGACATGGACGGCATGGGGAGGAAATATGGTGTCTGTTTTCATTGATTATTATACCAGGAAAATGCATTCTCCTCAATGCAGTCATTGACCTCAAATTTTGAGGAGAATCGCCCAATATCTTCTTACTTCGCCAAGTGGGCGAAGGCTTTGTTCGCTTGTGCCATCTTCAGCACGTCTTCCTTCTTCTTGACCGCAGGGCCCTGCCCCGAAGAGGCATCGAGCAACTCCAGACCCAGCCGCTGCGCCATGGGCATCCCTTTGCGGGAACGCGCAGCCGTGAGCAACCAGCGGATCGAGAGCGTCTGCTGGCGACGGGGGTTCACCTCCACCGGCACCTGATACACCGCGCCGGCCACGCGCTTGGGACGCACCTCGACTAAAGGCGTGACATTGAGCAGCGCCTTCTGAAAGACCTCGAGCGGCGCA
>JAQTQU010000034.1:0-5319 GCA_028712095.1 Candidatus Peribacteraceae bacterium
CTGCGAGACCGCATCAATCTGGTGGAAGCCGGACTGAACAACATCGGGCTCACGACACGCCGACTTTCAACGCGCGAACTGCTGGAACTCTACTATCAGGTCTACAACCCGGGTACCAGTCAGGAGCAGAAGCTGAGCAACATCTCGGATCTGAATACGGCGGAATTGGTATTGTAATTCGTGAAAGACAAACCTAACGGTTTTTCTCTCACGGGCTCTCTTTTCCCTTCAGTGATATCGCTCCAGTTGCGGGTCCCGGCAGAGCCACCCACAACTTCGCGATAATTTTTGTTGAACGGAAATATGACAACACACAGAAACAAAACCGGATGGAAAGGAGGGACCGGAGGGGAGGGAAACCCGCAGGTTTCCCGCCCAGTTTGGGTGAGGAGGGCGAGGGGGGTGTCGGGGGGGCTGAGGGAACCCTGCCTGCCGGCAGGCAGGCGAACAAGGTTCCCTGGTCCCCTGACGAAAGAAACAGATTCATACATCCTTCAACGAGGGGATGATCCCTTCTTTGTCGCGCCTGCCACAGTCGCACATGTGCAACGTGGCCTGACAAAGAAAGGGCATAGCTCACTCCCCCTCCGGCAACCCCTTCAGCCAATTGATGAGATCGATCAAGTGCCCCTTTGAGAGATACTTGGACGGGAACTCGAGCTCATTCTCGGCAAACCGGGAGCGCACCTGCTCCTCACTCAAGCTGGTCCGCAATGCGACCCGCGTGCGAGCGAACTCCGGAGCAAGAGCGAGCATCTGCCGGAAGAGTGGCATGGAGGTGAGTCTGTCCAGTTGAAAATCGAGAATGGCCGCATGCAGACCCGCACCGCCGGTCGCGCCTTCATCGATCCCCATCAACTGGCGGAAGCGGATGATCGCCATGCCCACTTCGCCTTCGGTCACCACTTCCGCTCCTCCGGGAAGAAAGTCTGCGATATCCCTCGCAACGTCCTCGCGTTCACGCGGGCTGTCATCAACGAAGAATATTCGGGAAGGCATAGCGGATCACTTTAGCACCGAGAAGGAATACTGCGAGAGAGAAAGGCATTTAATGAGCACGCCAGAATCCCCGCCCATGATCACTCTTCCTCGGTCTCTCCTGGCCGAAGCGCATCGATCCTTTCCATCAGAATGGGATCGTACTGCTCTCCGAAGTTATTGAGCCACATCAGGAGCAGGATTTGCTGACTTGTATTATCCCGCACGCCCTGCAGCCTCGAAAGCGACGCCTCGATACTCTCTTTATCGAGCGTCCCTGTTTTGACTCGCGCCGACAACTCCTCCATTTCCTTCCGTGTCTCTGCTCCGGGTTGAGAGTAACCGGGGTCGCCTTCATGCCACGTATTTGAAACGTGGTAGCGATCAATGATGGAATCGAGGATGGGCGTCGCGGATGCCATGAAATCAATATAAATCATTTATGAATTTTGTCAATTATTGAGCCGTTGTTTCGCGCCATCGGATGATTCTGAAACTGATCATTCAAACTGGCTCGATGAAATGAACTACCGTAAGGTAACACACCAACTTCACGGCTCCCCATGAAAGTCGCACTCGCCTTTCCGGCCCCCACCCCGCCCTTCCGGAATCTGGAAGGAGGCTACGGCGACTCGGAAACAACCCTTCTGCCGCCGCCGACGGGACTCTCCGTGATCGCCTGTGCGCTGCAACAAACCAGAGACGACATCGAGACGACCGTCATCCCTCCCCAGATCATCGAGCCATCGGGAGCGGTGCGGTACCGGAAGACCGAGGAGGTGACCCAGGACTGCGAGGGGGCCGATTGCGTGGGCATCTCGTGCCGGTGGGACAATCAGGAAGCCGCCATCCTGCTCGCCGACGCCGTACGGCAGACCAACGAAAGAACCCGCATCGTCTTCGGCGGGCCCAACGTGTGGAGCAAGACCATGGCCGAGATGGTGCTTCGGAATATTCCGGCCGTCGACGCCGTCGTGCGCCGGTCAGGAGAGGAAACATTCCGTAAGTACCTCGAAAGCACGCCCCTGTTCGACATCCCCAACTTCTCGTACCGGCAGGAAGGCAATCCGCGCAGTAATGGCTCTCGCGCTTTCGACATGAACAAGTTGCCGCTGTGGGATTTTCGACACGTGCAAGACCCGCGATACCTCGCTCCCTTCGATGCGCGCGATCCGAAGTATCGTGCGCCCCACGATCTCGACCTCACGCCCAGCGTGGAATCGAACCGTGGATGCAGCAAGGCCTGTTGCGAAGGTCCTTGTCCGTACTGCACATCGGGAAGAGACAGGTTCCAGACGCTCGCCGCCACACGCTTCTTCCATGAGCTCGCGCACCTGTACTCGCTCCACGGTATGAAAGACTTCTTCGTCGCGGACAATATTTTCTCCGTGTCCCCACGGCGGGTGGCGGAACTCCGGAAGGCAAGAATGGAGCGCAAGGCGGACTTGCCCGAGGACCTCAGGATGCGCGCGTACGCCTATCCGACGGACTTTCGCGGCGAGAACGGATCGCGCACGGCGGAGCACCTCCAGGTGATGGGAGTGCGGGAACTCTTCATCGGGCAAGAGACATTCGACGCGGACATCGCACGACGTCTGAGAAAGGAAATCCCGGACGTACAAGAGATGACTCAGACACTGGTCATGCTCAAGCGTTTCGGATTCGCCGTGAAGATCGCGCTCCTCCTGGGACTCCCGGGAGAGACGAAGCAAAGCCTGCAGAAAAACGCCGACGGCCTCCAAAGGCTCCTCGATACCTGCTCTGCTCCGGGTCCCGCGGAAGGAGGACTGAAGAGTGTCGATGTCTCGCGCGTCATGCCGCTCGTCGGAACGGAACTCTATCACGCACTCCTCACAAACCCCCAAGCCTGCAAGCAGTATCAGCAACTCACGGGGAAAGCACTGAGTGAGGATCTCTGCCCGCAGTATCCCGTGCTCATTCAACTCCTCCTGGAACATCACACATCCGTCACACTCGACGACGTGGCAACCACAGAAGAGAAGATGATCAGTGAGGCGCGCAAGGCACTGGATCCGGCAAAGGTCGGAGGGTTCGGGGGCGAAAGAAAGAAGGTGTAAACATTCACGCCAGACGCGAGAGAACGATCTGTATTTTTTCAAGACCGCCCCGCCAGGATCCCCATCCAAATCAAGAGCATAAGGGATGGAGGATATGTGCAAAAAGCGACGAAGGGGCTGGGGATGAGGCAAACGCAAGTCCAGTAAACCAGACATCCCCTCCCCCTGCTTCGGGGCTTGCACGTGTCCACAATGGGATGACGGGATACTTCGCATGTCACAGTCGTTCGTTTGCGAAAGGAATCTGCCATACCATAGGCAACCTGTCTCCGGTTTCTTTCTTCCCCTCCACCCTCTCATGGCCACTCTCTCACACGCAGAAACTCTCGAACGCCTCGGGCAGGACAAAGATCTCATCGCCATGGACCAGAGTAAAGGCACGCACGTCAAACACATGGGGGAACAGTTCGGGATTCGTGTGGCTCCGGAAGCATTTGACTCCGTCGCAAGCCGCGTCCGCTCTATGATCCGCACGACGCCGAACCATGGACAATGGTTCTCCGGCCGCATCGAACACGTAAGCGAGATCATGACGCCGGATGGCAGACCCATCGAATCCGGATTGGACTCAAGCCAGAGCGTCGTCATCTGTAAATTGCTCGGCCTCGACAAGGAATCAGGGCTCATCCCCGAACAGGATATGCGTGCATTCCCTGAACAAATCGCAGCGCTCTCCACCATCGGCGTGCACGTCGTGAAGCTGCGCAGCACCTTCTACCCCGGCATGCCGCAGCAGGACATCGTGCGGGGCATCGAACAGTTCGTGGAATTGCAGAAAGCGCTGGCAAAGCAGGGGGATGTCTCGGCCGTGCACGAGCCGGAGTTCCTGCACACCGCCAATGGGAACACACACTCATTGGAAACAAACCGTCTGCTGATGACACAAGTGCTCGGCGGCATCGCGTTCCGCTTCCGTCAGCAAGACATTGCCCGCCATCCCTGGCTGCTCAAGACGAGCGTGGCGGCACCCGGCAAGGCTTCCGGCATGCCGATTGAACCGGAGGCCTGCGGTCAGGCAACCATGCTCGCATTCGACGAAGCCGGCCTTCCGGACGATCTCAATATCTACCTCCTCTCGGGAGGACACGAAGATCCCAACATCCGGCGGATCTTCCAGGTCATCCGCGGACAACGTTCGGATGTGAACACCTCCTTCTCGCGAACTCTCTTGAAGCAGGTGTACCAAGAGGCACTGGATCCCCACGGCACGGGCCAGCTTATCACTGCCGATTCCCCGGTGCATGTCGGTGGACAGATCGAACTCCACCGGCAGGGAGCGCTCAACCACCTCGCCCGGGCAGGCAAATACGAACCGAAGTATGAGGGCAGACGGAGATACTCACGATCGGACCTGCCCCGGTGATCGCCTCAGGCGGTTGGCGTCTGTCCTTTGCCAAGTCCGATCACGATCGTCTCGCCTCTCTTGATGTCTCGTTTGAGCATCGCATCGGCAATGCGGTCCTCCACCTCCTGCGTGATGACGCGCCGAAGCGACCGCGCGCCGAACTCGGCGCTGAAGCCGCGCGATACGATCGCCAGAATGAGCGGCTCCTCCACCCTGACGATGATGCCGCGCTTGCGCTGAATGTCGTCGATGACCGCACGCAGCTCCAGACGCGCCACCTTCTCCGCATTCTCCCGCGAGAGCGGATGGAAGACCACGACCTCATCGAAGCGGTTCAGGAACTCAGGTGAGAAGATCTTCTCCGCCAGCACCTGATCGATGACCGCCTGCTTGAATGCGGCGGGATCAATGGCCGGATGCTTTGCCACGTAGTCGCGGATGAAAAGCGCCCCGGCGTTCGAAGTCGCGATGGTGATCGTATTGCGGAAATCGGTCTTGACGCCATGGTGATCGGTGAGCACGCCTTCATCCAGCACCTGCAGAAAGAGATTGATCACCGACTGATGTGCCTTCTCCATCTCATCCAGCAGAATCAGAGAGAACGGCTGATCCTGAATACGCTTGGTCAAAAATCCCTCGGCATGGTCGGGGCCGGCCTGCGGCGAACCCAGAATGCCTTCGATACTCGCTTCGGTCGTGTACTCGTTCATGTCGAGCCGGATCATGCGGTCGGCCGCGCCGAAGTACACCTCGGCCAGGGTCTTCGCCGTCTGCGTCTTGCCGACTCCCGTGGGACCCAGGAAGAGGAATGTGCCGAGCGGCCGCTTGCCGGCACCCACGTCCAGTCGCGCCCGCTTGAGCGCTCCGGCCACGGCGTGCACCGCGGCGTCCTGCCCGATGACCTGTGCACGCATGGTC
>JAQTQU010000034.1:5329-15530 GCA_028712095.1 Candidatus Peribacteraceae bacterium
ACCCGCGCCTTGCGCGCTGCCGCCATGGCATCCGTCATCACGGCCACAGCCTTGCCGGGGAACGCGCCCTTGCCAAGATAGCGGCGCGTAAGCGTGAGGATGGCCTGCAGCGCTTTGTACGTGACCGTGACACGCAGCGCATGCTCCAGACGAAAATGCTGTTCCATGAGCACCGCCAGAATCTCCTCGTCCTTCGGCTCTTCCAGTGGCAACACCGAGAAGAGACTCTCCACAGCGGTCGAGCGTTTGATGACATCGTGGTACTCCTCCGTACGCGCCGTGGCGATGACGGAAACATTCTTCGTTTCAAGCAGCTTCTGCAACACCGTGAGCACTTTGGGATCGGCCGACGCAAGAAGCATCGCGATATTCTCGATGACCAGCACGTAGTGTCCAGTCTTCTCCGCCTGCTGGAGCGCCTGCAGAAGAAACGCATCGGAACGCGCGGCGCCCGACATCAGTTCCGCAGTCCTGAGCGTGAGCACTCTGGTCGTGGATTTCGACTCCTTCACTTCACTGCGACGTAACTGATAGAGTGCGTTTTCGACGAACGTCGTCTTGCCCACCCCCTGCGGCCCGACCACGAGGATATTGTGATTCTCGGCACGTCCGAGGATGCGATGTGCCTCCCCGATGAGCGGCGCGTGCAGAATCACCGCGCGGTTATCCTTCCACAGAATCGAGTCGGTCACTTCATCAGTGAGGCGGTCCAACGCACTCGTGTAGCCAAGCATCCACGACTTCTCCAGCCCGCCGAACGTGCGGATGAGCACGTGGGGGCTGAAGATCATGTGCTTCTTGGGGAGGAGCGTGTGGAATTTCTCCCACGTGAGCATGGCTTTGAGATCCTGCAATGAGAGATCGAGCCCGTTCAGCAGTTCGGCGGACAGAGGGCTCTTCTCGAACAGCAGATACAGGACGTACGGCGCGGAAATCATCTTCTTGTTGAATGCGGGCAGACGCTGTAGCGCCTCATCAAGGAACGCGGGTGCATCGAGACTTGCGGCGGTCTCGCGCAGGCACTCCCAGACCACCTCGGGGCGTGCGGCCATCTGCGCCAGCAGAAACCGGCCGCGGGAGGACGCGAGCGCCGCCTGCAGCAGTTCCACGGTGGAAACCGTGGTGAAATCGTGCAGATGCAACACAAGGTCGAGCGGCAGACGGTCACTTGCGGTCTTCGCCGTCTGCGCGAGATGCGCATCGTCCCCCAGACGGTCCACGATGAACCGGCGGATGATGAAGAGCGCGGCGAACACGAGAACCGACAACAGTCCCGCCGCCGTCCACTGACTGCTTTCTTCCGCAAACAGAAGAATCCCCCCCAATGCCGCGGCGGTCACCACCCACGTTCCCAGACTGAAGAAGAGTCCGGCAAGAATGGCCGCGAGGCCTGTGCGTGTGCCGGTGATATCGATTGTGGCAGCCATGTCAGACAAGGATGAAAATCACCGCAAGTACCCCGAGTGCAATCAGCGGGAAGACGAACCACCCCACGAAGAGAATGGCAAAGACCGCGAGCAGCAGGATCTGCAACACAAGAGAGAGGATGATCGCGAGCAGCCGGATGACCATGCCGATCATGCGCGTCACCAGATTGACGAAGAACGCCTGCAGAAATTTATCCCACTGCAAAGCATTCGGCATCTCCTCCGCAATGCCCTTCCATGGGCTCAGAAGCGTCTTCAACAGGAACGGCACCGAGAGGATTTCGGAGCATGCTTTCGCATACTCGCCGTAGGCGCGAAGAATATGCAGCGGTTCCTGCCACAGCACCCACGGCACAAAATCCGTCGCAATCACCTGCATCAGAAACGCGGGCCGTTTGAGGGCCGCGGGCAGGCCGGCAATCGCTCGGAGGAAGTACATGTGTCTTTCTGTTAATTATACAACAATTTAGACTATTATTCAACATGTCGCACCGGCGTATACTTCGGCCCAATGCGTGGCTTTTTCATCGTCCTCGAGGGTCCCGACGGAGCAGGAACGACCAAGCACTGCACGCTGCTGGCGGATCGTCTTGCCCGAGAAAATCGTGCCGTCCTGTGTACGTTCGAACCGACTGACGGACCCATCGGATCCGCCATCCGCAGCGATTTGCGGGCCGGCAAACCCGTTGCACCACTGGAACTGCAGCAGCGGTTCTGCGCTGACCGCGCCTGGCATGTGGAACAGGTGATCGCACCCGCGCTCCTCAAAGGGATGACCGTGATGACAGACCGCTACTTTCACTCGACTATCGCCTACGGCCTCGCCTTGGGTCTGAAGCGTTCGGCATTGGACAAGATGAACAAAAAATTTATTCGACCTGACTGTACCCTCTTCCTCCTTCCTCCCTTCGCAGTCCTGCAGGAACGCATGAGCCACCGCAATCATACGGACGCGCTGGAACGGACGGAGCTCCAGCGCAAGGTGTACGCCGCATACCAGATGCTCGCCAAGGAAGATCCGACAATCCATGTCATCGATACTTCAGGCCCCCTCGAGGAAGTTGCGGAAATGATCTATAAAAATATTGAAGTGAAAACACCTTTCATTTAGCGACAACTTTTAAAAAAATCTGCGCGAAGCGTTGGGTCTCGCGGGCCCCAACGCTGGAGCGCACCTCTGAGGGAAAGGATGGATTATGGAAGGAAAACCGTAGGTTTGCCTTCCATGCCAATCGCCAATTGTCTGCAGGCCACGTCGCACATGTGCGACGTGGCAGGCCGCCCCCTTCCTTGATGCTTATTCTGAAGCGACCAATTGTCCGCACGCAGCGTGGATATCCTGCCCCATGGTACGGCGCTGCATCACATCAATGCCCTGCCGCAGCATCACCTGCTTGAAGCGATCGATCCGTTCCTGCTCGCTTGCGGTGAAGGGTTTGCCTGCAACGATATTCAGTGGAATGACATTCAGCTTTGGCTTGCCACAGCGTTCGATGAACCTCGCCAGCGTTTCCGCCTGCTCCCCACTGTCATTCACGCCGCTGATCAGCGTGTACTCGAACGTGAGATGGTGACGGCGGTTGCCGAGGATCTGGCGGTAGCGACGACACCAGTCCGCGAGCTTGTCCAGAAAGTGCGGAACGGTGGAGGGTACGATCTTTTCGCGCTCGGCCTGATCGGCGCTGTGAAGCGAAATCGCAATCCGCACCGGTGGCCAGCCTTTGTCTTCCAGCAACTGATCCATCACGGGCAGCACCCCGACGGTGGAAACCGTGATGTGCGTCGGACCGATATCCGTATGGTCCACCCACGTGCGGATGGCCCGCTTCACGCTCGAAACATTGGCGAGCGGCTCGCCCATACCCATAAAAACGATGTTACTTATCCGCGCTTCGAGTGCCGGGCTCGCGCGCAGGAAAGATTGCCAGAACCGGAGCTGATCCACGATCTCATCTGATGACAGACTGCGCTTCAATCCCATCGCGCCCGTGGCGCAGAACACGCACCGCATCGCACATCCCACCTGCGACGACACGCACACCGTCCACTGCTCCCGCGCGTTACCCATGAGCACGGTCTCGAAGAGCAAATTGTCCTCCGTAGAGAGCACCGCCTTGAACGTTTCTTTATCCTTGCTCTCGGCCATCCGATGGAGCGCAACGGACATCCACGGAATTTTCGCTTCCATACTATCGCGCATCGCCTTGGGAAAAACCGAGACGCTCCCCCACCCTGTCGCGCCCGGCTGAAAGAGCGCCGCCTCCGCCTGACGAAATCGGAATGCGGGAGCATCCGGGAAGCACCCTTGGAACCGTTGGACGCGTGTGAGAGGTGACATGACAACGCAGAAAGGAGTCAGCAGTACGCAGTATGCAACAATTTAAAAACATCCGCTTACTACTTTCTGCATTCTGCTTACTGCTATCATACGCATGCAATGCTCCCAAAGATCCTCTCCGGCCGCGAAGCCGCCGATGCCCTCCTCGCCTCACTGAAGCCCAAAGTGAAGAAGCTCAACCCCAAGCTCGTCGTCGTGCAGGTGGGCGATGACCCGGCGAGTTCCAGTTACATCAAACAGAAGTTCAAGAGCTGCGAAGCGGTAGGCATGCGTAGTGAGCATATTCACCTGCCTGAGAACACGACGCTGGCAACTCTGATGGAAACTGTGACGAAGCTCAACGCCGATGCCGACGTCACCGGGTTCATCGTGCAGGTCCCCCTGCCGGGCACCCTCAACGATGCGGTGCCCCAGATCGTGAAGGCCATCGACCCCAAGAAAGATATCGACGGTTTCGGCGCGTACAACCTTGGCAAGATGTTCCTCTCGACTAAGTTTGAACATCTGCCGCCCGCGACGCCCGGCGGCATTATCATTCTGCTTGAACACTACAGGATTCCCGTGGAAGGAAAACACGTTGTGGTCGTGGGCCGCAGCAACACCGTTGGCAAGCCCATCGCCGTGATGCTCCTCAACCGTGACGCCACCGTGACGGTCTGTCACCGGCATACGAAGAATCTCGCGGAGATTACCCGACAAGCCGACATCCTCATCGCAGCCGTCGGCAAGGCTGGTCTCATCACCGGCGATATGGTGAAAGACGGTGTGGTGGTGATCGACGTCGGCATGAATAAAATAGAGCGCGGGAAGCTTCCCGCGCTCGTGGGAGATTGTGATTTTGATACGGTTTCGGCCAAGGCATCGGCGATCACGCCGGTTCCGGGCGGGGTCGGACCCATGACTGTTGCTTCCTTAATTCGCAACTGCATTCGAGCGAAGGAGCGACAAATTGCAGGAGGAAAATAATGGCATCCCTGGATGAACTGATAGTATGTGTCTATGGAGAGCAATGATCCCGCTTGCGCACTCACGACCGAAGCGGTCGATGGTTACGATGTCTTCACGGAATACCATCGGCTCGTGGGTGAACAGCTCCTTGTGGCACGGCGGCTCACAGATACATACGCAGATCGGACAATCCGAACCTCACGTGGAGGAACGCCACATCGATGCAATCGCTCGGGCACTGCCGGTAGAATTCATCAACCCTCATGCGGTTCATCCACTTATCGCTTTGTCGCTTACGCAGCACGACACCATCTCCGCCTTCCATGCAGTCGCAAGTACATGCGAGCGCGATAATACACTGCTCGCGAAGCAAGGACAGCCACAAGATCCTATCTTCACACGGCTCACAACACTCTATTATCGCGTTTGTCAGATCCCCATTCCATCAACACCACCCGAGAAGCCTCTTGACCCGCTCAATCACTAAGTGATACACTAGTGGCACACTTCCTCCTATGCATTATGCCCACCAAGAAGCGCCGCCTCAACGTCACACTCAATAAAGATACGGCGATCTATCTCAAGAAACTCGCCATTCGCGACGACGTGCCGGAGGCGACCAAAGCCGCGCAGATGATTGAGATTGCCATGGAGCTCGAGGAGGACCTCTACTTCAGTCGCATCGCAGATGAGAGGCTCCTACGCACCAAGAAGTGGATTTCACACGAAGACTTCTGGTCGAAGGTCCTATGACGTACTCGATCTCCTACAGTTCTCTGCACGATCCAAAGAGTATCAGAAAGATCTCCTCATCCGATCTCAAGACGATCAAGGCAGCCATCGAAGAGAAACTGATGACCGCACCTGAGGCTTTCGGAAAACCTCTGCGGTTCTCTATGAAGGGACTGCGCAGTCTGCGTGCGGGAGACTACCGGGTCCTCTACATTATTGATGAGTCGACCGTTCGCATCGTGCACATCGCCCATCGCACGAAAGTCTATCGCGACGCAAAATAGTCGCCGCGGATCTTGCGGTGCGCCGCATTCCGAGTAAAATGCACACGTGGAAACACCGTTTCCCTTCTTTTCGGCCTTCCGGACTTCGCTCCGTGGGGCCCGTTTGAACGTGTCCCCCGTTCTACTCCCCTGCCCTGAGCGTCGTCGAAGGGCTACCCCCTAATCCTCTCCGATGTGCGGAATAATCGCCGTCGCCGGCTTCAGAGATGTGATTCAGGATCTCTATGACGGCCTCATTCTGCTCCAACATCGTGGTCAGGACGCGGCGGGAATCATCACCTACAACAGCCAATTCCATCTCAAGAAAGCAAACGGTTTAGTACAGGACGTCTTTCACGATAAATCCCTGCTCCGCCTGCGCGGCACCATGGGCATCGGCCATGTGCGATACCCGACCGCGGGTTGCAGCAGCGAGTTCGAAGCGCAGCCGTTCTTCGTGTCGACACCGTTCGGCATCGCACTCGCGCACAACGGCAACCTCACGAATGCCGCGGAGTTGCGCAAGTTCCTGCTCGAGAAGGAGTACCGCCACCTCAATACGAATTCCGACTCCGAAGTGCTCTTGAATGTCCTCTCCGTCGCGCTCCGCAACCAGCGGCCGAAGGAGGGCCGCCTCACCCCCGATCAGGTCTTCGGCGCCATGAAAGGTGTCTTCAAGCGGTGCAAGGGCGCCTACTCCGCAGTAGCGCTCATCGGCGGTCAGGGCATCCTCGGCTTCCGCGATCCTCACGGCATCCGTCCGTTGCAGATCGGCAAGCGCAAGTTCGGCATGAAGGAGGAATACATCATCGCCTCAGAGAACTCCGCCTTTCCCGCGCTCGAATTTGAATTTGTGCGGGACGTGCGTCCCGGGGAAGTCGTCTTCATCGACCACAAGAACCGCCTGCACTCGCGGCAGGTGCGGCACGGCGAGCTCAACCCCTGCATCTTCGAATGGGTATACCTCGCGGCACCCGACTCCACCATCGACGGCGTCAACGTGTACAAAGCCCGCGTCCGCATGGGCGAGGCGCTCGCACGGCAGATCAAAGCCGCCGGCATTCACATTGATTCCGTGGTGCCCGTGCCGGATACGGGTCGTCCCGTCGCGGCCGGACTCGCGGGCAAACTCAACGTGCGCTACCGCGAGGGCCTCATCAAGAACCGCTACATCCACCGCACGTTCATCATGCCGGGGCAGTCCATGCGAAAACGCTCACTCCACTTCAAGCTCCATCCCATCGAGCTCGAATTCAAGGGCAAGAGCGTGCTCCTCGTGGATGACTCCATCGTGCGCGGGAATACCAGCAAGAAAATCGTGGAGCTGGTGCGCGAGGCCGGCGCCAAGAAGGTCTACTTCGCTTCGGCCGCACCGCCCATCATCAGCCCCGATCCGTACGGCATCGACCTGCCGACCACCGAAGAGCTCATCGGCGCCAACATGTCCGTGGACGAGATCCGCAAGTACATCAGGGCCGACGGACTCTTCTACGGCACCATCGAGGATCTCCATAAGTCCATCCAGTACGGCAATCCCAAGATCAAGCGCTTCAGCGAAGGCTGCTTCACCAAGAAGTACCCCACCCCCGAGGTGACGCCCAAACTTCTGCGGGAACTCGGCAGCGGCAGGAACCAGACGCGCGAGAGCTTTCAGCATGATGAAGAGGAAGGCGATAATCAGAAGATGCTGGCGCTGGTGTAATTCGGCAAAGGCCGTCTTGGCTGCGATTTTCGATAAACATCCATTTGTTTGTATTTTGCATGCATTATGTATACAATATGTATGTATTCTTCATCTATTCTGACCATGGCACGCAAAAAGAGTATTCAGATACGGCTCGATGAGAAGCTCAAGAAGCGGGCGGAGCAGGTTTTCGCCGCCATCGGCATCGATACGCCCACGGCCATTCGGATCTTCTTTACGAAGGTCGTGACGAACGGCGGCATCCCATTCATTCTCTCGCAGAACGAGGATCACTATGCCGATGAGCAAATTGCATACCTCGATCGTTTGGCGGATGAAGCTCGCGCGGGCAAGAACCTCTCTCCGGCATTCGATTCGGCGGATGATCTCATCGCATCCTTGCGTTCCTGATCATGATCGTCCGTTTTCTTCCCTCGTTCAAAAGGGCATACCGAAAACTGAGCGAAGGCCAACGGCACGACGTGGATGGCGCATTGCAAATCTTTGTACGTGCGCCGTTTGATCCTTGCCTGCACAACCATCAACTCAAAGGGGGCAAGAAAGGGGTGTATGCCATCACGGCAGGGTATGACCTGCGCATTCTCTTTGCGAAATCCGGCAACGCCATCACTCTCCTCCTCACGGTCGGAACGCACAACGAGGTATACTGAGATGGATGCAGCGAACTTGCCGCAACGCCTGGTGTAAGCAGCCCTACGAGGTCGTTGCAGATGACCTCGCTTTCTACGATCAGGTCTCGCCGGTCTTTGCGGGCAAGAAGGAACTGATTCCGCCACCGACGCTGTGTCCGGAGTGCCGACATCAGAAGAGGGCGATGCTCATTCCACACCTCGCGTTTCACGAGCGGGCATCGGCTCTGAGCGGCAAGCGCATCCTCTCCATCTATCCAGAATCAAGCCCGTTTCCCGTCTACGGGATCGATGAGTGGTGGTCTGATGGCTGGGATCCGATGACGTACGGAATGCCCCTCGATCATCAGCTCCCCTTTTTTCAACAGTTCAGGATGCTCTTGTCCCGCGTCCCCCGTATGGCGAATACGAACAACTACTGCGAGAACTGCGATTACTGCTACAGCGCGGGCAATGCGAAGAACTGTTTCCACTGCGCCATCGTCCATCGCTCGGAGGAGATCTACTACTCAGAGATGATCACGGGTGGCAATAGCAATCTCATGGACTGCTATCGTTGCCAGCAGTCGCAGCATCTCTATCAGTGCTGGCAGTGCATCAGTTGCGTCTCGTCGACGTTCCTCAAGGAGGTGTATTGATTGGTCCACGCCCAGCGCGGGAAGCTTCCCGCGCTGGATCCCCGATATTCCGATATTCTGATATTCTCCCATCGTGAAGATCCTCCTTGTCGCCTCCGGCGCCCGCGAACACGCCATCGCCGATGCGCTTGCACGCAGTCCGCAGAAGCCGGAAATCATTTCGGTCTGCACGACCAACAATCCTGGATTGAAGCGCCTCTCCACAGAACTTCACGTTGGTAATATCCTCGATTTTCCGTGGGTAATGGAAATCGCGCAGAAGGCGAAGCCGGATCTGGCCATCGTGGGTCCGGATGATCCCATCGGCAACGGACTCGCCGACGTATTGGAAGACGCAGGCATCCCGGCGATGGCACCGAAGAAGTCCCTCGCACGCATCGAATCGAGCAAGAGTTTCGCCCGCGACCTTCTGCGCAACACCGTTCCGGATTCTGTGCCACAGTATCGCGTTTTCACCTCGTACGAGCCAAAAGAATTGAACAAATTTATTGCACAAGATCTGAAGGGTAACTACGTTGTGAAGTATGACGCACTCAGAGGAGGCAAGGGCGTCAAAGTGAGCGGCGAACATTTGGCCACCATTGAAGAAGGCATGCAGTACGCCAAAGACTGCATCGAGGAAGGAGGGCGCGTCGTGATCGAGGAAAAGCTCGTTGGCGTGGAATTCAGTTTGCTCTCGTTTGTCTCCGGTACGCAGGTTGTGGATATGCCGGCGATTCAGGATCACAAGCGCGCGTACGCGGGCGACACCGGCCCCAACACGGGCGGCATGGGAACCTACACGGACAGCGATCACTCCCTCCCCTTCCTCACCAGAGAGGATCTGGCGCGCGCAAAAGAAATCAACCGCCTCACGGCACAGGCTCTGCTCACGGCATGTGGCGAACCGTACCGGGGGATTCTGTACGGAGGATTCATCGCCGTCGCAGATGGCATCCGCGTGATCGAATTTAACGCGCGCTTCGGCGATCCCGAGGCGCTCAATGTTCTTCCGCTTCTCTCTTCTGACCTTGTTGCGATCTGCCAGGCCATCACACAGGGAACATTGCCGGAAGATCTCGTCCGCTTCGATCACAAGGCCACCGTCTGCAAGTACCTGGCACCCGAGAGCTACCCCGTGAGCAAAGACCAGAGAGGCGCCGTGGTGACCTTTCCGCCCGTGCCCAAGAACGCACGCCTCTTCTTCGGCGACATTGCGGAAAATGAGCAGGGTATTCTGCATGTCGGAGGATCGCGCACCGCCGGTATCGTCGGCATCGGCGAAACCCTCGCAGAAGCGGAGACAATCGCCGAAGAGTTCTGCAGACAGGTGAAAGGGCCGGTGCGCCATCGGGCGGATATCGGAACAGCAGCACTGATTGAGCAGCGAATGCAAACCATGCGAGCACTGCGTACCCTAGTCTGAAGTCTCAAACGCATATCGCTTGATTTCCGCATCAAGCACCTCTTTTGGCGTACGGAAGTTGAGGGAACGACGAGGACGATTGTTGATGAGTTCGACAGCGTGAGCAAGTTCTTCCT